>JAZDGX010000027.1:0-13884 GCA_043806645.1 Candidatus Eiseniibacteriota bacterium | reverse complement strand
TCTTCAGTTTTTTGGGCCCTGAGCAGCGGAGGGGACGGCCCGCCGCGCCGGCCGGAAAGCGGGTCCCGTGGCATCATCCGCGTCGAAGGCGGATGGACCGGCCGAGCGAGCTGGACGATCATCGACTCAAGGAGAAACGGACTCGGAACCACCCGGAGGGACCATGGAGCCAGCCCATCCGTACCGCAGTCAATTGCGCCAGGCCGAGATAAAGGTGACCCGCATCCGACTCGCGTTGCTCGACACCCTCGCGCGCGAAAGTCGTCACATGACCGCGGATGAAATCACCGCCGCCTTGCGCACCCGGGCCGTGCGCGCCGACCGCGTGACCGTCTACCGCAACATCGACCGCATGATCGAATCGGGCATGCTTGTGGCAACCCATCTCCCGGGCCGCGCGATGCGCGTCGGGCTGTGCACTCAACCCGATTCCCCTCACCATCACCACATTGTCTGCGAGAGGTGCGGGCGAGTTGCCGAGACCTCCGGATGCCCGGTGCTGGACGCCCAAGAACGACTCGCCAAGGAGATCCGGGGGAGCTGCGGGTTTCAATTGACCAGCCACATCACCCAGTACGTGGGAATCTGCCCTGCTTGCCAGGCAGCCCCCGGTGGCGAGAGCGCCGGCTGATGGCCCCCGGACCCGGCCATGCCCCGGGCTTCGGGAGTCCCCCAGTTTTGGGAGCCCCCAGTCTCAGAATCCCCGCGGGCTTCCTCGAACCCGGAGGAGCGGAGCGCGGGCGCAGAAAGGGAACTCCTTGTATCCGAATAAGTTGACCCGGAGAACATCCGAACTTGCGCGAGCCTCGCGAAGCGCTTATCTTGCCCACATGAAGCTACTCATCATGGGTTTTGCCTGCCTGTTGCTGCTCTCCGCGGTGACCGGGTGCGGAACGTCGCGAAAACTCCAGGATCTTCCGATCGGCTTGAGCCGAACAAACGGATGCGAGGAGGAGGCCTGGGACACCGATTCGCTCCCTCCCATGGCCTCGTTCGACGAGGTCGTCGATTCGCTGCTGACCGAGGACTCCGACTGGCTGCTCGACAGCCTTTCGGTGCCGGTCGGGCCCCTGGGAACCCTCGATGAAGCCATCGCGGATTTGCCTGACATCTCCGACAGCCTCGCCGCGGAGACCCAGGCGCACCTGCCGTCAAGCGAGGACCTGTTCGACTACCCGGTGGTCGTCAATCGCCGGGTCCTGACCTGGATCGATGTCTTCCAGGGAAAGGCGCGCAAGAACTTCGAGCGCAGTCTGGTTCGTTCGGGGCGTTATCTGGCGATGGCGCGGCGCATCTTTCGTGAAGAGGGAATCCCCCAGGACCTGGTCTTCATCGGCCACGTCGAAAGCGGCTTCCGCTACAACGCGCTTTCCTCGGCCCGTGCGCTCGGCCTGTGGCAGTTCATGCGCGGCACCGCTCGTCTGTATGGGCTGCGGTGCGACGGCCACGTCGACGAACGCCTCGACCCGGAGAAGTCGACGCGCGCCGCGGCGCGGTACCTGAAGAAGCTCTATGGGGACTTCGGCGACTGGTACCTCGCGATGGCCGCCTACAACGCGGGGGAAGGCAAGGTCGCCCGCGCCATCGAACGCTGCGGGACGAAGGACTTCTGGCGTCTGGCCGGCACCAAACACCTGCGCAACGAGACGCGCAATTTCGTCCCGGCCATCCTGGCCGCCACGATTCTGGCGAAATCCCCCGGCGCCTACAATCTGCCCGAAGAGACGGACAATCCTCTGGCCTACGACACGGTTCCGGTCGACTCCCCGCTTGATCTGCGGGTCGTGGCCAGCTGTACGGGGGTGACGGTCAGCGAGCTTCAGCACCTGAATCCCGCCCTGCTCCTCCTGCAGACGCCGCCTGACGCGAAGCAGTGGGACGTGCGCGTTCCGGTGGGTCTGGGCGAGACCTTCGCGCAGAAGATCGCGCAGATCCCCGCGGGCGAGAGGCTCGTGCAGCACCGCCATGTCGTCCGCTCCGGCGAAACCCTCGGCTCGCTGGCGCGCCGGTATGGAACGACGGTCGCCGCGATCCAGGATGCCAACCGTATGGGTCGCAAGACGATGATCCGCGTCGGCCAGACGCTCTCCATCCCCAGCCGGCGGGGCATAGCTCCCGAGGATCTCCGCGCGTCGAACAGCGGCGATCCCGTCCGCCATTCGGTGCGCCGCGGGGAGACGCTCTCGGCGATCGCCAAGCGCTACGGCGTCGGGATCAAGGACATCCAAAAGGCCAACAAGCTGAGGAACATCAACAGCATCAGCCCGGGGCAATCGCTGCTCATTCCCGTTCCAGCCCCGCGCGTGGACGAAAGCACACTCGCCCAGGCGCCGGCGGGCGAATCCCGCGTGGACGGGCTGCCGGTCTCCAATTCCGGTCCGGCCGCGGCAGTCGCGACTCCGGGCTCAAACGATGCCTTGGCGCGGCCCGCAAGCCCGCCCTCGCGACGCATGCAAGAGCTCAACACCTCCTACAGCCTCGGCCGCGTCAGCTCGACCGCGCACATCGTGGAGCAGGCGCGCCAGCAGATGCTCGAGGGTGAACTGGAGGAGCCGCCACAGCAGGAAACCGCCGTCGTCGCGGAACCTCCGCCGGTCGAACATGTCGTCCGCCGCGGCGAGACGCTCTCCGGTATCGCCGACCGCTACGGCGTCTCGTTGAGTGCGCTGAAACGTTGGAACAGTCTCCGCTCGAGCAATCTGATCCGCACCGGCCAGAAGCTCAAGATCGTCGAGCCGACGCGCGATGCGGCGAGCAAAGGGGATGACTCTCGCGTGCATGTGGTCCGACAGGGCGATTCCCTGTGGCTCATCGCCAAGCGTTACGGGGTGAACGCACGCGACCTGGCCGCCCGCAACGGCATCGGCCGTTCGGGACGGATCTACCCCGGCCAGAAGATCCTCGTCTACTAGACGGCGCGTCCTCTCCAAAGGGCCGCGCCGTCTGCCGGAAGGGCGGCGTCGTCTGCGAGAAAGGCCGCCCCGTCTACCAGAAGAGCTGCATCGAACCGCTCCGGAAGGACGAATGATCGGGCGATCTCCCGCTCGCAAGGATGCCGTCGCGAAAGCGAGCGGCCGAACCCTCTACATCGCTGACCTGCATGTCCCGGACGCCTGGTACGGCCTCACCGTACGTTCCGCGCAGCCGGCCGGCCGGTTGCGCTCGATCCATCTCACTCCGGACTTTCCCACGGATACCGCCGTGTTCATCCAGGGTGCCGACCTGGGCGACCGCAACCGCGTTCAGATGGTCACGGATGACATGCCCTTTCTGGCCACGGATCGGATCCGCTATCTGGGCGAACCGATCGCTCTGATCGCCGCCCCCAGCGAAGACCTGGCCCGCGCCGCGGCGCGTTGCGTGCGCGTCGAAATCACACCGGAGCCGGCACTGTTCACGCTCCGGGAAGCGGAGGCCGCCTACCGCGGGGATGCAGGGATCCCGGACGTTCTGGCGGAATACCGAATCGAGCGGGGCGAGGCGGAGCGCGTCTTGCGCGAGGCGGAAATCACCGTCGCGGGCACCTACACGACCCAGGCTCAGGAACAGGCGTACATCGAGCCGCAGGGCGTGATCGCCTGGCCCGCCGCGCGCGGGGGTGTGACGATCACCGGTTCGCTGCAATGCCCGTATTATGTGCACGCGGCCATGGTGCGTCTGCTCGACTGTGCGCCCGAAGATGTCGTCGTGCGCCAAAGCCCGACCGGCGGCGCCTTCGGGGGCAAGGAGGACTTCCCCACCTTGCTGGGAGGTCATGCGGCCCTGTTGGCGCGCGCGTGCGGGCATCCGGTCCGGATGATCCTCGACCGCCACGAGGACATGCTCTTCACGCCGAAGCGGCATCCCTCGCTCGTGCGCCACCGCACGGCGGTCGACGCCGACGGCCGCCTGCTCGCCATGCAGATCACCGTGCTGCTCGACGGCGGCGCGTACACGACCCTCAGCCCGGTCGTACTGTCCCGCGCGGTCCTGCATGCCACCGGGCCCTATGAATGCCCGAACGTCGCGGTCCACGGCCTCTGCCTGCGCACGAATCTGCCCCCCAGCGGCGCCTTCCGCGGCTTCGGGGCCCCGCAGGTCGCCTTCGCCGTCGAGTCTCACATGGACCGCCTGGCCGCGCGCTGCCGCCTGCGCCCTGACGAGATCCGCCGGCGCAATCTCCTGCGCGTCGGATCGACCACGGCCACGGGACAGGTTCTGCGCGAAAGCGTCTCCGCCGCGCAGGTGCTCGAGAAGGCGCTGGAGGCGAGCGACTTCATCCGCACGTGGGAGCGCTGTGAAGAGCCACGGCGGAATCAGCCGGAGCCGGGCAATCGCCGGGATACGCGCGCGCGGGTGCGTCGTGGCATCGGGCTCGCCCTCGTCTGGCACGGCGGCGGATTCACGGGCAGCGGCGAAGTACGTTTGTCCAGCCTGGCCGCCTTGACGGTAGAACCGAACAACGATCTGCTCATCCGTGTCGCGAGCGTCGAGATGGGCCAGGGCGCGCACACGACGCTGCCGCAGATCGTCGCGGAGCGGCTGGGCATCCCCCTGGAACGCGTCTCTTGCGCCCCGCCCGACACTTCGCAAGTGCCCAACAGCGGACCGACCGTGGCCTCGCGGACGATCATGGTCGTCGGACGCCTCATCGAGCGCTGCGCGGGCGAGTTGGACGAAGCCCTGCGCGGGGTCAGCGGAGCGGCCCCCGCCCCGCCGCCGGACGTGGCCGCCCCCCACCACGGTGCGGACTATGACTACGATCAGGCGATCGCGCGCCTGCGTGCCGCGGGGGGCCCGCTGCGATTCGAGGCGCGTCATGAACCGCCGTCCTGGATCCATTGGGACGACAAGACCTATCGCGGCGACGCTTACGCCGTCTACTCGTTCGCCTGCACGATCGCCGAGGTCGACGTGGATACGGCCACCGGAGAGGTCCGCGTCGTGCGAATCGTTTCTGCGTGCGACATCGGGCGGGCAATCCATCCGGTCGTGGCGGAGGGCCAGATCGAGGGGGGCGTCCTTCAGGGGCTGGGTCTCGCCTTGCTCGAACGCATGGGAGTCGACGCGGCGCGGTTCCGTCAGAATCGCTTTCAAACCTACCTCCTGCCGACGGCCCTCGATGCGCCTTCAATCATCCCGATCGTGATCGAAAATCCCTACTCGCAGGGGCCGGGAGGCGCGAAGGGGTTGGGTGAGTTGCCGATCCACGGCCCCGCCCCCGCTCTGGCCAATGCGATCGAGCAGGCGACCGGACGGCGGGCGACGGATCTGCCGATCACGCCCGAGGCGATCAGCGGGAGTACCCCGGAATGATCGAGAGGCGCTGGATCGTCAATGGCGTGGTGCGGCAGGTATCCTGCCCGCCGCTTGCGCCCCTGCTTCACGTCCTTCGCGATCATCTGGCCGTCACGAGTCCGAAGGAGGGCTGCGGCGAAGGAGAGTGCGGCGCCTGCCTAGTGCTGCTCGACGGAAACCCCGTTACTTCGTGCCTGGTGCCGGCCGTCCGGGTCGCGGACGGGGCCCGCATCTGGACCGCGGATGGGCTGGCCGAGCTGGCGCTCGGGCGCGCCATCGTCGACGCCTTTGTCGAGCATGGGGCGGTTCAATGCGGGATCTGTTTCCCCGGCATGCTCGTCTCCGCCTTCGCGTTTCTGCGCGACACGGCCGTGCCCGATGAACCCGCCGTGCGCGAAGCGATCAGTGGCAATCTGTGCCGTTGCACCGGCTATTCGAAGATCGTCGCGGCGATTCTTGCGGCGGCGCAACGGATACCCGCCGAGCAGCGCTGCCGGGCCCTGCCGGAAGCGCCGGCCCCGGCAAGCCCTGGCCCCGTGCGGGAATCGCCTGCGGAGGACCTCCACGGGGCCGAGCCACGATCGCCCTCGCCAGGACATGCCTCGCTGGGGGCGGCGCAACAGGCTCGCATACATGAGCCTCGCGTGCATGTGCCGCGGACTCTCCGCGAGGCGCTCGATCTGCGGGCGCGATTTCCCGGATCGACTCTCCTCTCCGGCGGGACCGATCTCATGGTCGCGTGGCAGGCCGCGCGGCGCGTACCCATCCTGCTCGGGAAGGACGAACCCCGTGCCGGCGCTACCGCCCCCGAGATCATCTCCCTTGCCGGCATCCCCGAACTGGTGGGAGTCGAACGGGTGGACCGGATGCTCACGATCGGAGCGTCCACGCCGGTCGAAGACCTCTGCGGTCATCCGTTGATTGCAGCGCACGCCCCCGCGCTCGCCGCGGCGGCGCGCCAACTGGGTGCCCGGCCGATTCGCCACCTGGCAACGCTGGCCGGAAACCTCGTCAACGCAAGCCCCGCGGCCGACCTGGCTCCGCCGCTGCTCGTGGCCGATGCCGTGCTGAGGATGGCATCCTCCGGCGGGAGCCGCCGCCTGCCGCTGACTCGATTCTATCTGGCCTACAAGAAAGTCGACCTGCTTCCCGGCGAGATCGTGGTGGGGATCGACGTTCCCGCGCTCGAGCCGGGGCAGCGCGAGGGCTTTCGCAAACTGGGTACGCGCCGCGCGCAGTCGATCGCCAAGATCTGCGCCGCCGCGCGGATCACCATGGACGGCCCACGCCTGCGCGCCGTCGCCCTGGCCGCCGGCAGCGTCGCGCCCATTCCATTGCGTTTGCGGGCCGCCGAGGAGCAGTTGCGGGAAGCGACCTTCGACGAAGCCCTGAGCGCCCGCGTGGGAGAATGGGTCGCGGCACAGATCGCCCCGATCGATGATGTCCGCAGCACCGCCGCCTATCGCCGATCAATGACCGCGCTTCTCATCACGGACCTGTTGACGCACTTGATGTCGCGATCGGTATGAGCGGCTCGACCGGGATGTCTCCGCGTGGGGCCGGCCCTGCACCTCCCGCCCGGCCGCGGCGGCTCAGTCCCGCCCCGCAACGCGCGCGCCCAGCAGATCCACATCGAGCGGCAGCGCCGGGGGGACGCTCACCGCGCGCAGCGCCGAGGCGGTGTCCTTCAGGCCCGAGCCGGTGATCAGGAGCACGATCGTCGCCTCCGTGTTCAGCTCCTCGGGCCGCTCGCGCATCAGGCGCATCAGACCCGCCAGCGGTGCCGCGGCCGCCGGCTCCGCGTACACGCCCGTGTGCGAGGCCAGTAGCGGCATGGCGCTCAGAATCTCCGCGTCGGACACACGCACGCCCCTGCCCCCCGTGCGTCTCAAGGCCTCGACCGCCCAAGCCCCGTTGGCCGGTGTTCCGACGCAAATCGAATCGGCGATGGTGGCGCAAGGGCCGGCGGCGACGGAATCGTCGGCGGCGGGTGCGGCCGGGGCGTGGTCCGCGGGGGCGTCGCCTTGCGGGCCGTTCCCCATCGCATCGCCCACCCGCTCCGTGCCGCTCTCCCACGCCCGCACGATGGCGGCGCTGCCTTCGGCTTGCACGGCCATCAGACGCGGCAGGCGATCGATTCGCTTGAAGCGCAGGAGATCGGAAAAGCCCTTCTCCACCCCGGCGAGGATCGCGCCGTCTCCCACCGGAACAACGACGACATCGGGAGCCGTCCGCCCCAACTGCTCCCAGATCTCGAAGGCTACGGTCTTCTTGCCCTCGATCGTGTACGGATTGAACGCGGTCGACCGGTTGTACCAACCAAAACGCGCACCGGCCCGCAGGCACAGGGCAAAGGCCTGATCGTAGCTCCCCTCGATCGGGCAGACGGTCGCTCCGTAGTGGATCATCTGCGCGAGCTTCTCGCGCGGTGCGGCGGCGGGAACCAGAATCACCGCATGCAATCCGGCGGCCGCGCACATGCCCGCCAGGGAGGTCGCCGCGTTGCCGGTGGAGGCGGTCGTGATCAGGGCGACGCCCTTCTCCCTGGCGCGCGCGACGACCAGGCTGGAGGCGCGATCCTTGAGGGACGCGGTCGGGAGCGCGGTGTCGTTCTTCAGGAATAGGCGGCCGAGACCGAGCCGGCTGCGCAAACGGGCCGGCGCCAGCAACGGGCTGGGGCCGACCGGCAGCGGCGGGAACGCACCGGCCTCATCGATAGGCAGAAGATCGAGGTAGCGCGCTCCGAGATCGTCGCGCGGGAATCCGCCGGCCGTTTCGTACTCCGCGCGCAGCACGCCCGGGAGCCCCAGCGACGAAAGCGCTCCCGGCACCGCGGCCGGCTCCGGCGCACAGGCTGGGCAGAGATAATCGACGCGCTCGGGAGCGTGGCGGCGACCGCACCGCGTGCATACCCACTGAAAACGGCCCATGGACAACCCTCGCCAATGCCGCGCCTTCATTCCCGCCCCGGCGCGCGGACGGGTGCCCTCTCGGACTTCAGCTTCCGAGCGCCTCGATCCGCTTCCAGAGTGCCCGCGCACGCTCTCGCCCGCATGCCTGCAGCTCCGCGGCATCCACGGTGAGGAGCTTGCGCTCGTGCATCAGCACGCGGCCGCCCGCGACGGTCGTCGCGACATGCCGGGAGCTCAGGCCAAAAACCAGATGCGCGAAGAGATTGCCCTCATCGAGCGGCGTGGGCGGATCGTAGTCGAGCACGATCACGTCGGCCGCCGCCCCTTCTGAGAGCTCGCCCACGGGCAATCCGAAGAGTCGCGCCGCCAGCCGGGCGTTGTTCGTCCAGAGCATGCGCGGCACATCCCGCCACGCGGCCCCGGGGTCGCGCTCGGCGTGGCGCGCCAGCAGAAACGCCGCGCGCGCGGCCGACAACATGTCCGCGCTCATCCCGTCGGTCCCCAGTCCCACGCTCACGCCGCGCTCGCCCATGGCCCGCACCGGTGCGCGGCCCACCGCATTGTTCATGTTCGACTCGGGATTGTGGGCGACGAAGGCCTTCGTTGCCGCCAGGATCTCGATCTCCTCGGAGTCGACGTGGGTGCCGTGCGCGAGCAACGCTTCGGTCTCGAGCCCTCGATGGCGGGCCAGCCGCTGGACGGGACGCTCGTCGAAGTGCTCCAGATTCCAGCGCACATCCACTTCGTCCTCGGCAAGATGGAGATGCAGGGAGAGGCCTGCGCCGCGGGCGGCGTCGACGCAGCGCGCCAGCGTCTCTTCCCCCACGGTGAAGAGCGCGTGGATTCCGAATTGCGCCGCTACGGCCGGCGAGGGCGCCTGCCGCAGCTCCCGGGCAAAGCGCAGGTTCTCTTCGATCCCGGCCCTGGCCGCCGCGGGGCCGTCGCGATCGCTCACTTCGTAACACAGGCCCGCGCGAATCCCGACCGTCTCGACCGCCGCGCGGATCGCCGCCAGACTGTCGCCGCAAGCGCCCGGGGAAGCGTGATGATCGACGATCGTCGTCACTCCGCACCGCACGGCTTCCATGCTGCCGAGAAGCGCGCTCACGCGGACATCCTCGAGAGTGAGCGCGCGATCCAACCGCCACCACAAGCGCGACAGGATCCCCGTGAAATCGGCGGGGGGCGGCCCGGTGAGCGGAAATCCCCGCGCGAGCGCCGAGTAGAGATGGGTATGCGCGTTGATGAGACCGGGGAGCACGAGGCCGCCGCCGGCATCCAGCCGGGCCGCCCCCGCTTGCAGACTTTCCTCCAGCCTTGCATGGGGCCCGATGGCGGCAATGCGCCCGCCTCTTACCAACACTCCGGCGCCCGCGACGACCCGGCCGCCGGAGAAGACCATCCCCGGCCCGATCAACAGGTCGCGGTCGTCCATGGGCCCTTTCCCGTTGTGCGCACTCGATTGCGGATTCAGATCGCCTCCTGTCACAGGACTCGGACCTTAGATCAAGCGGACCCGGCCGTCCAGCGCAGGACCCGCGGGATGGCCCGGGGGTACAGCATGAACTGGCGCTGCCGCCGCCGAGATGATAGGACTCCGGGCGGCGGACATGGCGGCGGGCGTCGGAGGGGAGAGCATGCCATGAAAGACTTGATCGTCCTCGGGATCGTGGTCCTGGCCTGGATCCTCCTTCAAATGGTCATCCTGCCCCGCCTGGGCGTCTCCACCTGAATGAAGCAGGCCTGCCGGACGGCGGGCACAGTTCCTCCCAAGCCGGACGACGTCTCCGGCGAATCGCGCTCGACTCCGGTCGATTCCACCCGCGTCGCCCCACCCGATTCCCTGTCAGCCCGCGGAGATCGCCCGGTTGACGGCCGCTAGCTCCCGAATAGGGCAGAGGGTGGCCCGATCCTCGTCTCCGCCGGTCAACCCGCCTGTTCCTCGAGCGCCCGCTCATAGACGGCGAAGTCGTTCCGGCTGAAGAGAACGAAGCGGACGAGTTCGATCCCGGTCTCCCCTTTCAGATAGCGCACGCTCGTCGCAAGCGCGATCGAGGCGGCCCGTGCTATGGGGAAGCGATAGGCTCCCGTGCTGATGGAAGGGAAGGCGATCGAGGTCAATCCATGTTCATCGGCCACTTCCAGGCTGCGGCGATAGGCGCTCGCCAGCAATTCATCCTCGCCGCGCGCGCCTCCCCCATACACCGGCCCCACGGTGTGAATGACATGCCGGGCCGGCAGGTTCCCGCCGGTCGTGATCTTCGCATCGCCCGTCTCGCATCCGCCCAGCTTCAGACATTCCTCCAGAATCGCCCGGCCCCCGGCCCGGTGGATGGCGCCGTCCACTCCGCCGCCTCCCTCCAGGCTCCGATTGGCCGCGTTGACCACCGCATCCACTCGCTCGCGGGTGATGTCCCCCTGGATCAATTCGATCATCCGGGATCGTCCACCCGTCCCTTTGACGACCAGCGTCTTCATCCGCGCTCCGCATCCATCAAGGTGATGCACCCGTCCACGGGACAGATCAACCCGCACAACCCGCATCCGACGCAGCGCTCGGGATCGACCTCGAACGCCCGCTCTCCGCTCATGCGGATCGCGCGATGACCGCCGTCGCGGCAGGCGATCAGACAGGACCCATCCCCAATGCAAAGCCGCGGGTCGATCCGGGCTCGCATCGTGCGGCGGGGCAGTCGCCCATGGTCCACGATGTTCGGCAACGCGCGGCCTACCAGTTCCTCGGGACCGTGGCAGCCCCGCCGGTCCAGATAGTCCCCCAGTCCCTCGCGCAGTTCCTCGATGATCGCGAATCCGTAGCGCATGACCGCGGTGCAGAACTGCACGGTGGTTGCGCCGGCGAGCATGAACTCGACGGCATCCATCCAGGATAGGGGTCCCCCGGTGCCGGTGATGGGCAGCCGGCCGTGACGGGCGATCTCGGCGATCGTGCGCAGCGTGACCGGTTTGATGGCGGGACCGGAGAGACCCGCATAGGTCGAGGCGCCGTCCAGATCGGGGTAGGGAACCCAGCGCTCGAGATCGATCCCGGCCAGCGCGGGAATCGTGTTGCTCGCGCAGATCGCATCGCACCCCGCCTCGCGTACGGCCGCCGCAATGGCGGCGATGCTCGCGACCTGGGGCGTGATCTTGATCACGACCGGCACCCTCCGGGCGGCCCCCTTCACCCAGCCGGCCACGCGTCGGACCAATTCCGCGTCTTGACCCAGCATCGCGCCCGGTTCATGACCCAGCGTGCCCTGCGGGCAAGAGAAACTGCATTCGATCAGGTCCACTCCGGCGGTTTCCAATTCGCGCACGAGCGCTTCCCAATCCTCGCGCGACGAACCCATGATGCTCGCGGCGATCAGCTTGCCGGGAAACTCACGCTTGAGCGCGCGCACCCGCTCGGCGACGACTTCGACCGGTTGGTCCGAGATGAGATCGATGTTGCCGAGACTTTGCAGGCGGCCGCGGTCATCGGCCGGAGCCGACATCATCGGGTGGACCAGCCGGACCGCGGTCCCCGCGACCGCGGTCGTCTTGAGCACCGCCCCGGCCCATCCGGCGCGCAGTCCGTTGCGGACGATTTCGAGATCATCCGTGGGAGGACCGGCGGCCAGCAGGAAGGGATTCTCCAGCACGATCCCGCAGAAGCGCACGGAGAGATCCGCGCGCGGCCGGCGATAGACCCCGCGCGCAGGCCGCTCGCCGCCCGCGGGGTCGCGATCGACCCCGCGCTCTTTGTTATCCGCAGCGTGTGTCGTGCAACCGCAGGCCCGGCCCCGGCCCGGGAAACAGAGATGCGCTTCGATCGCCGCGGCGGCCGCCCGGCCCGTGTGAACCGCTTCGACGGCAGTCCTGGGACCGGTGGCCGCATCGCCCCCGGCAAAGATGCCGGGCGTGGATGTCATCCACGTGTCGGGATCGTGGACAAGGACGCCCTGCCGGTCGGTCTCCAAGCCCAGGGGCGCTCCCGGCCGCAGTCCCGCCGCGACCAGTACATCGTCGCAGGGAAAGTCGAAGGGACCCCCTTCGGCCTCGCATTCCACGGCATCGCGCCCTCGGCCATGCCAGCGCACCCGCTGCAACCGCACGCCCGCAAGTTCCTCCGGCCCGGACGTGATGAACTCCACCGGCGTGACGCGCAACAGCATCTCGACGCCTTCGCGCAGCGCCGCCTCCACCTCGTCGCGATAAGCGGGCATCTCCGCCGGTCCGCGCCGATAGAGGATCGTCGCTTCACGCCCTGTCCGGCGAACCCAGCGGGCGGCGTCGACCGCCGTGTTGCCGCCGCCGATGATCGTCACGCGGTTCCCCAGTTGCGCCGCCTGCCCCCGCCGCGCGTCGCGCAGGTAGCGCAGCGCGGAGATCACATGACGGGAACTTTCACCGGCGATCCTCAGGGGCATCGACTCGCCCGCCCCGGTGGCAACGTACACGGCGGCGTGTTGCCGCAGCAACTCGGCCGCAGACTTCACCTCGACGCCGAGTCGGAAGGTCACTCCCAGGCCGGCGACGAGTTCGATCTCGTAATCGAGCACCTCCGGCGGGAGGCGATAACTCGGAATCGCCGCGCGCAGCACACCCCCTGCGGCGCGCTCCCGCTCGAACAGCGTCACCGCGAATCCGCGGCGGGCAAGTTCGGCGGCGCAGCTCAGTCCCGCCGGGCCGGCACCCACGACGGCCACCGCGGGACCCGACCCACAAGGGCGATCGATGGTCAGCCCGCCGCGAAGCCGTTCCCACAGGCAAACGAAGCGCTGCAGGCCCGCGATATCGATCGGGCGGTCCAGTTTTTCGTGCAGGCAGCGGCCGACGCACAGCATCGGGACCGGGCACAGTTCGGCGCAGGAACCGGCCAGGATGTTGCGATCGCGCAGATGGCGGGCGGCGCCGGCCAGGTCGCCGAAGCGGATCTTGCGGATGAAGGTGCGCGGATCGATCCCCGCCGGACATCCGGCGCCGCACGGAGGGTCCTCGCACAGCAGGCAACGCTCCGCCTCGGCCAGGGCCGCCCGCCTCAGACGTTCGAATTCACCGGGTTCGAGAGACGACGTCATACGGCCGGCCGAACCTCCCTCAGCTCCGATCGGCCCAGCTCAGGGCAGCTCGGCATACAGACCCCCTTCATCGACCCCCGGCGGCAGCTTGGAGGAATGCAGCTTCAGATTGCGCGTCAGGGTGGATCTTTCCTCCGCATCGAGCGCGAAGAAAGCGACCGTGTCCCCTCCATTGACGACATTGTCGGCAATGCTCCAATGCCCCACGCGAGTCCATGAGGAGGGCGTCCGGATCCAGTTGGGATAGAGCACGGCGACCCGCGCCCCCTTCTCGCGGGTGATGCGCTCGAGCGTTTTCACTCCGTAGGTGCCCTGGCGCAGCGCTTTGAGCACCTCGTGACTCGCCAGGCCGTACAAGTCGACGCACACGATGTCCGCCAGGAAATTCGCCGCGCCGATGTCGTTGAGCGCGATCGTCGATCCGGTGTAATGCTCGCGCAGGAACAGGGCGACCTGAATCTGCTGCTCGTTGATGTTCGCCGTGGCGCGCGGGGTCTCCAGCAAGGCCCGCACCCCACGGTCCCCGACCGCGACGAGAAAAACCAGCGCGATCAAGAAGGCCCCGGCGGGACTCCACGGCCCCGGCAGCATTCGGCGGCGGCCGCCCGGCGGCGGCGCGCCCGGCGCTCGCCGCC
>JAZDGX010000026.1:0-2535 GCA_043806645.1 Candidatus Eiseniibacteriota bacterium | reverse complement strand
CCCGCCCCGCGCTTCATCCACCACCGGCAGGCGCAACGCCGGGCTGCGACCCAGGCGGGCCAGCACCTGCTCCCACCCTTCTCCCGCCCGGATGTATTCGGCCCGCTCGAGGGGCACCATCAATTCTTCCACCCGCTTGTCGCGCAGCGAGAGCAGTCGGTGGAACAGGCGCGTGTCCTCCGCGTCCAGCGGTTCCATCCCGGCGTCGCCCGCTTCCCCAAGCGCCGGCTCCACCGCGACCTCCGCCTCCAGCAGGCCGGGCAGAGCCACGCGGCTCCAGCGCAGAATCGCCATGGCGACCAACCCGGCGCCGGGGAGGATCCAGCCGAGCGGCAGCGCCACACCCAGCACCGCGGTACGCTCCCTGGAAAGGAGCCCGAAGAGGACCCACGCAACTGCACCGGACCAGAAGGGAATCCGCGACGGCAACCGCCCGGGGCCGCTGGCGCGGGCGGAGAGCCATTGCCAGAGGAGCGCGAGAAGGCCCGCCGCGAGCCCCGCCCCGGTGATCAGATCGCGGAGGTCCGGATCACTCATCGCACCTCCGCCGGGCCCGTTGCTTCCCGCGCAGGTAGCGGTTCTCTCGCCGCCGCATCCGTGCCCGCTCGGCCGGCGAGTGGTCCCGGTAGCCGATCAGGTGCAGCAGACCATGCACCAGGAGCCGCTCGAGTTCGGCGCGGGCGCAGATTCCGCGCTCGGCGGCCTGATCGCAGGCCCGGTCGATCGAGACGATCACTTCCCCCAAAGGCATCGGTTCTCCGCAAGGCCATCCGGAAGGGTCGGTGGGAAAGGAAAGCACATCGGTCGGTCCCGCCCGCTGCCTGAAGCGCGCGTTCAGTTCGGCCATCGGCGCGTCGCGCAGCACGGCCACCTCGACCGTCCGGTCGCCGCCGATCCCCTCGCCCGTCAGCACGTCGCCGAGCAGCCGGCGCAGTGCCGGACGGTCAAGCGTCAGCTTTCGCTGCCGGTTCCGAATGCGAACCCGCTCGGCCACGCGGCGCCTCCTTCGCCTGCTCCCGGATCTGCTCGCGGCTCGGATAGGCGATCCGCGCGCTGGTGCGGCCACGCACGAGCACCGTGAGAATCGGAATGAACGCTTCCCGCAACTGCGCCAGATCGCGCAACGTCAGTTGGCTCTCCTCCAACTCCCCCTCCAGGGCACGTCGATCGATCAGTTGCGTGACCATGCCGCGCAGGCGGCTGGGGGTGGGATTCTCGAGGGCCCGCGAGGCGGCATCGATCTGATCGGCCAGCAGCAACACGGCCGCCTCGCGCGACCGGGGCCGCGGCCCCGGATAGCGGAAGTCGATCTCGGAGATCTCGGGGTTCTTCAGGCGCGCCTTGTGAAAAAAGAAGCTCATCAAGCCGTTCGCGTGGTGCTCGGCGATCGCATCCCGCACGACCCGGGGCAGCTTGGATTCCCCCGCCAGCACCAGCCCCTCACGGACGTGGGCCTCCAGGATCAGACGACTCATGGCAGGCGCGAGTTTGTCGTGCGGGTTCTTCTGCCCCGGCCGCAGGTTTTCGTAGAAGTAGTCGGGCTTGTTGAGTTTGCCGATGTCGTGATAGTAGCCCGCCACGCGCGCCAGCAGGGGATTGGCGCCGATCTGCGCGGCGCCCGCTTCGGCGAGCGTGCCTACCATCAGGCTGTGATGATAGGTCCCCGGCGCCTCGAGCATCATGCGCCTCAGCAAGGGCCGATTGAGATCGAGCAACTCGAGCAGCCGCAGGTTGGTGCACTTCTCGAAAAGCGATTCCGACAAGGGCACCGCAAAGAGGGCGATGCCTGCCGCGATGAAGGGATTGCTGACGAGGTAGAGCGCGTCGGCCAGCAGGAGATCGATCGGCACCGAGCGGATCAAGCCGAGCGCCGCCAGAGCGGTCAGATGCACCAGCGGGACGTACAAGAGCAGCCGGTAGAGCTGCCGCCGGTCGCGCAAATGGTGCACGCTCACGATGGCCACCATCGCCCCCAGGCCGAGGGTGATCATGAACTCGATGCCCTGGCCCCCGACGATACCGATCACGACGGTAATGAATCCGGCGGAAATCAGCGCCAGCGGCTCGTCGTAGAGCAGCGCGATCAGCACCGCGAAAGCGGAGACGGGAATGAGGTAACCGGAGAGGCCGATGCCGTTCAAGGTCACGCCGGCGATCAGGAAGGCGATGGAGAAGGTGGCCGCCAGCAGCAGGACATCGTTGAGGTCGTCGAGCAGCTGCCTCCGGTACGAGTTGAGAAACTGGAGCATGGCCGCGATGGCCAGCGCGAGCACCATCGCGCGGCCCGCGAAAGAGAAGACCCGCTCGCGCACCAGCAGCCCCGCCGAGCGCTGCTCGCGTTCCGCTTCATAGGACTCCAGGCGATCGAGATCCTCCTGCCAGACGCGTTGGTGCGCGCCGACGATCTCCTCCCCGCGCAGCACCGTCCCGACGTTGCGATCCACCGCGTCGCGCGCCAGCCGGCGGCGTTGCTCGGTCGTCTCCTCGTCCCAATAGACATTGGACCAGGCGAACTTCTCCACCAGTTCCGCGATC
>JAZDGX010000025.1:0-22842 GCA_043806645.1 Candidatus Eiseniibacteriota bacterium | reverse complement strand
ACCAGAAGCGGCTTCATCAGAAGGCCGCCGTTGGCCACGGCGGCATAGGCCAGCGCCATCTGCAACGCCGTGACCGCGACTTCCTGCCCGTAGGCCATGGTGAGCAGGGTGCGCGCGGACCAGGTGGGATCGAGCGGATGGGGCAGCTTGCCCGTCGCCTCTCCCGCCAACGGGATCCCGGTGCGCTGTCCGAATCCGAAGGCCTGCGCCATCGACAGGAACCGATCCCGCCCGATCGTCTCGGCAACGACACCGTTGCCGATGTTCGAGGAGTAGATCAACACTTCCGCCGCCGTCACCCGCCCCATCTTCTTCAGATCGCGAATGGGGCGGCCGGCGACCATGCGCGTGCCTCCGTGGCAGTCGATCATGTCCTCGGGAGCGACCAGCCCCGACTCGAGGGCCGCGGTGAAGGTGTTCACCTTGAAGACGCTTCCCGGCTCGAACTGGTCCATCACCCCGCATATCTTCATCTCCTCCCCCCGGATGGGATCGGGGGCCAGCGGATCGAAGCAGGGTTCGCCGCACATGGCGAGGATCTCGCCCGTCCAGGGATCGAGGGCGATCACAATGCCCTTATCCGCCGCGATCCGCTCCATGCCCTCGCGTAACCGGAAGCGCACGACTTCATCGACGCGCGCGTCGATCGCGAGCACCAGCCCTCCCCCCGGCTCGGCCTCGCAGAGGATCTGGGAGGGCATGGTCTGCTGCGGACGGCCGGCCCCGGTCACGAAGTCGATCCGGCGGCCCGGGGTTCCCGAGAGCCACTCGTCGAAGGAGATCTCGAGGCCCGACAGCGCGCGCCCGTCGGTGCCCACGGCGCCGAGCAACTGCGGAGCGACGGGGCCCGCCGGATAGAAGCGCTTCATCTCCAGTTCGGTGCGCAGGCTGGGATAGCGCTGCGCCAACTCGCTGGCATAGCAGTCCGGAACCCAGCGGCGAGTGATCCAGCGGAATTCCGCGGCGGGGACCGCCAGGCGGGCGGCGGCGTCGGGCGTGCATAGATCCATGCGGCACAGATCGGCGGCCAGCCGCTCGGTCTCGACGGCCATGCCGCCGGCGATGGCGAGCGAGGGATTCTCGACGCTGCAGGCGAGCGTTCTGCCATGACGATCCAGGATCGGGCCCCGCGGCGCCGGAATGCTATGGAGATTCGTGTGCTGGGCTTCGGCCAGCGCGCGGTACTCGTCGGTCAGAACCAGGGAGACGTGCCCGGCGCGGCCGAGCAGCAGGAGCGCGCAGCACCCGGCCGCGGCCAAGACCCAGGGCAGACGAACATCGCGCGGTCGTGTCATTCCCCCGCCTCCCTCTCCAAACCCGGCAGCGGTTCCACGATGGGCTCTTCGATTCCAGCCGGTGGAGAGGGCGAGGCATGGACATCCGCCGCTCCGGAGAGGAACTCCAGCACGGCGAGGGGCAGGGACGGATCCTCTTCAATCACGCGCGGCTCATCGACCAGGGCCAGCACCTGCTTGTGCTGCGGAGCGCGCAGGCCCCGGCGTCCCACTTCGCCGGCAATGCGGGCGATGTCGGAACGCGCGGCGAGATTCCGCTGGTCCGCGCGCAATTGTTGGCGCAGATCCTCGCGGCGGGACTCGAGCGTCATCTTCTCGAGCAACAGCAGATGGAGCTGCAGATCCTGGCGCATCGAAACGAACAGGACGCAGAAGAGCAGGGGTCCGGCCACCAGCAGCCAGGCGCTGCTGCGCAAGCGACTCGTGCGCCGGGAGGGAACGGGGAATCTCAGGTATCCCGGTTCGCGTCCATGGCCGAAGAGGGTGCGAGCGGCGTACGGCGCAGGGCGCGCAGCTTCGCGCTGCGGGCCCGGCGATTGATGCGGGTCTCCGCCGGCGAAGGGCCCAGGGGCTTGGGCCACAGCGGGACCATGCGGAAGGGTTCTTGCGTCCGGGCATCGACGAAGGAAGTCCGTACGAGAGCCTTCACCCGGCGATCCTCCTGGGACTGGTAGGCGAGCACGCACAGCACACCCCCCGTTTTCAGCAATCCCGGCAACGTCGACATGGCGCGCTCGAGATCGGCCAGCTCCGCGTTGACGGCCATGCGCAAGGTCGCAAACACACTGGAGAGGAGCTTGGGCGTCGCCCGCCTGCCGAGCGCCGCACGCAGGCAGGCGACGAGATCCTCGGTTCGCGCGATGCGCCGGCCGCGGCGATACGCGACGATCGCCCGGGCGATGGCGCGCGGACTGGCGCGCGTCGTACCCTGCTCGAAGAGGGTCTGGAGCGCGTCGGGACGAATGCGGGCCAGCAGGTCCGCGGCCGACTCGCCCCGGCCGGGGTCGAAGCGCATGTCGAGCGGACCTGAGAGGCTGAAGGCGAAACCGCGTTCGGGCTCGTCCAGCGCCCCGGAGCGCAGACCCAGATCGAGAAGGATTCCGTCGGCACGCTCCCACCCGATGCGCGGCGCGATCTCGCTCAAGTCCGCGAAATCCGCCTGTTCAAGCCGTACCCGTTCGCCAAAGGGAGCCAACTGCCGGCCGGCAATGCGCAGGGCTTCCGGATCCCGATCCAAGCCGAGTAGCCGGGCAGATGGTTCGGTCGCCGTCAGAAGCGCGCCAGCGTGGCCCCCCTCCCCCACCGTACCATCGATGTAACGGCCGGCCCGGTCGGTCACCAGCGCGCCGAGCACCTCGGCCACCATGACCGGTTCATGGATCACGATCGATCCGGGAACAGCGGGAAAGCGGGGACTTTCCCGAGGAGGACACGAGGCAGGGAGCTCAGTTTTTGCCTTTTGCCCAATCAGTCCCCGCTTCCTTCCGCCGTCCCAAACACCGGACCTAATTCAAGGAGACCACACCCAGGCCCTGCGGATCGGACACGAAGGCACCGCGCGCGAGCGCGGCCGCCCGTCGGTCGTCCGCAGAGCCCGGCAGTGGCGTCCAAAAACCATGGCGTTCGATGAAGTCGCGCGCCTCGCAGGCGGCGCCCAACTCGAAGATGTTCAGCAGTTCATCGGTGAGCCCGACGACCTGCACCGACCCGCCCCGGCTCTCGATGCCTTCGGCCAGCGCGATCAGCCAGGGCGCGCCGTTGAAATGAACATGATCCAGGCCGCTGAAATCGAGCAGCACGCGGCAGCCCTGAGGCAGTGCCAGTTGCGTGAAAAACGCCAGCAGCTCCACGCACTCCCGGCGGCCCCAGGTCCCCAGCAGGCGGCCCCACACCACCAGGCCGTCGGGTGCCCTCAGCGGTCGCAGCTCGATCATGACCGCTCCTTCGGCGTTGCCGGAAGGTATCGCGCCAGCAGGCGGTCATGCTCGCTCGTGTCCTCGAGATCCGGGATCTCGCTCGCGAAGCGCTCCGGATTCCAGACCTCGATACGGGTGAAGTTGCCGAGCACGACCGCGTCCTTGTCGAGATTCGCCACCTTGACTTGCTTCTCGGTCAGTGTGACTCTGCCGCTATTGTCGATGCGTGGAGTGCTCCCATAGAGCGCCATCGTCGCACGCAGCCGCTGCGCCCCTTCGTCGCCGCCGACGATGGCCCGGAAGAGATCGGGCGTCAGGTCCTTCCAGGTCTTGGGAGGAATCAGGAGTAGGCAGCCTCTATGGCCGACCGTCACGATGAGCTCGGGCGAGGGCTCGACACTGGTCAGGGACTCACGCAGCTTGGCCGGCAGCGTCAGTCGGCGCTTGCTGTCGATCGCGCAGTCCCAGGCCCCGAGGAGCGGGAGCTCCATCGCCTCAGCCCTCCGGCGCGGACCTTGCGCCCCCGGTTCCCCCGATCCATGGGATCCGGCGCCACGCCTCCCCTGGCTACTCCCTTTCTACCCCTTTCGCCCCACAATTCCCCACGGGCAAAATAATCGACCGGATCGATGTCAGTCAAAGGGTTTTTTCACCCCAGAGAGAATGGGGACAGAATCGTCCGCCGGCCTTGCGGAACCTGATTGTGGTCTGAAGATTGTGGATAGATGCGCCAAGGAGCAGCGTCCGCCGTGCCCGCCAGGGTGCAGAGGGCACCGATACGAGTGAGAACGCTGTAAAACCTAAACCTGGAATCCCTTGGCCTCGTCGATCCGCAGATTTCAGACCACAATCATCGCCCCTCCCCAGGGGCTGCCGCCAGAAATCCCGCCAGCCTGTGCGTCAGAGCCCGGCGTTCGAACATCCCCAGATCTTCCGGGCACGCGCCCCCCTCAGGGTCGCCCCGCTCGAAGGCCGAGAAGTACCCGGCCAGCAGCGCCGCGCAACCCTCGGCATCGCCCGGCAGGCAGCAGCGGCCGGCCCCGAGCCGCTCGATCAGGTTCCACGCCGCTCCGCGCGGGACGAGCCCCAGGATGGGCCGGCCCGCACGCAGGTACTCGAAGATCTTCCCCGGCAGGATCAGCCCGCCCCGTTCGCTTTCGTGCTCCATGAGCAGGAGCAGATGACTCTCGCGCATCGCGCGCACGATTTCCGCATGCCGGCACGCGGGCTCGAGGCGGATGTTGCCGCTCAGTCCCAATCGTTCGATGTCGGCACGATCCCGTTCATAAGCGGGGCCGATCAGCCGCGCTTCCAGGCGCGCCCGCGCGCGCGGAACATCATCCAGAAAGCGCCGCAGGCCGAGTAGGAATGGACGCGCCGCGCGCTCGGGATTTAGTTGTCCCGCGTGCAGGATTTGAAAGCGCTCCGCGGAAGGCGGGCCGGAAGCGAGACTCCGAAAATCCTCCTCGTCGAATCCGTTCGTGATGACGGCGAACTTCTCCGCGGGCAGCTCCGGGAAACGCCGCTGATAGTCGGCGCGCGTTTCTTCGGATGTGAAGGTGACCAGAGCGGCCCGCCGCAGGACCTGCCGTTCGAGCGCCTCGTGGCGCCGCCGGTGCCAGGCCGTCGGCGGATGGAAAGAGAGCCGCCGGGTCCAGGGATCGCGGAAGTCGGCCAGCCAGGGGATGCGGTGCCGCGCGCTCAGGTGCAGGCCGATCAGATGCGCGCTGTCGGGCGAGGAGGTCGTGAGAATCCAGTCGAAACGTTCCCGCGCCAGCAGCCTGCTTCCGGCGCGCGCCGCGAAGGGGAGCCAGCCGATGTAGCTGTCCGGAACGAAAAGCCAGCCGGAGAGACCCCGCCAGCGATGGATCGCGCCGACCGAGGAACGCAGCGACCGCCCATGCCCCGCGCTGCGCGGGGCGATGCGCCGCAGCGCGGTCAGACCCGTCGGAGCGCTCGTGCGTACGACGCGCACGCGGGGCCCCAGCTCGGCGGCCAGCGACGCATCGGCCATCCAGTAGTCGGATCCCCGCCCGGTTACGATCGTCGGTTCCCAGCCCTCATCGGGAAGGTACTTCGCGAACTTGACGATGCGCTGCACGCCCGCGCCGCCATACGGAGGGAAGAAATAGGCGAAGACGAGAATGCGCCTGTGCGCGTGCACGCTGTCGCCCCCCTCCCCTTCGCCAGTCCGCGCGCCGGGCGTTGCGGCGCTACTCGGAACAGGGCAGATCGAGCACGCCCACCTGGCCCGTCAGCCATCCCCGCGGCGTAGCCGCGCGGATGACGTAGAAGCCGGGAGCCACGCGGTTTCCGTCGAGGTCGCGGCCGTCCCAGATCGCATCCCCGGTCCAGCGGTCGCTGAAGCGCGCCATCACCCGGCCCGACACATCGACGATCATCCCTTGCGCGGCGCGCCCCGGAATGCGCGCGATGCGCAGCGGCTCGCCGCAGGCGGGATTGTACGGATTGGGATAGACATGGATCTCGGCGGGAGCGGTGGCATCCACGGTCCCGGAGGGAATGAAATGCGACAGCCCGTGCGTGGTGCCCACCCAGAGATCGCGGCCACCCGCCCCCGCGGTGAGCACGGTCGGGTTGGGACCGACGAGATCGGGCGGGCCGAAGTGATCGAACGCGTAGACTCCCGCCGCATCGCGCGTGATCCGGGTCACCCCCACTCCATACAGCGCGATCCAGGCCGCTCCGTCCGCCGTGAGCGCGATGTCGGTCACCTGGCTGCCCGGCAACCCGAGGGGACCCGGCCGGAAGATGCGCCATTGGCCGTCGCGCAGAAGCGAGACGCCCGCGATCGTGCCGATCCAGGCCTCGCCCGCGCGCGCCGCCACCGCGCGCACTCCGTCGCTGGGCAGCGGATCATCCGGATGATCGGTCGCGAAGGACTCCCAGGCCCAGTCCTCCATGATCGGCAATCCGCTCGCGCTCAGTTCGCAGCGGCTCGCCCCCTCGCTGTAGTACCCGATCCATAGGGCTTGATCGGCGACGGCGAGGTCGGTGATGCGGTTGGAGCGCAGGCGCCCCGCGGTGTTCTCGGTCGTGTACTGCGTCATCCGGCCGGTCGCGACGTCGAGGTGATAGAGGCCCTTCGCGACCGGGGTGCTATGCTCATACCAGGAGGCGAACCAGAGATTGCCCCAGGGGTCTTCCGCGGAGGCGTAGATGTTGAAGACCGAGTCGTGGACGGCCACGGTGCCGGCCGCTTCATCCCAGCGATTCAAGTAGCACGAATCGGTCTCGACGGCACAGCAACAGTGTCCGGCCCAGACGATTCCATCCTGAATGCGCAGATCGAGAACCCAGGTGTTGCTGAGATCGGTGTTGGTGTGATCGAAGGTCCGCCAGCCCTGTTCGTCGAAGCGCGAGATCTTCCAGCCGCGGCCGCTGGCGGCGAGGGCCGCCCAGAGGCGCCCTTCGCCGTCGAGGGTCAGATCGCGGTAGTTCTCGAGCGGATGCGGACTCACCTGCCGGTGCTGGATCCACTCGCCCGCCGCGTAGGCCCACAGACCGTCCATGGAGGGCTCGAGCCAGTTCGATCCGGTACGCGTCGCGCCCGCGCCCGCCCAGACGATCCCGTCCGCGCCCTCGGCGACGCACTGCGCGAAAAACGTTCCCAGGCGCGTCCAGGCCTTCTCGGCCGGACTCCACTGGAATACCCCCCTGCCGTCTCCGGCGACGGCCAGCAACAGATGCTGAGGCCCCGCAGTGATGTCGCGGATCTCCTTGTTGACGGGCAGGCCCGCGCCCGCGTCGACCCATTGCAGGCCGTTCCAGAGGGCCACGCCGTTACGGTAGGCGCAGAAGAGGCTGTCCTGCCAGACGGCGAAGCCGATGATCTCGGGAGGGGATGCGAAGAGGCCCGTGTTCAGCGTGTCCCACTCGCTCGTCGCGTAGTCGAGCCGCGCCACTCCGCCCCGGCTCTGCGCCGCCGGCAGAGCGCCGAACCAGAGGCCGCCCTGATATTCTGCGGCGGCGGCGATGTCCCATCCCGCGAGTCCGCAAATGTCCAGCCCCTGCTGGCAGGTCTCGCGGACCTCCTCGTTGTTCAGCGCGACGAAACCGCCCCGCGAACCGATGATGCGCCAGGGAGGATCGTCCACGATGCAAAGGATGGCGTCGCCGGCGATGGGCCAGGTGAGCGAGGTATAGGTTTGCCAGCCGCCCTGCTCGGGATCGTGGATGCAGACGCCTGCCCGATCGGTGCCGAAGGCGACGCGTCCGTCGGGCAGGACAGCCACCGCGGTCAGCGTATCGCTGGCGAGGCCGCCGCTCGAACGATTCCATGCGCGGAACCGACCGAGCGCAAAATCGTAGAAGAGCGCGCCTCCCCCGGTCGCGCACCAGACTCCCTCATCCGTGACCGCCACATCCCGCAGGTCGTTCATGTAAAGGTGGCTGATCCAGATTCCCCCGGCTTCCGCAGCCGCCGCGGACGAGACCCAGGGGTTGAGCGGAGCCAGCAGGATCCCGATCCAAAGTGCCGCCTCGACCCGTCGCTTCACGCTTCTCTTTCCTCCGGCCCGCTTCGCTCGAGCAAGGCCCGCATGGCGACACGCAGATCCTCTCCGGGACTCCAGTGGGTCACGTAGCTTCGGTTCCAGGCCAGGAGCGCCTCCAGCCCAGCATACCCTGCCGGCGGCGCGGCGATTCCCCCCGGCGAGGGAGTTTCCGTGCCCTCACCCGGGCCGCACATCCCCAGACACGGGTGGAGCAACCCGGCCGGCGCGTCCGGGGGATCACGCCGGTAGTCGGGATCGGCGGCGGCCCACTGATCCTGGGTCAGGGGCACGAGACCGACCATGCTCAATTCCCCCCGCCAAACGCCCGCGAGCTTCGGATAGTGCCGCACCCAGGGCAGGGCGCGCAGCAGGCGCGTTTCGGCCGCATACAAAGCGACCTCAATCGGCCGGCCGCGGCGACCGATCCGGACCTCCCGCGCCAGCCCCCGCCCCCCCGACGCGAGCAACTGGAGCAAGTGAAATGGAAGTCCCACGCACAGCAGCGGCAGCGCGACGGCGAGATCCGCAGCGCGCTTGCCCCACGCGTGCACTCCCCGGACCGGCTGCACCAACCAGAGGCCGCCGAAGCCGAGGAAACTGCGGACCCGCGCGGCGGCGTGGAGATGGCGCTCGCCCAGGGGCACGTACGTGACGGGCAGGCCGGTCCGCAGCAGGCGGGGCAGGAGATGATCGACCAGCGCGGAGTGCTCGCGGCTGTCGAAGATCAATACTTCGGCGATGCGCTCCTCGGCGACCAGACGCAGGCGCCGCAGCTCGGGATCGGCCGGTTCCCGCCCCGGCCGCTCTTCGTCCTCGTGGGCGAGGTAGACCGGCTCGTAGCCGAAGGTCCCGTGGCGCGCAAAACGGCCTTTCAGTTCCGCGATCCGCTCGCGCGGCGCGAAGACCGCCAGCCGTCGCAACTGAATGCGCCGCTCGCGCGCGCCCGCCACCAGCCGCCGCAGCAGCTCGCGACCGACGGCGACGAAAAGCAGGCCGTAGGGGAAGAAGATCACGACCGTGAAGCGCGAGAGGGGCCGGGTCGTGAAAAGAAACGTCGTCGCGAGCACCAGCAGCGAGGTGATCAACATGCCCTTGGCGAGCTGCAGTCCCTCGGTCCAGCGATTGCGCCAGACTTCCCCGCGATAGAGCCCCAGGAAAGAGAAGGTGATGATCGCCACCAGGTCCGCGAAGGGAATGAACCGCGAGTAGACGCGCAGCGCGAATACGGGTCGCGCCTCGGACCAGTCGGGGATCACCAGACCGAGCAGGTAGCGGGTGAAATAGGCCGCCAGGAAGGCGGCCGAGAGCAGGACCAGGTCGGCACTCAGCGTCGCCGCCGCGCGGATCGCGGTCGCCTGCCGCTTCCACAGATAGAGCACCAGGCTCCACTTCTCGTAGAAACGCAGCGCCGACTCCAGGTGCATGCGCTGGCCGCGCGTCAGGAACCCCCCGGCGCTCGCCCGTTGATGGGCGTGAACCATCGTCGCGCGCGGGACGTAGAAGACGCGCCAGCCGCGGCGGTGCATCCGGTTGCACCAATCGACATCCTCGAAATAGAGGAAGAACCGTTCGTCCATGCCTCCGACATCGTCCACCGCCGCCCGCCGCACGATCAGGGCTCCGCCCAGCAGCCAGTCGACCTCGCGCTCGTCCTGATGGTCCCAGTCCATCATCAAGTGGTCCCGCACGATGCGCGCGCGCGGTCGGAGCCTGCCGAGCGGCGTACGCCTCAGGAGAATGACGGGCAGCGTGTAGAATGTCCGCGCGGAATACTGCAGCGATCCATCGGGGCTGAAGAGCTTCGGCCCGGCGATCCCCACCTCCGGATGCGCATCCATGAACTCGATCAGCGCATCGATGCTCCCCGGCCCCACCTCGATATCGGGGTTCAGGATCAGGAAGTGCCGCCCGCGGCATTCGGCCAGTCCCCGGTTGATGCCTCGCCCGTAGCCCAGATTGCGGTCGCTGCGCAGATAGCGGCAGCCATGGCGCTCGGCGAGAGAGAGAGAGCGCGCGTCGAGCGGATCGTTGTCGACGATCAGCGTCTCGATGGACCGGCGCGTCCCGGAGGCGGCAATCGACTCCAGACAGCGCGCCAGCAGTTCGGGCGTGCGGTAGTGGACGATGATGATGCCGGCGTCGATCGCGTCGGGACCCGTTTCCCCATCCCCGGCCGGCGGATCGCACGCCTCCGCGGGCGGGGCCGGCGGCGAGTCGATCGAGGCGGCCGCCATCAACCCGTTCCTCCCGCGCCCGGCCCCCAGAGCGGTCGGGGCGGACGGGGCGCGGGCAGGCCGCGCAGGAGGTTCGGCAGTCCCAGCCGCCAGACCACGAAGATCGCTTCGCACACGATCCGCCGGTTCATCTTCGAGACCCCCACGCGGCGGTCGACGAAGACGATCGGGATCTCGCGGATGCGGAAGCCGCGGCGCCAGGCCTGATAGGTCGTCTCGATCTGGAAGGAATAGCCGTCGCTGTGGATGCGGCTCCAGTCCAGCGTGGCGAGCACTTCGCGCCGGAAGCACTTGAACCCGCCGGTCGCGTCTTTGAACGGCAGGCGGGTGAGCACGCGCGTGTACACATTCGCGTAGTAGCTCAAGAACAGCCGCTTCAGCGGCCAGTTGACCACCGTCACGCCTCTCAGGTAGCGCGATCCCAGCACGAGATCCTCGTCGCGGATCGCCTCCAGGAAGGCCGGGATCGCTGCCGGATCGTGCGAGAAATCCGCGTCCATCTGAAAGACGAGATCGGCCTTCGTCCGCTCGAGGGCGTACCGGAAACCCTCCACGTAGGCCGATCCGAGGCCCAGTTTTCCCGCGCGCTCCAGCAGGTGAATCCGCGCGTCCCGCGCGGCGAGCTCGCGCACCAGCGCGGCCGTGCCGTCGGGGGAGCGGTCATCGATGACCAGGACCTCGATGCGCGCGGGCTGGGCCAGGATCGCGTCGATCAGCTCGGCGATGCAGGCGCTCTCGTTGTAGGTCGGAATGACCACCAGGCAGGTGAGCCCCGCCCAGGGTGCGGCCGTCGCGGACGCCCCCCGCGACGCGCCGGCCGGGCCGGCGGCCTGCTTGTTGACTCCCGCCCCGTCGACTCCGCTCATCGCACCGATCCCGTGCCCGCCCCCGGTTGCGTTTCCTTGAACCAGGCGATCGTCCGCGCGAGCGCCTCGCGGACGTCGACCCGCGGTTCCCACTTCAAACTGCGGTGCGCGAGTTCGATGCTCGGCTGACGCACCTTGGGATCGTCCTCGGGCAGGGGCCGGAAGACGATCTCGCTCGCGCTGTTCGTGAGCGCGCAGATCAGCTTCGCCATCTCGAGCACCGTCATTTCCTGCGGATTGCCGATATTGACCGGTTCGTTGAGATTCGAGTGGATGAGCGCATCGATCCCGCGCACCAGATCCGAGACATAGCCGAAGCTGCGCGTCTGGCGGCCGTCGCCGAAAACCGTCAGCGGCTCGCCGTTCATCGCCTGGTTGATGAAGACCGGCACCGCCCGCCCGTCGTCGCGTCGCATGCGCGGGCCGAAGGTGTTGAAGATTCGCACGATCTTGGCGTCCACGCCATGATAGCGGTGATAGGCCATCGTCAGCGCCTCGGCGAAGCGCTTCGCCTCGTCGTAGACGCCGCGCAGCCCGGTCGGGTTGACGTTGCCCCAGTAGTCCTCGGTCTGCGGGTGCACCAGCGGATCCCCATAGACCTCCGAGGTCGAGGCGAGCAGAAAACGCGCCCGCTTCGCCAGCGCCAGGCCGAGCGCCTTGTGCGTTCCGAGCGCCCCCACCTTGAGCGTGTGGATCGGCAGGCGCAGATAGTCCAGGGGACTCGCCGGAGAGGCGAAGTGGAGCACCATGTCGAGGGGGCCATCGACATAGATGTAGTTCGTGACGTCGTAATGGATGAAGCTGAAGCGCCCCTCGTGAATGTGCGTGATGTTGCTGATGCTGCCGGTGAGCAGGTTGTCCATGCAGATCACCTCATGGCCCTGCCCCAGGAAATGATCGCACAGGTGTGAACCGATGAAGCCCGCCCCACCGGTGATCAGAATCCTCACGCCGTTCCTCCCTCTTCCGGTCGGTCCGCTGCGGGGATGCGACACCGCTCCGGATAGACCTCCGCCCCGCGGTGCACGCTGGCGATCATCTCGGCCAGCAGCCCCATCGAGATGAACTGAATGCCCAGAATGACGAGAATCACGCCGAAGATCAACAGCGGCCGCACGCGCAGCGCCCCTTCGATCACCCAGATGCCGGCCATGTAGAGGTTGATCGCGAGCCCGACGCCGAGAAAGGCCACGCCCATGCGCCCGAAAACATGCAGCGGATTGCGCTGCGACGTGCCCAGAAACACTACCGTCAGCAGGTCGAGGAAGCCGTTCAGGAAGCGCGCCGTCCCGTACTTGCTCCGCCCGTGGCGGCGGGGATGATGCAGCACCTCCCTTTCGCCCACGCGGAAGCCGAGCCGGTCGGCAAGCACGGGGATGTAGCGATGCTGTTCGCCGTAGACGCGGATCGTCCGGGCCGCCTCGCGGCGATAGGCCTTGAATCCGCAATTGAAGTCATGCAGCGGAATGCCCGTCACCCGCGCGGTCACCCAGTTGAAGAGGCGCGAGGGCCAGCGCTTGCTGAGCGGATCGCGGCGCCGGCGCTTCCAGCCCGATACCAGATCGTAGCCCTGCGCGAGCGCCTCCAGGAAGGCCGGGATCTCCGCGGGATCGTCCTGCAGGTCCCCGTCCATGGTGATGATCACCTCTCCGCGGGCCTCGCGGAACCCGACCGACAGGGCGGCCGCCTTGCCGAAGTTGCGCCGGAAACTGATCGCCCGGATGTGCGCGTCGCGCGCGGCAAGCTCGGCCAGACGCGCCAGGGAGGCGTCGGTCGAACCATCGTCGACGAAAAGGATCTCGTAGCTGCAGCCCAGCCCCTGCAGGACGCCGGTCAGCCGCTCGTGCAGCGGGCCGAGACTATCCTCCTCGTTGAAGACGGGTACGAGGATCGACAGCTCAAGCCGACTCATGGTTCGTCCCTGCTGCCGGCGCGGGCATGCCGACCTGCGCCATCCAGGCTGTCATCCTGTGCAGACCCTCCTCCAAGCCCACGCGCGGCCGGAAATCGAGGTCCGCGCGGGCGCGGCCGACGTCCGCCCGCGTCGACCGCGGATCGCCCGGCTGCGCAGCGGCAAGACGGCTGCGCGGCCTGCGCCCCGTGGCCGCGGCCAGAATCTCGATCACCTCCAGCACGCTCGCCGGAGACCCGCCCCCGATGTTGTAGCAGGCGCCCGGGCGGCCGCGATGAAAGGCGCGCACCGTCGCGTCGACCGCATCCTCGATGAAGGTGAAGTCGCGCGTCTGCCGTCCGTCGCCGTAGATCTCGATCTCGTCGCCCGCCAGCAGCGCCCTCAGGAAACGGTGCATGGCCATGTCGGGACGCTGGCGGGGCCCGAAGACGGTGAAGTAGCGCAGCATGACCGCCGGAATCCCGTGGTTCACATGATAGGCGCCGACCAGCGCTTCACCCGCCAGCTTGGTCACGCCATAAGGCGAGATGGGACGCCGCGGGGCGGTCTCGACCGCCAACGGCTCCTCCGCCTGTCCGTAGACCGACGAACTCGAGGCGAAGACCAGGCGCACCTGCGGCCGCTCCACCAGCGCTTCCAGCAGCCTCTGGGTGGCGAGGACATTGGCGTGGACGTATTCGCGGAAGGTCGCGCCCCAACTGCGCCGCACTCCCGGCCGCGCCGCCAGATGAAAGACCCCGTCGACATCCGCGACCAGGGGGCGCAGATCGATCCCGGCCAGATCGCCTTCGTGCAGTTCGAAGGCGGCGTTCGATTCGCAGTTGCGCAGGTTGCGTTCCTTGATCGCCCGCTCGTAGTAGGGATCGAAGTTGTCTAGTCCGCGCACCTGCCAGCCCTCGGACAGCAGCCGTTCGGCCAGAGTGGAGCCGATGAAGCCGGCGACTCCCGTGATGAGCGCCCGCGCCATCACCGTGCTCCTCTGATGGCGGGGATCCGCGGCGCCGCCTGCGAGTCCGCCCCCTCGGGACGCAGCAATTCGTCGAGTGCCTGGCGGGTGACGGTATCGTTGGGATGCCGGTTCAGCCAGCCCTGGATCACCTCGATCCCCGCTTCCCGTTTGTCCTGCGACCAGAGATAGGTAAAGAGCATGCGGGTCAGATCGAAGTCGTCCGGATACCGGCGGACCGCATCCCGATAGACGGTCTCCGCATCGCCCAGCCGTCCCTGCGCCTCGATCGAGGCGGCCAGCAGCCGGTAGGTCTCGGGGGAACGATCGCCCGCGGCGAGCAGCTCGCGGAAGGCCTCCTCGGCGCCGGAATACTCCTCCCGTTCGAGCCGCAGGTAGCCCAGCGTGTAGAGCACGCCGGGGAAGGCGGGATTGATGCGCTGAGCGTACTCCAGCGCCTCCAGCGCCCGCGCCTCCTCGTTCTTGCGCAGATGCGCGTGGGCCAGGCGCACGTAGGCGGCGACATAATTCTGGATGAGCTTCCGGGCGTTGTCGTCCTTGTACACGTTGGGATCGAAGTAGCCCTGCGCATCGAGCAGCCCACGATAGAGGAAGACCTCGCGCAGGTTGCGCCAAGTGGTCGCGACATCGCAGCGCTCCGCCTCGCCCTGTTCGGGCACGATGCGGAAGACGAGCCCCTCCATGACCAGGTTCTTTTCCAGCCCCATCTCGTCGGGCACGGTCACGGCGAGATAGATGGGCCGGTCGGGGTTCTCGGCCAGGATGTCGTGAACCAGGATGTCCTTCACGTAGACGATCTTCCCGTCGGGCAGCATCACGCCCTGGAGGCGGTCGATTTCGCTTTCGGTGAATGAGATCCTCACGCGCGGCGCATAGTCGCGCACCTGCCGGATGTACCAGTGGGTGTTGAGCAGGCTCAGGTTGACGACGCGCACGTCCTTGCGCACGCCCTCCACCTCCTGGATGTACCAGAGGGGAAACGTGTCGTTGTCGCCGTTGGTGAAGATGATCGCGTTGGGCTCGAGCGGCACGAGCATGTTGTAGGCATAGTCGCGGGCCACGAGGAAGTCGGTCCGGTCGTGACGGTACCAGCCGTGCGAGAGGGGCAGGCAGGAAAGGGCGACCAGCACTCCCGCGGCGCCCAGACCGAACAGGCGTCCGCCCGGCGGCTGGCGCCACTCGCCCTCGACGAATTGGGGCTCGCCCCTCAACCAGCGGGCGATCGTCGCGACCCCGAGCCCGATCCACAACCCGAAGAAATGATAGCCGGCCACGAAGAAGTAGTCGCGATCGCGCACTTCGTCTTCCTTGAAGTTCAGATAGAAGACGAGGAAGACGCTGGTGAAAAAAACGAGCGCCGCCGTCAACAGGAAGCGCCGGCGGTCGCGCAGGGCTTGGCTGACCGCCCCGATGCCCCCGATCGCGAAGGGCACGAACATCGAAAACCACTCCGGACGCAGGCCGAGATCGAACTGGTCCTTCCAGTAGCGGTAGAAGTGTTGGCTGAACTGTACGGCCCAGGTGGCCTGGCGCTTCAGGAACGGATTGGGCGGCTTGTACTGATCGCGCGAAAGCACGAGCCACAGGCTTTCCCAGTTGTTCGGATCCGCCTCGTTGATCGGGGGATCGAGCCGCGCGCGGATGATCAGGAATAGCTGGGCGGTCAACCCCAGCACGGCCAGCGCGATCAGCCAGAAGGCGAGGTTGCGCCGGCCCAGCCGGCCCCAGCGCGACGCGACCAGGGCGCCGAAGCCGATGACCACGGCGAGCATCGCCAGCAGCACCGAGAAACCCGCCGCGCGCATCGCGACGAAGAGCAGCGCGGCCCCCAGGGCGGCCAGGAAGGTCGGGATGAACTCGCGATTGAAGACCGTCTGGGGCGCGATCAACAGTACGTAGAGCAGCAGCGCCGGCGCGACGAGCATCGAGCCCATGTGGATCCCGATCGCGGCAAAAAGCAGGTATCCGATCAGGAGCAGGTAGTTGTTGTTGCGCTGTCCCCCCGCGCCCGATGCATCCCACTTGAGGATCAACCAGACGCAGAAGACCATGACCAACGAGCTCAGCCCGTAGACTTCAGCCTCGGTGGCGTTCTCCCAGAAGGTCCGCGAGAAGGCGATGAAGAACGCACCCGCCACGCCCCCGGCCAGGGCGATCCACCGGTCGATCGAGTCTTCCGGGCGGCGAGGAGCCGGGCCTGCGTCTCCAGGCCGGCGCTCGCTCGCATCCCTGGGGCGGGGAGAACCGCCCGCCTCCCCCGGCCGGCGCACCCGGCGCCGCGCGAGATTGACGATGATCAGGTACGAGAAGAGCGCGGTCAGGGCGGAGGAAAAGGCCGACAGGAAGTTGACCCGGGCGGCGATCTGTCCGAAGGGGATCAGGGCGAAGACCCTTCCGATCAGGACGTAGAGCGGGGTTCCGGGTGGATGGGGTATGCCGAGGACGTTGGAGGTGGCGATGAACTCCCCGCTGTCCCAGAAGGGGCAGCTCAAGGTCATGGTGAGAAGATAGACCGTCTGAACGACCGTGAAGACGGCCACGGCACCCCACCAGAAGGGGTCCCGCATCCCACGGAGCAACCAGTTCTTCACGGGCGTTTCCACTCCTCCATGATCGACTCGGCCAGCGTCATCGTCTCGGGGGCCGCGCGGTCCCAATGGAACTGCGCCGCCCACTCCATCCCGGCCCGACCCATCCGCCGCCAGAGCGCGTCATCGCCCAGCAGCGCGATCAGCGCCTCCGCAAGGGCCCGCACGTCGCCATGGGGAACGAGCAGACCGGTGCGGTCATGTTGCACCGACTCGCGCAATCCCGGAGCATCGCTGGCCACGGCGGGGATTCCCAGGGCGTTCGCCTCGATCACCGAAAGCCCCCACCCTTCCTTGGGAGAGGTGTAGACCAGAACTCGGGTCTTGTACAGCGTTTCCAGCTTCTCTGCTCCCGCCTGGAAGCCCAGAAAACGGACCTTTTCCTGCAGGCCCTTCTCCCGCGCGAGGGCCTCGAGCGCGGGCCGGTGGTCCCCTTCGCCCACGATCCAGTATTCCGCCTCGGGAATGCGCTCGAGCACCCCCGGCAGGGCTTCGATCACGAGATCGATGCGCTTGTATTTCTTGAGCCGGCCCAGGTAGAGGATCACCGGGGCGGGCGGCGCGGCACGCTCGGCCGGCGGCCGGTAGTAGTCGTGATCGATGCCGGCATGGATCAGATGCAGCCGTTCCCGGGGCAGCCCGCGCGCGACCAGATCCTCGAGCGTCGTGCGGGATAGCACCGAAAAGCGGCACTTCCGATAGACCAAGGGAATGAAGCGCTCGTAGAAATAGACGTACATCGCCAGGGGCACCGGGGCCTGCTGGAAAACGGTCGTGCCGAAGAGATGGGGCACGACCCCGAGAACCGGCGCGCGGTGCTGGAAAAGGGGGGTGAAGAAGGGGATCTTGTTGATGTCCTCGACGACGAGATCGACCTCGCCCTCGCCGAGCAGCTTGCGCAGCATGCGAGGCGCCTGGAAGTTGAAGGTGTACTGGCTGCCCGCGCGCCGGATGCGCATGCCCTCGATGATTTCCTCCTCCGGTGCCCCCGCCCACCGGCCGGTGAGGAAGGTCACCCGGTGGCCCGCTTGGGCGAACCGGCGGAAGATCTCGTAGAGAATCACCTCCGCGCCCCCGAACTCCGGATGACGGATGTCCCGGTAGCTGACGACCGCGAAGTGATGGGTCTTCTGTGCCAAGATCATCCCTTTCCTCGGCCCCGTGCCGGGTCAGCCCCGCGTTCCCGGACGCCCCTCATCCTTCGCCGGGCGACGGGCAAGGACATTCACCATGGCGAAGGTGTAGGGGCCGAGCCTCTTCTTGCGTAACCACATCCGGCATCTCCGCGCCAGAGCCCCCAGGCCCGGGAGCTCGCGCGGATACTTCGGCAGCGTGAGGATCCGCCCCCGCATCAGGAGATAGCGCAACGATCGGTACCCGAACCCGGGCACCATCCAGTCGCCCCCCGTGCGAACGACTTCGTAGCCCGCCGCCTGCACGACGCGACGCAGGCCCGCGGGCGAGTACTCGGTCTCCCATCCCGCGAACCAGCGATTGAGGAGGATCAGAACATGCTTGGCGACCGTGTAGGGATGAAAGCGCTGCGGGACGTCGATCAGGCAGAAGCCTCCCGGGGAGGTCACACGGAAGTTCTCCGCCAGAAGAGGCCGCGGATCGCGGAAATGCTCCATCAGTCCCTGATGGAAGACGAGTTGGAAGGCGCCCTCGCGAAAGGGCATGCGCGTCGCCTCCCCGCAGACACAAAGGATCTCGGCGCCCGTCTTCGCGGAAAGGCGGCGGATCACACCGAGAGCGCTGGGCACGTAGTCGAGCACGACGACCCGCGCCCCCCGCCCAACGAGCTCCAGACTGTCCCTGCCGCTGCCCGCCCCCACTTCCAGCGCGCGCATGCGGACAAGCGGAAGATCGCGCACCTGGTCGAGGATGCGTTGCTCATTCGAATAGACGTGATCGATGTCGGCGCGCTCGCGCCAATAGCGATCCCAGTGCGCGGCGGTCGACTCGCGCATGCCAGCCCGACCTCCTACTTGTGGAACCCTTCAACGGGCAGGAAGTTACCACAGTCCCCCGGAGGGCTCAAAGGGAAGCCTCGGGCCCGGCTGCGCCACGCCCGGACCCCAACTCCCGGGCCCGCGCCTTATGCCCCAATGCATCCAGAACTCCGTTGACGAATCCGGCGCTCCGCGGGTCGCCGTAGCGGTGGGCCAGGCACAACGCCTCGTCCAGGACGACCCGCGCCGGCGTCTCCGGGAGATGGAAGAGTTCCGCCGCGGCGAGACGGAGAATCGAACGCTCCACCAGCCCCAACCGGTCGAGATCCCAATGCTCGAGCGTGGCCTGGATTTCCTTGTCCAGCCGGGTGCGATGCCGCAGGCGTGCTTCGAGCAGCGCCTCGGCATACCGGCGTCCCTCCGCGGTCAGCCGGAGGCGCCCAAAGGCGAGCGCGAGAATCTCGCGGGCATCGTCGCCCGTCACCTCCGCCTCGTAGAGCACGCGCATCACGACCTCGCGTGCCTTCGGCCGTCCCCCCCGGCGTTGCTCGATGTCGGCCACCGCATTCCTCCCTGGCGCTGGGCGCTTGAGGTTCATCGCGTAGGGTCAATCGGGCTTGGCTCGCAACAGGTGCACCATCTCGATGCCCGCCTGGGCCGCCTCCCAGCCCCGGCCACCGCTCTTGACGCCGCTGCGCTCGAGCGCCTGCTCCATGGTCTCGGCGGTGATCACGCCGAAGATCGCCGGGACGCCCGTTTCCCAGCCGACCTGCGCGATGCCCCGAGAGACTTCCTTGGCGATGTACTCGAAGTGCGTGGTCTCCCCTCGAATGATGCAGCCCAGGGCCAGGATGAGATCGCAGGTCTTGCCCGCCGCCCGCTGGCGCGCGACGAGCGGAAGCTCGAAGGAGCCGGGCACCCATACGAGACTGATCCCATCCTCCGCGCACCCATGCTGCTTCAGACAATCCATGGCCCCCGACACGAGCCGGTCCACGATCAGGCGGCCGAAACGGCTCGCTACGATGCAAACCCTCATCCCGCGGGCATCCAGGGGAGGCAGGAACTCGCGTACCATCACGTCTCCTTTCGTTGCCGGCTTGCTTCTCATCCGGCCGGTGCGCGCTCTTCGCGCCGGCCGCGCGTGACCGCGCTCAGCCCACCGCCAAAGGCCCCGGCGGCAGATCGGGCTCGAAGCAATGTCCCAGCTTGCAGCGTTTCGTCTCCAGATACCGGCGATTGTGGGGCGTGGGATCGACGACCAGGGGAACGCGCTCGACGATCTGCAGGCCATGCCCCTCCAATCCCACCCGTTTGGCAGGATTGTTCGTCAGCAGACGGATGCGGCGGCAGCCGAGGTGGGCCAGGATCTGCGCGCCGATCCCGTAGTCCCGCTCATCCGCCTTGAATCCCATGTGCAGATTGGCCTCGACCGTGTCCAGCCCCCGGTCTTGCAGGGCATAGGCCTTCATCTTGTTCGCCAGTCCGATGCCTCGCCCCTCCTGGCGCATGTACAGCAGCACGCCACCGCCGGCCGCGAGCAACTCCATCGCCCGGCGCAGCTGCTGCCCGCAGTCGCAACGCGCGCTGAAGAGCGCGTCGCCGGTCAGGCACTCGGAATGGACGCGGACCAGAACCGGGGCCTCCTCCGTGATCCTCCCGTTCACCAGAGCCAGGTGATGCGATCCGTCCACCACGCTCTCGAAGGTGTGGATGCGGAACATGCCGAAGTGCGTCGGGAAGGGGGAGACGGTCAGCTCGTGGACGAGCACCTCGTGGCGCCTGCGGAAGGCGATCAGGTCGGCGACCGAGATCAGCCGCAGATCGAACTGCCGCGCCATGCGCTCGAGCCCCGGCAGCCGCGCCATCGTTCCGTCCTCGTCCATCACTTCGCAGAGCACCCCGGCCGGCTGGAGCCCCGCCAGCCGGGCGAGATCCAGGCTCGCCTCGGTGTGGCCGGCCCGCTGGAGGACCCCCCCCGGCGCGGCCCGCAAGGGAAAGACATGTCCCGGACGCGCGAGGTCCGCGGGACGCGTGGACGGATCGACGAGCGCGCGGACCGTGCGGGCCCGGTCGGGCGCCGAAATGCCCGTCGTCGTCCCTTCCACCGCATCGACCGACACGGTGAAAGGCGTTTTCATCTTCGCCGTGTTGCGGCCGACCATGGGTGGCAGCTCGAGCGCCTGCAGGCGCTCCTCGTCCAGCGAGACGCAGATCAGACCGCGCCCGTGCTTGGCCATGAAGTTGATCATCTCGGGCGTCACCCGCTCCGCCGCCCCGATGAGATCCCCTTCGTTTTCGCGATCCTCGTCGTCGACGACGAGCACCAACCGGCCGTCTCGAACCGCCGCGATGGCCTCTTCGACCCGGTCGAGTCCGGCGGACTCTCGCCCGCAGTGCATCCGCTCGTCCATGGTCCGTCCTCCCGCGATGTCAAACCCGCTGCGTCAGGGATTCCACGTACTTGCCCACGAGATCCGTTTCGATGTTGACCCGGTCGGCGGGCCGATAGGCGCCGATCCGCGTCCGCGCCAGCGTCTCCGGAATGATGGCGAGCCCGCACTGCGGGCCGTTCATGGACGCCACGGTCAGGCTGACGCCGTCGACCGCGAGCGATCCCTTGAGCACGACGTAACGAAGCAGCTCGCGCGGCAGCCTCAGCACGAGCAGCGTGCTGCCCCGCGCAGGCCCGATTCGCATCACGCGTCCCACACCGTCGACATGGCCCTGCACCAGATGTCCCCCCAAGCGGGCGCCCGCGGCGAGCGCGCGCTCGAGGTGCAGCTTCTGTCCCACGCGCCACTGCCCCGCCGTGGAGCGCTTCAGGCTTTCGGCGACGGCGGCAACTTCGAAGCACCCCCGGGCCGTATCGATGCGCTCGACGGTAAGACATAGACCGTGACAGGCGACTGACTCCCCGTGCGTCAGAAGGGGGGTCAGGGCCGGCGCCCCGATCTCCAGGCGGCGACCGCCCGGAAAGGGGCGGACCGCCCGGAGTCTTCCGATCTCTTCGATCAATCCCGTGAACATGGCTCAGGGTCCCCCAAAGGGGCCTCCACCCCATCCAGAAGGCTTGCCAGCGCCGGATTCCAGCCGGTGATGAGCAGGTCGTCTCCGACCCGTCGCGCTCCGCACCGCGCCAGCGCGACCCGCTCCGAGAGCTGCGATACGCCAAGATCCTCCGTCCAGGTCCGGTCTCCTCCCAGCAGGCAGGGCGCCTGGAACAGGCGCAGGCGATCCACCAGGCGCGCGCTCAGGAGCGAGTTCGCCAGGGCCGGCCCGCCCTCGACCAGGACATCCAGAAGTCCCTCCAGGGCCAGCCGCCGCATCAGGGCGGGCAGATCGACCCCGGCCCCGCCTCGTGGCTCGGGAAGCCTCCAGCACTGCGCTCCGCGCGCCTCCAGACGGGCGATGGACCGGGATGGGGCCCGGGCCCCGCAGGCCACAATCCACGGGCCTCCTCCATCCTCACGGCCGAAGGGGATGTCGTCGCGATTCCCCAGCCTCGCGCGGGAGTCGACGACCAGGCGGACGGGTTGATGCGGCCAACCGGGGGCCGCGGCCGCCCCGCCGGCCATCTCTCTCAGGCGCAGCCGAAGTCCGGCCAACGGATCTCGCGTCGGGCGGGCCGTCAGGCGGGGCCGGTCGCTCTCGAAGGTGCCGCGCCCGACGACCACGGCGTCGCACTCGGAACGCCAGCGATGGACGAGCTCCCGGGACGCCTCCCCGGAGATCCAGCGGCTGCCCCCGTCGCGAGCCGCCAGACGGCCGTCCAGGCTGGCGGCCAACTTCAAGGTCACCATGGCGCGCCCCGCCTGCAGGTGCCACAGGAACGGGGCGTTCAGGCGGCGCGCGGCCGGTGCGAGCAGTCCCGTGAAGACCTCGACGCCCGCCTCGCGCAGGAAGGACAGACCGCGGCCGCTCACCAGCGGATGCGGATCCGCAATCGCGGCGACCACTCGGCGCACGCCGTGGAGGGCGAGGGCAGAGGCGCAGGGCGGTGTCTTGCCCTGATGGGCACACGGCTCGAGATTGACGTAGACGGTGGCGCCTTCGAGCGAGCGGGCGGCCCGGGCACCGCGGGCACCGATCCGGAGAGCCGCATCGGCGCCGGGGCACGTGGGCCCTTCCGGCGAAAGACCCGCCAGCATCGCCTCGGCGTGCGGCCCGCCGAAGACGAGGTGCGCCCCCATGCCGAGCAGCCGCCCGTCTCCGACGGCGACTGCCCCCACCCGCGGATTGGGATGAGTCCGTCCCATGCCGAGGCGCGCGAGACGTAGCGCCAAGCGCATCCAGTCCCGGTCCGTGCAGGCCTCAGCGATCTGCGCCGCCATGGCGTTCTCCGATGACAACAAAAAAGAGCCGCCTCGCGGGGCTCTTGGGGAGAACGTCTACCGGCAAGCCGCTTGGCAGGTCGCTACGGGAAGCGCAACGCCAACGCCGCTAGCCGGGCCTCCTTCTCCCCTCCAGACTGTTACTGTCGGCTTCCGAATTCCACGGAATCTGCAGAAGGCCCCACTGAGCCCCCCGCTCGCGGGCTGTCACCGCCGGTCGGGAATCTCACCCTGCCCCGAAGGAGTCATGTATGTCGCAAG
>JAZDGX010000024.1:0-5147 GCA_043806645.1 Candidatus Eiseniibacteriota bacterium | reverse complement strand
CTCGTGCGCGATGCGGATGTGACGGATCGTTCCCGGATCGGTCCAGAAGGCCCGCGTGGTGAAGGCATCGATCGCCACCGGATCGACGCCGGCGATCACCTGCCGCCCGCGCCGCACTTCGCCCGGCCCCACGGGCCCGTTGGTCATCAGCACATAGTTGGCGTCCATGAGAATCAGGTCCGCCCGCACCGTGGCCGCCAGCTCGGCGATGCACTGATGGAGATCGGTGCGATGAAAGCGGATCCGATCCCAGTTGATGCCCATGAGGTTCTTCATCGAAAGGGTGACTTCGGAGCCCGCATGGTGCTTGGCGATCGGCATGTTGATGAAGACGTCGGAATCGAGGATGTCGGCCGCCACATGTTCGCTGCGCAGGATCTTCCCGCGCGGCACGACGACCTCACGAAACTGGCCGACCTCCTCGAGCGCCTTCACCGAGCCGCCGTTTTCCTCGATGACGCGCCGCAGACCGGTGGCGACGAAGGAGCGCATGCCGTCGTGGCTGATGGCGATCACTTCCTTCGCCCCCGCGCGCATGCACTCGCGCACGACCGCCCCCAGCATGTCGGGATGGGTGTTGATCGCGTCCTCGGGCGGATTGCTGCCGACCGGGTTGGGCTTGATCACGACGCGATCGCCCGGGCGCACGAAACGCGGCATCCCTCCCAGCGCGTCGAGCGCGGCGAGGCAGTTCTTCTCGGGCGAATCCCCTTTCGCCACGGCCAGATCGCAGGGCAGATCGGGCAGGGGGCGGTCGGCCGGGCGCGCCCCGGCGCGCTCGAGTCCGTTCGCGGCCAGCACGACCTGCGCTCCCAGCACGGCCGAGGACTTCAGAAACGCCCGCCGGTCGATCCTGCGCTTACTCATCGGCTCCTCCGTTCTTGCCCCTTCGCACATCCCCGGCACCGGGGCGTGGTCCGCCGCAAACCCTCCGCGGGCAACCGGTGCTCAGTCAGCTGCTCCCGCGATCTCCGCCAGGGCCGCGCGTGCCTGGTCCGCCTGATCGCCGACCGGACTCAGTTCGAGGAAGCGGTTGTACCTGGCAACGGCGTCCTCAGTGCGGCCGAGCTGCCGGTAGGCACCGGCCATCATGAAATAGGAGTTTACGAACCCGGGATCGATCTCGACGGCGCGCTCGTATTCCCGCGCCGCCTCCTCCAGCCGACCCGCGGCCAGATAGCCTTCTCCCAGGCTGTCGTGCGCGTTGGGATCATCGGGATCCGCCGCGGCATAGCGCTCGAAGAAGACGATGGCGCTCTCGGCATCGCCGGCGCCCAGGCAACTGTAGCCGATCATATTAAGGGCCGCCGTGTTCTGGGGATTCTGCTCGAGATAGACACCGAAGGCTTGTTGCGCTTCCGCCCCGCGTCCCGCGGCCAGATAGCAGCGGCCCAGGGAGAACTGCACATCGGCATTCGCAGAGTCGAGCGCCCGCGCCCGTTCCAGGACCTCAATGCCCTTGGCGATCGCCTGGGACTGCAGGTAGGCGTCCCCCAACGCGCGCAGAGAAGCGAGGTCGTCGGGGTTTGCGCGCGCGCGTTCTTCGGCGCCGGCCAGCGCGCGATAGTTCTGCAGGAGCGGCTCGGTGTCGGGCAGCGCTTCGGGATGCGGGGCCGTATCGAGGAACCGCTCCAGGCGGGAGAGCCCGGCCGTGAAGTCGCTGGAGATCATCGTCTCGGCCACGATCTGGCGGAACTCCACGCACTGCAGCAACACGGGGTCCCGGCTGGCGGAGCGGACCTGGTCCAGCTTCGGCAGCGCTCCGGCGTAGTGGCGCTGGCGGATGGAATCGCCCGCCGCCGCATAGGCGGTGAAGGAGTCCCAATCGAGCGGCTCGTGCGCTTCGATCAATGCGCGTTTGCCGATCGCTTGTCCCGCGGGGCGGCTGGCCGGATAGGAGTGGATCAGGCGCGCGTAGCGGGCGGCGGCCTGCGCGGGTTGAGCTTGGGCCTCGTAGCGTTCGCCCAGCCGGTACATCACCATTGCCGCGGCCTCCGAGGGCAGCGGGTTCTGGAGGACGCCTTCGTAGATCTCGATCACCTGGGCCTGATTGCCGGCTCGATCGAAGCAATCCGCCGCGGCCAGGGAAACCTCGTTCATCCAATCCACGCGCGGCGGCTCGGCGCACGAGCCCGCCAGCGTCAAGGCCTGGCCGTACGCGCGTCCCGCGGGCTCCCACTGCTCGGACGCCTGCAGGCACTCGGCCTTGCGGCGCGCGGCCTCGGGCGCCCAGACGCTGCCGGGATAGCGGGAGACCAGAAGGTCGTAGGCGGCAACCGCCGCGTCAGGCTCGCCCAAAGCGAGGAATTCGAGATTGGCGGCCGCCATCGCGGCGAGCGGCGCGCGTTCGTGATCGGGATGTTCCGCGAGGAAGGCCCGATACTCCTTCAACGCTCCCGCGTGGTCCCCGGCCATCTCGCGCACCGCCGCGCGGTCGAAGCAGGCTTGCTCGACGGAACCGCCCGCGTCATCCGCGGCCTGCGCCGGAGAGGAACCGGTCAGGGAGAACGCGCTCAGGAAGAGCGCGTTCAGAAAGAAGAGGAGCAGGGGAAACCGCCGGACATGACACCTATGCATAGAATCTCCTCAGTCGGGGTCGCGACGAACCCTGTGCGGGTCGGAAAGCTTCTCATCAGCCTAGATCCCGCGCGGACGATCGTCAAGGTGGACAGGATCGGCGTGTGGACAGGATCGGCGAGGATGGTGCGGCACGGCCATGTGGCTCACGGCCATGTGGCTCACGACCATGTGCCTCACGGCCACGCGCCTCCTTCGAGGCCCGTGGATCCGTTGGTCAATCGGGCCCGGGGGCGAGAGCCGTCCGGCGCCGCCGCCAGCCGGTCAGGAAGAACCCTCCCGCGACGAGCCCGCAAGGAAGGAGTCCGCAATCCGTCAGTCCCGAGCGATAGTGGATGCTCCGAAATTCCCGATCGTCCCCCGCCGGTTCGAGCACGAGGTCCTCGTCCATGTCCGACGGCGTGAAGGTCGCGCTCAGCTTGGTCAGAAAGCAATCTTCGGCCAGAAAGGGCGCGAGGTATGGATGGCTGAGCTGCGCTTCCCGCAGTTCTTCTTCGCGGAATCGGTTCGCGTACTCGGTGGTTGCCCGCGGGAACGTCAGGCGATGCCGGGCGCAGACATAGAGGGTCAGCGGGACTTCCTCGAGGGCGCTGATTGCCGAGATGCGCATGGGGTAGACGATCTCTTCACTGGCGAATGAGAGGCGGATGGGCTGCATGTCCCCGTACCACCACCACACGCCGTCCGACTCGCGCTCGACCACGCTCGCGGAATCCACGCGCATGGCGACGAAGTACCAAGCCTTGTCGATGTAGTACTGGAGCGCCGCTTCCGTCTCGACGCGGTTGTTCTCGTGCAGATAGCCCCAGGCCTCGAGAGAGTCGGCCAGCAAGCCCGCATCGCTCGCCCCGAGCGTGAGCGTCTGATAGATTCCCACGACCTGCTCATTGTAGATGTCGACCCCATTCTCCTGCGGGACGGGGTCCCCAAAATCCTCTTCGCTGCCGCATCCCAGCCCGTCCCGGCGATGGCGCGAGATCGGATATGTGAGCGACCAGCAGTCGCGGAACAGGAAGACCTCGGCCGCCTCGAGCTCGGGCAACGCGGGCACGGGCACGAGCCAGGCGAAGTCGCGGCCGTCGCCCTGGAACTGCACATGGAGGATCAGATTCTCCACCTGGGAAGCGGCGTCGTAGTGGATCAATGCTTCCTGGGCCGACTCGTTCACAATCCAATGGAGCGGAGCCATCAGGCCCCCATCCGCCCACGTCGCGTGCGGCGCGAATAGCAGGAGGCCGAGGCCCAGGGCGCACATCCACCTCAGACAAAGCGCGGGCGGCATTTGCACGGCTCCTTGTCGATGGAACCTGTTCGTCTGCATGAACACTCCACGAAGTCGCGATGGGCCCGGGATTCCGGGTTCCGCGTCCGGACCTCTCGATCTAGAAACGCCGCGCCGCATAGACATGCAGCTCAGGCCCGGTAGGGTGCACCGTCCGGACCTGGTTCCCCGCGCGGACATCGACCGAACTGACCGTCATGGACAAGTCGAATCCCAGAGAGTAACGCGAACCACCCAGGAACCACTCGGGGCCGATGAGGAATCTCCCGCCCCAGCCCCATCCCGAAAACGATTCAGGAGTCTGCGGCCCCTGGTAGATCTTCTCCCGCGCCCAGATTTCCTGGAACAGCAGCCCCACATTCACGCGATGCCTGGCGCAGGAACGGTCATGGAACAGGATTCCGAACTCCAGCGGTACCATGGTCAACTCGGCGGGCGACTCGGCGCCGTCGTCGGCATTGAACCCCCGCAGGTTGTAGTAGGGGTCTCCGTGGCCGTGGGCCCATGCGGCGTTCAGGACCGCCTCCATGCCGGCCTGGATGGGTATCGCCAACCGGATGTCCCACGCGTTCAGGTTGCCGTAGGTGCTGCCGAAGTCGTCTTCCGTGAGATGCATCCGGCCGAATCCGGCCGAGAGTCTCATGCGCTCCGCGCCGCCGGTCCCGGAGGTTCGAGGTGAACCGGGATCTGGATCCCGCGCCGGCACCGGGCGCGAAAGAACCGTGGACAAGCAGAGCAGGCAGATCAGAAGGATGGAACGTCGAAGCATGTGAGGCGCGGATCGGGACGAACCGGAAGCACCGGGCATGCCACCCTCCGCTGAAGTTCGCCGGGCCGTCTATTCCTCGGTCATGAATCCATACTTGTAATCCACGGGCGGGACGAAAGTTTCCTTGATTGTTCGCGGCGTGGCCCAGCGCAGCAGGTTCAACATCGACCCGGACTTGTCGTTCGTGCCGCTGGCGCGGGCGCCCCCGAAGGGCTGCAGGCCGACCACCGCGCCCGTCGGCTTGTCGTTGACGTAAAAGTTGCCTGCCGCATAGCGCAGCCGCCGATAGGCGAGATGGATCGCGTACCGGTCGCGGGCGAAGACGGCTCCAGTGAGCGCGTAGGGCGAGGTGCGGTCGCAGAGGTTCAGGACCTCCTCGTAGCGATCGTGCGGATAGATATGCACGGTCAGCACCGGCCCGAAGATTTCCTCTTCCATCAAGCGCGAGTGAGGATTGGCGGAGACCACCACCGTGGGTTGGATGAAATAGCCCTCCGACTTGTCGGCGCCGCCGCCCGC
>JAZDGX010000023.1:0-6312 GCA_043806645.1 Candidatus Eiseniibacteriota bacterium | reverse complement strand
CAGAATTTCCGGCGCGAGGCTGCCCACTTTGTTATCCAGCTGCAGGGCCGTGACGCCCTCGGTCGTGCCTGCGACCTTGAAGTCCATATCGCCCAGGTGATCCTCATCGCCCAGGATGTCGGAGAGGATCACGCGCCGGCCTCCCTCCTCGATCAACCCCATCGCGATCCCCGCGACCGGGCGCCGAATCGGCGCACCCGCGTCCATGAGCGCGAGACTGCTGCCGCAGACCGTCGCCATCGAAGAGGAACCGTTCGAGGAAGTGATCTCCGCGTCGAGGCGTACTGTGTAGGCGAAGTCATCACGATCGGGAAGCACGGCGAGCAGGGCGCGACGGGCGAGATGGCCGTGTCCGATTTCCCTGCGCCCCGGTCCGCGCAGCGGGCGCACCTCGCCGACGGAGTATGGCGGGAAGGTGTAGTGAAGAATGAACCGCTCGTGATGCACCCCGAGCGGCTCTTCGATCAGCTGCTCGCTTTGGCGCGTGCCGAGCGTGCACGAGACGAGGGCCTGCGTCTCGCCGCGCGTAAACAGGGCCGATCCGTGGGCACCCGGAAGAAGGGTGACTTCGCTCGAGATCGGCCGGATCTCCTGCGGCCGGCGGCCGTCCAGCCGCAACCCGTCGAGCGCCCGCCGGCGGATCTCCTCGTTGAGGATGCGCTCCGCGATCTCTGGGGGCGCCGGGAACGGCGGTGCCCCCGGGAGGCGTGGCGCGGCATCCGCCGGCCCTGCCAGCGCCGCACACGCGGTACGGAGCAGATCCTCGATCTTCTCGCGCCGGGCGAGCTTTCCCGAGGCCGCATAAACGTCGTCGATCCCGGCGAGCACAATGGGCCGCAGGCGGGCTTCGCTGTCGGACGCCGGCGTTGCCTCGATCGGCGCGCGCTTTTCTTTTCCGATCTCCGCCCGCATCCGGTCTTGGAAGTCGAGCACAGGACCGGCCGCCTCCCGCGCGGCCTCGATGGCGGCAAGCACGCCGGATTCGGATATCTCCCGGCCGTGCCCCTCGACCATGACGAGTCCCTGACGGCTGACCGCCGCGACGAGATCCAGGCGCGCTTCCTTGCGGTCCGCAGCGGAGGGAAAGGGCACGATCGCCCCATCCAGCTCTATCACCCGGACCCCCGCGACCGGCCCGGCCCAGGGGATGTCGGAACAATGCAACGCCATGGATGCCGCGGTGATGGCCAGGACCAGGGGATCCCCCTCCTCGTCGAAGCTGTGCACCGTGGCGATGACCTGGGTCTCATTGCGAAACGCCGCGGGGAAATGGGGACGGAGGCTGCGATCGACGAGGCGCGATCCGAGGGTCTCCCTTTCCGCGGCCCGCCCCTCCCGGCGCTGGAAGCTACCCGGGATGCGACCTGCCCCGGCCATCTTCTCGCGATATTCGACGGTCAGGGGAAAGAACCCCTGGGAGGCCAGCGCCTCTTTTTGCGCGGTCCCCGTGGCCAGAAGCGCCTCCCGACCGGAGCGCACCCACACCGCTCCATCGGCCTGGCTCCCCAGTCGGCCGACCTCGATCGTGATCTTCCGCCCGCCCTGCTCCAGCGTTGCCACCCACGGATTCGCTTGGGAAACCATCTGACTGCTCCTCGTTGTGCCGGCGCGCCTCTTTCGGCCCCCGCGCCCTGGCGCGGGTGATCCTAGCCCGGCCGGGCCGGGCCAACAAGCCGCTGCCCGGGCGCACAGGCGCGGCCTCCGCCCCGCCCGGCGATTGCCTCACCCCGGATCGGGCCGGGCGGGACGGATCCGGCGGAGCCGGGTTCGCAGTTGACCCTGGCCCTCCCGTTCCGGTACTCTCTACCCTTTGGTTTTTGATCTTGCTTGCTGGCATCGTCGGCAGCGGTGAGGGGCAGCAGTCATCCGACGCCATCGCCCGTTCAAGTCCGCCTGATCATCGAGTGCTCGAGGAACGCGTACGGATCCAAACCTCGTGCGCGGCCCGCCGGGTACGCGGCCGGCGATCGGGAGGATTGCGCGCGTGGCGGACTGCCCGGGCGTCGGAAGGGAAAACGTCGGAATACGGCATGTTGTGGGGAGGCTAGTCAAGATGAGCGAAGTCAAGACCGGGGACGTCTACACGCCCAAGCCGGAGTGGAGCGCCAACGCCTGGATCAAGGACATGGACCAGTACCGGCGCATGTACGAACGGTCCATCAGGGATCCCGAGGGATTCTGGTCCGAGGTCGCCAATGAGTTCCACTGGGAGAAAAAGTGGGACACGACCTTCACGTGGGATTTCGACAAGAACATCCAGATCGAGTGGTTCAAGGGCGGCAAGACCAACATTTGCTACAACGCCCTCGACCGCCATCTTGCCAAGCACGGCGACCGGGTCGCCTACTACTGGGAAGGCAACAATCCGGGCGATGACCGGAAGATCACCTACCGCGAGCTGCACCAGATGGTCTGCAAGTTCGCCAATGTGCTGAAGTCGAAGGGCGTCAAGAAGGGCGACCGCGTCTCCATCTACATGCCGATGGTGCCCGAGCTGACCATTGCGATGCTCGCCTGCGCGCGCATCGGCGCGGTCCATTCGATCGTCTTCGGCGGATTCAGCGCCGACTCGCTGGCCGACCGCATCCTCGATTCGCAGTGCCGCTTCCTGGTCACGACCAACGCCGTCTACCGCGGCGCCAAGGCGGTGCCCTTGAAGGACAACGCCGACCGCGCCATGCAGATCGCCAAGGAGCGCGGCGTCGAGGTCGCCCACTGCGTGGTCACCGAGCGCGTGCCCAGCGTGAAGGTCCCCATGCAGGCCGGCCGCGACAGCTGGTGGCACGACGAGATGGCCAAGGCTTCGGCCGACTGCCCGGTCGAGTGGGTGGACGCCGAGGACCCGCTTTTCGTGCTCTACACCTCGGGATCGACCGGCAAGCCGAAGGGCGTGCTCCACACGACCGGCGGCTACATGATCTACACCTACCACACCTTCAAGCACATCTTCGACTATCACGAGAACGACATCTTCTGGTGCACCGCCGACATCGGCTGGGTGACCGGCCACTCCTACATCGTGTACGGCCCGCTCTGCGCCGGCGCGACGTCGGTGATGTTCGAGGGGATCCCCACCTATCCGGACGCGGGACGCTTCTGGGATGTGGTCGACAAGTACAAGGTGACCATCTTCTACACCGCGCCGACCGCGATTCGCGCGATCGCCGCACAGGGCAACGAGCACGTGACCAAGCGCAGCCGCAAGTCGCTGCGCCTGCTCGGCACCGTCGGCGAGCCGATCAACCCCGAGGCCTGGCGCTGGTACTACGACGTGGTCGGCGAGAAGCGCTGCCCGATCGTCGACACTTGGTGGCAGACCGAGACCGGCGGGATCCTGATCACGCCGCTGCCCGGCTGCACGCCGCTGAAGCCCGGCTCGGCCACGTTGCCTTACTTCGGTTGCCAGCCGCTCGTCGTGGACGAGAAGGGCAAGGTGCTCGAGGGACCCGCGACCGGCATCCTGACGATCAAGATGCCCTGGCCCGGCATAATGCGCACCGTCTACGGCCAGCACCAGCGCTTCAAGGAGATCTATTTCACCGCCTTCCCCGGCCTCTACTTCACCGGCGACGGCTGCCGGCGGGACGAGGACGGCTACTACTGGATCACCGGCCGCGTGGATGACGTCATCAACGTCTCCGGACATCGCATGGGCACGGCCGAGGTCGAGAGCGCGCTCGTCTCCCACGCCAAGGTGGCCGAGGCGGCGGTCGTCGGCTTCCCCCACCCGATCAAGGGCGAGGGCATCTATGCCTACGTGACGCTGAACGTCGGCGAGCAGTACACCGACGAGCTGAAGAAGGAGCTCGTGGGGCACGTGCGCAAGGAGATCGGTCCGATCGCCGCGCCGGATGTGATCCACTGGGCGCCCGGCCTGCCGAAGACCCGCTCGGGCAAGATCATGCGCCGCATTCTGCGCAAGATCGCCTCGGGCGAGTTCAAGGAGATCGGCGACACGTCGACGCTGGCCGACCCCTCCGTGGTTGACAAGCTGGTCGAACTGAAGAACAAGTAGTCGCCGGTGGCGATCGGAGCATGGATGCGATGAGAGCGAAGGAGAGGGCTGCCGCCGGCACCCTCTCCTTCCTGTTTCGGAGACGAGGTGGTCGGGCAGGGAAACTCGGCGATGCGGACCCGGGGCACGACCCGGGAGCACGGTCGGCGCGGTCCCCAGCAAGGGAGTAAGACAATGGAGAACCAGAAGGTCATGAACCGCTGGCTGGTCGTGGTCGGCGCGCTGTTGATCCAGGTGAGTCTGGGAGCGATCTACATCTACAGCGTCTTCAAGCCGGCCCTGAGCGGGGTTTTCCCCTCGTGGAGCCCGACCGATCTGGCGCTGCCCTCGCAGCTCGTCCTCGCCTTCTTCGCGCTCTCGATGATCTTCTTCGGCCGCATCCAGGACAAGGTCGGGCCACGCCGCGTCGCCACCCTCGGCGGCATCATCCTCGGCGCCGGGCTCGTCGTGGCCCGCTTCGCGACCGGCCTGCCCACGTTCATCCTCGGCTTCAGCATCCTCGGAGGCATCGGCATCGGGGCGGCCTATGTCTGCCCGATCGCCACCTGCGTCAAGTGGTTCCCCGACAAACGCGGTCTGATCACCGGCCTCGCCGTGGCGGGCTTCGGTGCGGGCGGGCTCGTTTTCACTCCGGTCGCGAAATCGTTGATCGCCTCCCAGGGCATCATGAGCACCTTCATGTATCTCGGTCTGATCTTCTTCATCGCCGTGATCGCCGGTGCCCAGCTGATGAAGAACCCGCCCGCCGGGTGGCGGCCGGCCGGGTGGGCCCCGCCCGCTCCGGCGCCCGGAACCGGAGCGCTGCGCACCGACTACACCTGGCAGCAGATGCTGGGCACGCCGCAGTTCTGGCTGCTCTGGCTGACCTACTTCGCCGGCTGCACCGCGGGACTCATGGTGATCATGAACACGACCAACGTGTGGCTCTCGTTCCCGCTGTTGGAAGTCGCTCGCTCGACCGCGGTCGTCCCCCGGGCGACCTATCTGAACATCGTCTCCGCCGGCGCCACCGCGGTGATCGTGGTCGCGATCCTGAACGCGGCCGGCCGCATCATCTGGGGCCGCATCTCCGACAGTATCGGCCGCAAGAAGACGCTGCTGATCATGTTCCTGACCGCGGGCGTCGCCATGCTGGCGCTGAACTGGCTTTCCAAGTATCCGCTCTACCTGATCGGCGTCGGCGCGGTGGGCTTCAGCTTCGGCGGCTTCCTCGCCCTCTACCCGGCAGTCACGGCCGACTACTTCGGCACCAAGAACGTCGGCGCCAACTACGGTTGGATGTTCTCGGCCTACGGCGCAGGCGGTCTCTTCGGGCCCTGGCTCGCGCCGAAGCTGATGAACGTCGCTCAGAAGATCTGCTACGAGGGGGTCGACAAGGCCGGCAACCTGATCCAGCAATACTGCGATGCGGGCAGCTACCTGCGCGCCTTCGTGATCTCCGGCGTCCTCTGCTTCGCGGCGGCCGCAGTGATCACGATCGTGCGCCCGGTGCGCAAGACGGCGGGCCCCACCGCGGCGGCCCAGGCGAGCGGTTCCGCGGCCAAGGGCTAGGCGGCGCCGGCCGCGGGTCCCGGCAGGGTTTGATGCGCATGTGCCGCGATCTGCACCGTTGGATGGCCCGTGAATAGCACGGGCCGGAAAAACCGCCCGGACGAACGCTCCGCGCGCGGGCCAGCCCCTTGCGGCGGAGATCCCACCTCGGCGGCCCGGCGTGCCATGGCCGGGCCGCGGCTGCCTAAGACGATCATCGCCCTCGGATTCGTCAGTTTCTTCACCGACTTCTCGAGCGAGATGATCTACCCGCTCCTGCCGGTCTTCCTGAGCAGCGTGCTCGGCGCGGGCGCGGTGGCGTTGGGAGTGATCGAGGGAATCGCCGAGTCGACCGCCTCGCTGCTCAAGATTGTCTCGGGCGCATGGACCGATCGTGTGCGCCGCCGCAAGCCCTTCATCGTGGTCGGCTATGGACTGGCGGGGGTCGTACGTCCCTTGATCGGCCTCGCCGCGGCATGGCCCTTTGTGCTCGGCATGCGCTTCCTCGACCGGGTCGGCAAGGGACTGCGCACATCCCCGCGCGATGCCTTGATCGCGGACGTAATCGATCCCCGTCGACGCGGGGCCGCCTTCGGCCTGCACCGCGCGATGGACCATGCGGGGGCGGTGGCGGGCCCGCTTGTCGCCGCAACGCTGCTCACGATCGCGGGCCTGTCTCTGCGCCAGGTCTTCCTTCTGGCGGCCATCCCGGCCGCGGCCGTCATGCTCATCGTCCTGCTCGCCGTGAAGGAGCAGTCGCCCCCTGC
>JAZDGX010000022.1:0-6940 GCA_043806645.1 Candidatus Eiseniibacteriota bacterium | reverse complement strand
ACGCGCAGGGCGTTGAGCGGATCAGGCGCGGCCGCGCGGTTGGTGGGCGTTTCCATCGCGGCGAGCCAATCCCGATCGACCGCGGCGCTGATCTGCTCCGCGTTGCGAACGGCGCTGCCCCAGCGGGCTTCGTCTGCGGATTCGACTTCCGCGGCGGCGGGCTGCACGGGCTGCGGCTCGCGGCTCGCCTGATCCCAGGCGAATTCCCCAGGGAACTCCGCCGCAGCGGCGGGCACCCCGGCCCAGAAGTGGGCTTCCCCCGCGGGCTCGGTGCTGGCCTCGGACTCGGTGGCCTCGGACTCGACGAACGCCTCAGGGTCGATGAAGACCTCGGTGTCGACGAAGGCCTCGGGCTCGACGAAGGACTCGGGCTCGACGAAAACCTCGGGCTCGACATCCGCCTGGGGGCGGGCGAAGGCCACGGGCTCCACCACGGACTGAGACTCGGTGATCGCCTCGGGCTCGGTCGCATCCTCGGCCGCCTGAGTCTCCGCGACCGCTGCGGGCGCCTCCGTCCAGAAGGGTTCGCTCCAGATCGCGGCCGCGACGTGCGCATCGCCGCGCGGTGCGGGGGCCGTCGGCCCGGCCGTGGCACCGGGGCTGTCCGGCTGGGACGCCGCGGCGAAGGAATCGGAGACCGGTGCCTGCTCCTCGTTTGCGGATACAGCCTCCTCGCCGGCGGCGCGCTGAATTTCCAGCACCAGGCGATCGCCTTGAGGAATAAGCCGGCACTGGGCGGGCCCGGAGGTTTCGATGACGTAGCGCACCACCGGTTCGCCCTGCCGGCCTTCACGCGTTCCCCAGCGGGCCCTGCGGATAAAGCCCTGCTCGGACTTCCACTGCAAGGGGGGCCCTTCCCGTACGCCCATCAGGTCGAGCACGACGCGATCGGGATCGGAAAGCTGGAACAGATAGGGCCGCGGATCGGCGGTGGCCGTGACGGTCAACGTCGCGCCCTCCGGCTCGACCGGGGTCAACAGAACCCCCGTGACCCGCGATGCCTCGGGCACCCTCTCCGCGGGCGCGACCGAAGGGGTCTCTGCAGGAGGCGCGGGCGCGTCCTGCGCGCCGATCGACGACCCGGCGCCGATCGCGATCGCGGCCGAAACGAGCATCGCGACCCACAGACCCACTCGTGCGCAGCGCTCAACGCTCATTGCCAACCTCCTCGCTCGAAACCATCGGGAGATTCACCCGGCGGGATAGACCGTAGTAGTACTGAACGAAGGCGACGCCGTCGACGGAGATGGCAAGCACGCGCCCGTCGCGCACGCGGTCTCCCTCACGCAGGATGAGCCCCTTGCCCTGGCGCGTCTCGACCAAGGCCAGACGGTCCCGGTCGCCCCACAGGATGCCCACGACGATCAGATCGGCGACCCCCGGTTCGAGGTCGGCCTGCTCCTCGCCGTCGGGCAGCAGCGATGCAAACGGGTCGCGCCGGCCCGCGCTGCGATAGAGATAGGGTTCGGGATGGAGCCATTCGCCCACCCGGGGATCCTCTTGGAGCAAGCGGGCCTCTCCGGCCGATCCGGACGAATCCTCGATCAGCATCGGCGGGCCTTCGCGCTCGCCTGCCGGCGCACCCGCAGTTTCGGCAACCGCGGCGCTCTCGGCCTCGGCCGCCGCCGCGCTCCGGATCTCGATCGCCGGAAGCCACAGGGCACCGAGCACGAACGCGCCCAGGAGCAGACGGGCCGGAATTCGCATGGCGCTGCTCATTCCTCGCTTCCTCCCTCGGTTCTGCCGGCGACCCGGGGCGCCGCGGGTGACTCCTGACGGCCGGCGACCAGTCGCTTGACCGCCCCGCCCAATCCGCCCTTTTCGGCAGCGGCCGGCTCCGCGTTCACCGGCGCCCCGCCCAGCACGTAGGCGCTCACGAAGAAGTGGGCGCGGGCGGTCGGTCCCTCCTTCTCCCGCTCGTTGCCCTGGATCTCCTCCACTTCGAGATCGCGCACGTGCACGATGCGATCCATGCGGGCGAGCTGGTTGAGACAGCGGGCGATCTGGTGATAGCCCCCTTCGATCCGGATCTCGACGGACTTCTCAGAGAAGAAGTCGTGCGCAGTGAGCGGCCCGGGCTTGAAGAGCGTGAAGTCGACCCCGCTCTCCTGACCGCGGAAGCTGATTTCGCGCAGGAGTGCGGCGATCTCGGTCCGCTCGGGCAACAGCCGCTGCGCGAGGTCCCACTGCGCCAGCATCCCCGCGTAGGCGGCCTCCAGCCGCGGCAGCCCGCCGACCAGGCGGTGCGCCCGATCGACCTGCAGGCGGATCTGATCGTGGCGCTGCTCCAGCTGTCCGATCTCCGCCGCCCGCGCCCGATGCGTCAAGGGCAGCAGCGTCGTGCCGAAGTGGACGTAGAGCAACCCCGCCACCGCCGTGCCGATCAGCACGTGTTTGAGCAAGCGCTGCTTCTGCTGTTCCATGCGCGGCTCCTCTTCTCTACCCGCCGTCGATTCGTGAATGCGCCGCGCGGGCCGCCCGGCCCGTGCGCGCCGCCGCCCCCGTTAGGGCGCGGCGCGGACGACGTCGGCGGTCACCGTGAAATGGATCACCCGATCCTCACCCGACTGCTTGCGCTCGGTGATCGTCAGATCCACGTTGTCGTAGACGGCCGTCTCCTCGAGACGCCGCATCAGCTCGGCCACCACCAGATTCGAGAAGGTCAGTCCCTCGAGCAGCAACCGCTTATCCTCCCCCTGCCGCATCTTCGTCAGCCAGAGGTGTTGCGGGATCTGCAGGCACAGCTCATCCATCGCGCGCACCGGGAACGTTCGCGAGCGATTGAGATCCCGGACCAGATTGAGCCGCCGCTCCAAGTCGGCCTGCTTCACCTTCAGCCCCTCGAGCATCTGGATGCGCGGCTGGAGCGAGAGCTGCTCCTGCTCGGCCACCTGGATATCGCGGCGCAGTGTCTGCAGGTGATTCTCCTGCTGCCAGTAGAATCCGGCGGCCGGCACGATCAGGGCGACCGCGATGGCCAGCGGCAGCAGAAACTTGACGCGCGGGGCGGCCCCGAGGTCGTGCTCGATTACCCGTTCTTCGAGCGGAAGGAGATTGACGCTGATCACGGCGGTCACTCCTTTCTCAGCGCAAGCCCGATGCCGACCGCCAGGCTGGCCGCAGCGACCTCGGATTCGCCCCCCGCCTTGCGCGACGCGCTGAAGCGGGAGAGCGGATCGAGAACCGCCACGGGAGCCGACTGCAGATCCGACAGGGCTGCCACCAGCCCCTCGATGTGCGCACCGCCGCCGCTTACCAGGATGCGATCGATGCGATCCGCCTCGCCCGAGCTGCGCAGGTAGTTGAGCGCCTTGTCGAGACTGGCGGAGAGATCGGCGACAAGTTCCTCCCGCGGGATGCGCGTGTCGACCGTCGCGGATTTGTCCTGCACCGCACGCTCGGCCTCCTCGCGACTCAAGAGCGCGGACTTCTGGATCGCCTGGAGAAACGAGGTGCCGCCGAAAGCGAGATCCTGCGTGTACAGCGGCGCGTGATCGCGGGCGACGATCAGGTTGGTCGTATCCGCGCCGACGTTGAGCAGGGCGATGACTTCGCCCGCCTCGTGGCCCGCGCAGCTCTCGAGCAGGTTGTGCAGCGCGAAGCAATGGACGTCCACGGCATCGAGGATCAGCCCCGCCTCGCGCACGATCTCGGCGCGATTCAGGATCAGATCGCGCTTGGCCGCCACCAGCAGCACCTGCATCTGGCGCGGCCCCATGTCGACGTCGAGGATCTGGAAATCGAGCGAGACGTCGTTCAAGTCATAGGGCACGTGTTGTTCGGCTTCCCAGAAGATCGCCTCGGAGGCCTCATCGCGTCCCATGCGGTCCATGGTGATCTTCTTGACGATCACGCCCCGCCCGTGGACCCCGGCCACCACGCGGCGGCGCGTGATGCCGCAGGAGGCGAACAATTCGCGGACCGCCTCCACCACTGCCTGGCGATCCATGATCTCGCCGTCGACGATCACATCGGGAGGCAGGCGCGTTTCGCCGAAGCGCACGACGCGCACGCCATCGTCGCGCCGTTCCAGCTCGACGGCCTTGATGCTGCTCGAGCCGATGTCCAGCCCCACGCAGGTCTTTTCCCGGGAGAACACCATGGCGACCCTCCTGGCCCTATGGGGTGGGCCCTTCACTCCCCCGCGGAGAGTGTTCCAGCCGGCTTGTCCTTTTGTGGTTATCGTCCAGGGACGGCAAAAACCTGAGCGGCAGAAGGAGGCGAAGTTCAGCCATTTCCGCCCGGGGGGCTCTATTCGGGCCGGGGACCGGAGGCCTGGAGGGCGGCCAGGCGGTCGCGGGCGATGCGACGGATTTCCTCGTTCTCGCTTTCGAGCGCAATCATCGACCAGAGCTGGGCGGCGAGCTCGGGGCGGCGGGCCTTCTCCCCGGCGGCGGCGGCGAAGCGCGCAACGTACTCGGGGGCCTCGGGAAGCGCGGCGGCGCGATAGAAGGCAGCCAGGGCGTCGTCCCAGCGGTGCGTGTAGGTGTAGTGGAAGAAGCCCAGCTCGAAGGCGAGCATCCAGGAGCCGGGGTTCGCCGACATGCCCTTCGACAGCAGTTCCTCGGCCGGACCCGCCTCGCCCGCCTCGGCCAGAATCAGCGCGCCGAAGAGGTAGGCGTTCGCGAAGCCCGGATCGCAGTCGGTGATCACGCGGAAGAGGTGATCGGCCATCGGATAGCGCCGGTCGGTCTGCCGGTGGCGGCCGTAGTATTGGATCGCCGCCAACCAGGCGAAGTCGGCCATCAGGCGCGGCCGCCCGAAGCTCAAGCCCTCGAGCAGGCGGCCCGAGGGAAAGAGCGCCAGCTCGACGGCGTCGTCGACGGGACACCGGGTGCGGGCGAATCTCCCACCCGCCGCCGCGGAGAGCGCCGCGAACGCGCAGATCAGCAACACCAGCCACAACGCCGGCCCGCGCGCCCGGCTCCGACCGGCGCGTGCGAACCGTTTCCAGAATCCCTGCCCCTGCAGCGATGGCATCCTCGGTCTCCGTCTAGGTAAATTCGCGCCGGCGGAAGACCAGCAGCGCCAGCAGCAGCGCGGCCGTCGAGTAGAGCAGCGCATAGGCCGTCGCCCACGCGACCTCCGGCCCCGATGGGCGCACCCCATGGACGACCTCGAGGCTGTAGCGATAGAGGTCGAGGCGGGGAATGAGCAGGAACAGCGCTTCCAGCACCCGCGCCCCCGCGCCGGGCAGGAGTCTCGCCGCGTCGAGCAGGCTGGGCGCGAGATGCCCGCCGGTGAATAGCCCGAGCAGAAAGAACGAGGCGAGCGCGGGGCTGGTGAAGACCGTCAGCAGCATGCTCAAGGCGCACACGATCGCGAGCTCGAGGAAGGCGAAGTAGCCCGCCACGGCCAGCGAGAGATCGAAGTGAAAGCCTGAGACGGCCAGCACCAGGGCCAGGAGCGCCAGCATTCCGGCCAGCCCGGCCCCCGTCACGGCGAGGCTGCCGAGAAACTTCCCCAGCAGGAATTCGCCGCGGCGCACCGGGCGGGCGAGGAGCAGCAGGATCGTCTTGCGGTCGATCTCCTTCTGCACCACCCGCGTGCCGAGCAGCAGGATCAGCAGCAGGCCGAAGAGCGTCATGAGCGTGAGCCCCAGATCGATCGTGATCCGGCGGCCTTCTCCGAGGGCGAGCGGATCGATCAGGCGGGCGAGAATCATGAAGACGATCAGGAAGAGCCCCAGGGCGCTAAAGACGCGCTCGCGCAACGCATCGATCAGCGTGTGCCGGGCCAGCGAGAGGACCGTGCGCATGGAGACTCCTTCTCAAGCCACCGCAATAGTGGGCGCGCGGCTCGCCTCCGGCCGCCCCGCTTCCGTCGTTTTCAACGCTCGCGCCACGAAGGACTCGAGGCCCTCCCGCTGCGGAACCACCGCGAGGATCTCGACGCCTGCGGCGATCCAGCGAGCCAACAGCGGCTGGAGCGCGGAGGGGTCGGTCGCCTCCAGGCGCCACAGCGATCGGCCCTCCGCGGGGCGTTCCCAGACACATCGGAGCGGGGCGCCGGGCAGCGGCTGGGCACGCCCGCGCAGCTCAATTTCGTAGCCTTCGACGGCGCCGCAGAGGATCTGATCCAACGAGCCGCAGGCGACCAGCTCTCCCCGACGGAGAATCGCCAGACGATCGGCAAGCTGCTCGACGTCGGGCAGGATGTGGGAGCTGAAGAGGACGGTCCGGCCCTCCTCCCTCAGCCGTCGAATCAGCTGCTTGACCGAGACACGCGCCTCGGGATCGAGCCCGCTCATCGGCTCATCCAGCAGCAGCAGGCGCGGATCGGGCAGCAACGCGCCCGCGAGCACGACCCGCTGCAGCCAGCCCCGCGAGAGGCGCCGCACCTGCGTCTTCATCACCGGCTCGAGTCCGCAATCGGCGGCGGCGCGAGCCATGGCCGCGGCGAGCCCGGCCCGCGGGATCCCCGACATCTCGGCCAGCAGGCGCAGCGTCTCCTCGACCGTGAGGAAAGGATAGAGATAGGGTTGCTCGGGCTGGAAACCGATCGCCCGCCGCGCCTCGAGGTCTCCGAGCGGGCGTCCGAACAGGACACCGGCGCCGGCGCTCGGTCGCAGCAGCCCCAGCGCGATCTTCATGAGCGTGGTCTTGCCGGCCCCGTTGGGGCCCAGCAGCGCGAAGACCTCCCCCGCCGCAACCTCGAAGCTCACCTCGTGCAACGCACGGACCTTGCGCTTCGATCCCTGCCGGTAGGTCTTGCAGAGCGACTGAAACCCGAGCACCGTCCCGGGATGCCTGAGCGGATCCATGCGATTCCCCCGCGATTCTCCAGCCGGATCGGCCGAGCGACCCTCCCGCACAACCATCGGCCCGCCCGGCGTCGCTCTTGAGCGAGGGCGCCGTAGGTGCGCTCGCGCCCCCCCGGCGGGTGGGAATGCGTGCGGGGCGGGGGGGCGGGGGGCGGGCAGCGGGGGCGGGCAGCGGGG
>JAZDGX010000021.1:0-7867 GCA_043806645.1 Candidatus Eiseniibacteriota bacterium | reverse complement strand
GCCAATGCCTTCCACACGCGACGGGCATTCTCCGCGGATGGCCGGACCCAGATGTCCATGTCTCCGGTGGCGCGGGGCAGTCCGTGCGCGGACAGGGCATAGGCACCGATCAGAAGAAACTCAGCCTGTTCCTCGCACAATGCGGACAACATGTCGCGGTAATCGCGATTGAGCACGCGAGTCTCCCATGAAGGCCCAGGCGTCCAATGTCAGTTGCCACATGAGCGCCAGACGCTCGGCAGGAGTGAAGCGACGCCAATCATCTTCGATCCCTTGTTCGCTCAATCGGCGCACGCGAACGAGGGGATGTCTGGATTCCATATCCGAAGCTTAGCACGAAAGCCAGGGGCGATCTCAAGAACATTGGACGCGGCAACCGACCGGGGGAAATCGCGTTATAGATGGCGCATTCCGGTCCCGGAGTGCAGCCCTCGGTGACCGGATTGCCGGAGCCGGTCTTGAGAAAGAGCAGATCCGGGGGCTCGGATCACGGCCCCTCGATCAGACCCCTGGCCACCTCGGCCAGGCGGTGTGCGCCCTCCGCGGGGATCGGCTCGTAGGTAACTTGTTCTCCGATGTGAGCCGCGATCGTTTCCGCCAGATCCCGCGGCGTGGTTTCGCGGAAACGCATCCGGATGCCGGCGCCATGGCGCTCCAGGCGGCCGGCCACGTGGATCTGCTGCTCGAAATGGCCCTCCAGGGGGAAGTAGAGAAAGGGCCGCCGGAGCGCAGTCAACTCCAGCGTGGAGGTTCCCCCGCCCTGAGTCACCACGAGATCGCTGGCGGCGAAGTGCTCGAAGAGGGCGGGAACGTAACCGCGCAGCTCCAGTCCCGGCACATCACCGATCGCCGGGAGTTCCATCTGCGGGCCTACGATCAACATGCGCAGATCCGGAATCTCTTTCCGGAGGAGGGGATGGCACTCGACGCACAACGCGAGCAACTCCCTGCCGACCCCCGATCCCCCGACGGTGCACACGACCAGGGGTTCCTCGCCGTAGCCTAGCCGCTTGCGCAACGCCGGTCGGTCTTGACATTGAGCCAGGTCGAACGGCAGGACGTAGCCAAGGATTTGACAGCGCTCCCGGGTCCAGCGGCGTCGATTGGGAAGCCCGGGGCCGAAAGGTCGATCGGGGATGTCCTCGGCCTCACCGATGAAGCATGGGGTGATCTTGACGGCGCGGTTGCGCCGGTAGCCGCAGGCCCAGCGGCGATTGGTGACGTAGGCCCCGATATGTTCGAGGGGATGGCGAGTCATCGGGTCGATGCCGATGAAATCGTAGAGCATGACGAACGGAGCGTGCGTTCGCACCGTTCCCGCCCGCAACGCCAGGGCGATCTCATAGGCTTCGTCGCCGATGATCAGGGCATAGCTGCGGGCAGCGACGGCCTTGCGGAAAATCTCCACGTTGCGGCGATGCTGCCGGCGGTTGGACAAGAACGAGCGCAGCACGTTGAACTGGAAGGGCCGGCCGCGAGCGGCGTTGCGGCCGGCAAGTTCCGCTCCCGGAGCGCTCTCGTCGGCCCAAGCGGCTGCTTCGGGTAGAAGGTGCTCGCCCGCTTCCCGCAAGACCTGACTGCCCGGAGTGGCGGCCAGCCAGTCGATTTCTACTCCCGGCAGCGCTTGCCGCAAGGCCCTCGCCATGGCCAGGTCGCGGGTAACGTGCCCCAGGCCCACGGATCCGCTGATGAAAAGGAGGTGGTTGGGATTCACGGATGGCCTCGGTTCCATGTCGGGAGCATGCCATAAGGGCGGAGGAGATTCGCTGGAAAACGAATTCGGCAAGACCTGATCCGGAAGTGGGTTGTGGGAAGTAGGCCTTCCGGGCGAAAGTCCTTTGTCGCAGGGGCCGCCGAACCCGCATGCCGAACCCTCATGGTTGCCTGCGACTCCCAGTGTCCCTATTCTCCGCTCGCAAGGAGCCTCCGACCATGATGAGAGGTATCACCGAGATGCTCGGCGGCGGGCTGCGCCGCATCGAGCGTCTGATCCTGGGACGGACCAAGAGCCCCACCGAAGCGGGGATCTTTCAGCACATCTCGCTGATTGCCTTCTTCGCCTGGGTCGGCCTGGGATCCGACGGGCTTTCATCCTCCTGCTATGGACCGGAAGAGGCGTACCTGGCCCTGCACGGCCATGTCCATCTGGCGCTTTTCCTGGCGCTCGGGACCGCGCTCACGGTCGCGATTATCGCCGCCAGCTATAGCCAGATCATCAAGCGCTTCCCGAGCGGCGGCGGGGGCTACATCGTTGCCACGCATCTACTCTCTCCCTCTTTCGGCGTGGTCAGCGGCTGCGCCCTGGTGGTCGATTACGTCCTGACGATTGCGGTCTCGATCGCCAGCGGGGTCGCCGCGCTGCTGTCGTTCTTTTCCCATGCCGACTCACCCCTCAAGGTCCCGCTGTGCCTCGCGGCGATTCTCCTGCTGGTGATCCTCAATCTGCGCGGGGTGAAGGAATCGGTGACGGCTTTGATGCCGATCTTCATCATCTTCGTGATCACCCACGCGGTGCTGATCCTCGGCTCGTTGGTCACGCACGCGGATGCGTTACCGTCCGTGGTCCACGAATCGGTGTCGGGCACACGGGAGAGCATCCAGCAGATCGGGTTTTGGGCCACGCTCTTCATCTTCCTCCGGGCCTTCAGCCTGGGCGCCGGGACCTACACCGGCATCGAGGCGGTCTCCAACGGCTTGCCGGTGCTGCGTGAGCCCCGCGTCCGCACCGGCCAGCGCACGATGCTCTACATGGCGATCTCGCTCGCCCTGACCGCCGGAGGCATCCTGGTCGGCTACCGGCTCTTCGGCATCGAGCACCAACCGGGACGAACGCTGAATGCGAGCCTGCTGAATCAGTTTGCGGGCGGCTGGAACACCGGCGCCATTCCCTGGGGCGGGCTCTTCATCGGGCTGGCGCTGTTGGCCGAGGGAGCGCTGCTCTTCGTGGCGGCGCAGGCCGGTTTCGTCGACGGTCCGCGGGTGATGGCCTCGATGGCGGTCGACCACTGGGTGCCGAATCGTTTCGCCAATCTGAGCAGCCGGCTGGTGACCGGCAATGGCGTGCTCTTCATGGGAGTGGTGGCGGCGGTGATGCTGATCTACGCCCGCGCCCAGGTCAGCCACCTGGTGCTCATGTACAGCATCAATGTATTCATCACCTTCACGCTTTCGCAGCTCGGGATGGTGCGCCACTGGTGGCGCGTGCGGCGCGAGGAACACGGGTGGGGGAACAAGCTGGCGATCAACGGCACGGGAATGCTGATATCGCTGGCGATCCTGGTGGTGACCGTGTCGCTCAAGTTCTTCCAAGGCGGCTGGCTGACGGTCCTGATCACCGGCGGTTTCGTGTTCATCGCTTTCCTGGTGCGACGTCACTACCGCCGGGTGGGTTACGCGATCAACCTGCTGGACATGACCGCGGCGGACGCCGTGCTGGAAGCGGATGCCACCGCACGGTCGCGGACGGGTCGCACGGTCGTGCTCTTCGTCAACCGCTACGGCGGTCTGGGCCTGCATGCTCTGGCGCGCGTGCGAAGCCTCTTCGGCAATGAGCTGCGCAAAGTGATCTTCGTGAGCGTGGCGCAGGTCGACTCCGATCACTTCCAAAACGCGGAGCAAGTCAAAGCCCTTCGCGACGAGCGGCTGCGGGATCTCGACCGCTACGTCTCCCTCGTGAAGAGTGAAGGGCTGCAGGGGGAGATTCGCTGGGCGACGGCGACCGACGTGGTGGCCGAGTTGGAGCGGCTGGCGATCGAGATTGCGCAGCGGGAACCGGATGTGTTCTTCGTCGCGGGCCAGGTCGTCTTCGGGCAGGAGACGCTCAGCACGCGCTTGCTGCACAACGAGGTCGCCTTCGGTTTGCAGCGGCGGCTCACGTTCCATGGACTGAATGTGCTGGTCCTTCCGGTGCGAGTGCCGGACTGGGAGGGCTAGCCGCGGTCCGCCGGGTCCTACGTCGTCTCCTCAGCGCTGCGCTGGGAGCGGCGCCGCCACGCGTAGACGGTAGAGATCGCCACGCGGGCCAGCCGCGCCACCTCGCGCATGTTGCCGCCCGTCTTTCGATAGAGATAATGATAGTAGATGTCTTCGACTTGGCCAAGCGAGCGCTTTTCGAAGAGGGCCTCCTCGCAGTCCGGCGCGCTCACACGAGGCGCGGGGCGCAGGCCGGTCCACTCACTCGCGACGGGCCCCGCCCCTCCCGCGGCGACTTCCTCCGGCGCCGGCGGGCCTTCCGGTTCCGATGCGATTTCCGGTGCGGTCATCGCGGCTTCGCGGACATCGGTCAGCGTGATGGCATAGACCGCGCAGGCCGAGGCCTTCTCCACCGTCGCACGCAACTGGCGGACATTGCCCGGCCAGGGTTGTTCGCAGAGATACTCCATCGCTTCGCGCGTGATCGTGGCCGGGCCGTATCCGGCGGCCTGGCCGGCATCGCGCAGAAAGGCGCGCACGAGCAAGGGGATCTCCTCGCGTCGTTCGCGCAGCGGGGGCGTCTCGATCGTGTGATAGGCCAGCCGGTAGTAGAGATCGGAGCGGAAGCGTCCCTGCGCGATCCGTTCGCGCAGATCGCTCGAAGCGCCCGCGATGAGGCGGAAGCCGACCGGATAGGTTTTCTCATCGCCCAGCGGACTGACCTTGCGGTCTTCGATCGCCGAGAGCAGTTTGACCTGGATCGCCGTGGGGATGTCCCCGACCTCGTTCAGAAAGAGCGTGCCGCCCTCTGCCAGGCGGATCCGGCCGGCGTAGTCCCGCGTCGCTCCGGTGAAAGCTCCCTTGCGGTAGCCGAAGAGCTCCGCCTCGACCAATCCCGGAGGCAAGGCGGCGACGTTGGTATTTACAAACGGCCGCGAGGAATCTCCGCTCAGGGCATGAATGGCATAGGCCAGGGTGTCCTTGCCGGTGCCCGTCTCGCCCTGGATCAGGATCGGCGCTTGGCGCGGGATGGCCTTGCCCAACGCAACCAGGGCGTGGGCAAAGCGAGGGGACGCGACGATCAGCCCGCACTCCCGAAAGCGCGCCAGGATCCGTTCGTCGTCCGGCGCGTGCCGATGCAGGATCTTTTCCACCAGCGCCCGCAGGATCTGCGGGTCGGCGTGGATGTCCTCCCACGTAACGTAGTCGCTGCCGAGATCCGCAGCCTCCACGGCCGAGCGCTGCTCGCGGTACCCGGTGACCATCAGCACGGGGAGCGTGGGGTGCTGCTCTTTCAGCCAGTGCAGGATGTGCATGCCTTCGTTGCGCGCGTTCTGTGCTCCGCCGAGGAGTTTGGCCGGGTCGGCTTTCGAGAAGTCACGATCGAGGATGAGCGCCGCGATGTCGTCGCGGCGCGCGAGCAACGCCCGGGCGTCGATGGCCGATTCCACATGTAGAAACTCGTAGGTCTCGCCCATCAGGCGTTGACAGAATCGCAGGGCGTCCGGCCGATCGTCGATGATGAGGATGGTCGCCTGCGGCTTGCTGCTCATGGCGTACGATCTCCTATGGGCACCTCGATCGTCTCGCGCCGGCCGTTAAAAAAATAAACCAGCGGAAAGTGTTCGTACCGGACGATCAGGCTTTCGGCCGCGGTAAAATCCCCGATCAGGCAGGAGAAGGGCCGGAGGTGCTCGTCGGTCCGGTAGATCCGCCCGTCGGCGAGACGCACCTCGATCGCCGGCGCACCGGGCGGGCGCGGCGCGGCGCTGACATCCACATGAAAGATCTCACCCCGTTCGCGGGGCCCCAGCGGGGGGATCAATAGATAGGCCTCCTCGCGCGCGGCGTCCATGTCGTTCCAGCCGTGCCAGGGCCAGGCCTGTCCGTTGACCGCGGGAGGCTCGAGCATCACCATGCAATCGACGTAGTCTTCGCACGCGCTCGGCACGATCGTGGAGTCGTGCTTGGCGAAGTTGTTGATCCCGCTGAGCAGGACCTCTTCCCGGCCGTCCATGTCGATGTCGCCGGAGCAGATCGGATTAAGATGCCCAGGATGATAGTAGGCTCCCAGGGATTCCCCCTCAAAGGAGATGAACTGTACCGTGGTGGCGGCGTACCAGCGATCCCGCACGGTGACGGCGGCGACATCCCGCCCGTCCCCCCAGCGACACTGCATCTGGGACTGCGAGAAAGAACGGGAGGTCGGTTCAGACGCGGGGGGCTTGAATCGCATGGTGCGCACCCACCGGTCCTGGGCCCCGGGGCGGATCAGGCGCAGCCGGCAATCGCCCGCATCGGGTTGCGTGGCCAGCAGGATCCCCCGGGCGCGGCCCCGCGCGTTGCGCAGGACCAGGGGGGAAAGCCTTTCGCGCACGAGTTCCCCGTCCACGAAGATCAGGGATCCACCTGAGTTCTCGATGATCGCTTCGCCAAGGTCTCGCTCCCAGATCACTTGTCCCCGCTCTCCGAGCGTGCGGATCGTGGTCGGGTTGACGATCTCCGCGGTGACGATTTCCGCAGTGCGCGGCGCGAGGATCGCGACGACGGCGAAAGCGGGCAGCAACACTACGGCCGCCGCCAATGTGCACGGAAGCAGGCGGGAGGGCGGGGAAATCGGGATGTCGCGGGGCTGCAGTTCGAGGGTGAAGGTCGTGCCCCGGCCGGGCGCGCTGCTCACTGCGATGTTCCCGCGGTCGAGCGCGAAGCGGTGCTTGGCCTCGGTGAGTCCATGGCCGCGGCCGCGGCCATGAGTCCCGCTTCCAGAGACCCACATCCGGCCGATTTCCGCGGAGGTCATTCCGACCCCTTCGTCGACGACCTCGACGCGCGTGCCGAGCCCGGCGGCCAGCGGGGCGAGCCTCACGATCACCGGACGCGGGCGGCGAGTCGTCGGGACGGTGCCGGCCGCTTCACGCTCGCACGTCGCCTGGACGGCGTTACGGATGATGTTGCGCAGAAGGTCGCGCCAATGCTGCACTTCCGCTCGGGGTACCCAGGTAGACACGCCCGGGCGGCGATCCTCGAAGTGGACCGCGATCGTCCGCGGAGCCAGGCCGCCGCCCGCCTCGCGGCGCAGCTCATCGGTGATCTCGGAGGCCAGGTCCTCGATGCGCACGGCGCAAGGGTGCGAGGCGCGCTCGGCCAGATGGAGGCCGTCGGCGAGCAGGCGATCGAGCGAAGTCCGCAGTTTCTCGAGAGTGACGAGCGACAAGGTCCGTCCGGTCAGCGCGGGACGGATCCTCCCGCGGGCCGCGCGAATCCGAGCCAGCATTCGGGAGGCGTGCAGCAGCGTCGACGGTCGGCTCGCCAACAGAGCGGCATACCGCAAGAGATTGCGCTCGATCTCGTCCAGGATTTCGAGCGCGTCCGCGGGGTCCTCGGCATGATAGCGGCCGCGCTGCCATTCGGCGAGCAGCAGCGAGAGGCAGGGAATCTTCGATCTCAACTCGTGCGCGAGGTCGCTGCGCAGAAGATCCAGGGTCACCACGGGAGGGCCCTGTCGCAGAGCATGCCAGAGAAGGCGCGCCAGGCATGCCGGCAACTCGGGGACGGAAGCGAGCACTCCTCCTCCGTCGGACGACGGTGACGGACCGCGCGTGGATTACGGCCGGTCCGCACCATGCTCGTCGGTCCGGCGCCCTCCGGAGAGCGGCAAGAGGTTTCGGACCGGATCGGGCAAACCCCGCACGGCAATCGACTCCACGAGAGAAATCAGGAACGGCGCAAATGGTATGGCGCGGCCCAGGGCACTGTCAATCCGTGAGGCCGATTTCGGTTGCCGGCATGCGAGTCGCAGCGGGCGCGGATTGCGGCTTCTGTACTGCGACTTCCGGATTTCGAACATCGGTTTCGAAATCCGTACATGCGGATGGGCCGTCCGCATATGCATCCGCGCGTCATCCGAGTCCGCGGAGCTGCTTCATCCGCTTCTATTTGCCTCCGAGGTCGCCTG
>JAZDGX010000020.1:0-25496 GCA_043806645.1 Candidatus Eiseniibacteriota bacterium | reverse complement strand
GATGCGGGAGGGGATGTGCGGATCGGCCTGGAAGCCTGGTACCGGGGGCTGTTTGCGATCCGCGGCGGTTGGCAGGAGAGCGGCGAGCAATTGACATCGGCAAACCCCGGTCAAGTGACGGCGGGAGCAGGCTTCAGGCTGAGGGGCTTCGGGATCGATTACGCCTTCGTACCTCACGAGGCGCTCGGCAGCAGCCACCGGCTCTCCGGTTCCTATTCGTTCTGAGACGGACTTCCTTCGCAGCGCAACTTCTCGCCCCCGCGGTAGTTTTCTTGCCCCCCCCAGAGTGCCACCCCCAAGCCGGCCTCCGTCCGGCCCGGCCACCCCCGGATACGCGTGAGGGCCCCCGGCGGCCCCAGCTTACGCTGCCCCAGTGCATTGACGTCTCAGGGAAAGGGAGGGCCAGGCCGATCTAGGGAAAGTAGGACGCGGGTCTTGCTGGCATGCGGCTTGCCCATTAGGGGAGGGACCGAGCGTCGAGGATCGGAGAATGCGCCGCCGAGGCGTGTCCGAACCCGCGGGGGTAGGCCGGAGGAGCAACCATGGCCAGTATTGATTATGCCATCAACGCGCGCGTCCGGCAGGTGCTGGCGCGGCACTGGATCCACCCGGAATCGCTGCAGGTTGGAACCGCGGAGGGCATCGTCGTTCTCAAGGGGCCGCTTGTCGTGGAGCCCGGGGGTGGAGTCAATCTCGACGACACGGTACACCGAGCGCGCCTGGTGCAGAGACTGCGCTCCGAGGTCGAAGGAATTCCCGGCGTCCGTCAGGTCGTTTTTCAGTTGGACAGCGGGCAAGGAGTCGAGACTACATGAACTCAAAGACACGGACGAATTCCGAGACGCCGCCATCGCGGGCGACGACGTCGGCCGGGCCGTCTCAGTTGGTGCTGAACGGAAGCCAGGAAGCCGAGAAGGTGCTCGAGGAACTTGCCGCGCAGCATCCGACCTATGCGGATGTACGCTATCGCCTGGGCCTGCTCAAGCTGGCGCAGGGTCGTCATGCCAGCGCGCAACGGGAGTTCGAGGAGGCGCTCGGCATCCATCCCGGTTATCGCGGCGCTTACTATGCGCTGCGCCTCTCGCACGTGCTGCAGGGCAAGGGGGCCCCGGGGGAGAGGGGGGACATCGCCGGGGAATCGCCCCGCGAGGAGTGGATCTGGGCCACGGTCGATCGCGCCTACGCCCTCTGGGCTTCGGGCGGGGATCCGCTGCAGGCCTTCGAGGGCGAAGGACGGTCCGGCACGACGCTGCACCATCACTACGGAGCTGTCTTCGCCCTGCGGGGCAATGACCGGGGGGCGGCGGAGACACACTTGCGCTCGGCAGCGAGTCTCAGCACAACGAGCGCCGCGATCCTGCGCACGTTCGGGTACACGCCCGAAAACCCGGGGAACCTCGATGGGCTGGCACGCCATCTCGAGGGCCTCCTCTGGAGCCCTCTGGCTGCGGACCTCTACTGCTTTCTGGGCCGCATCTATGCGCGTAACGGGTTGCGTGAGGAAAGCCTGCGCTGCTACGACCGCGCCCATCTGGTTCTGCCCGATGATGCACGCTACTGCAGGCATCAGGCCGAGGTGGCCGTCGCGTTCGGTGAGGAGGAAGAAGCGATCCGTCTCTTCTCGCGCGCGGTCGAACTGGATCCCGACTGCGTGGAGACACGCGTCGCTCTGGGCTTCGAGTATGCTGCCCAAGGCTTTCTCTCCGAGGCCTGCGCGCAGTTCGAGCGGGCCGTTCAGCTGGCTCCGGGCTATGCGGACGTGCGCTACAACCTCGGGCTGCTTTACGCGGGCGAGGAGCGGAATCAGGATGCCGTCGATCAGTTCCGCCGCGCGCTGGCGTTGAACCCGGCCTATTTGCCCGCGAGACGGAATCTGGCGGCCCTGCTGCACCGCATGGAGCAATACGAGGAAGCTCTGCGGGAGGCGGATCGCATCTTGCGCCAGGGGTACGCCTCGGCCGACCTGTACGTGCAGATGGCGTTGGACCATCTGGCGCTGGAGAGGCCGGACGAAGCGCTGGATCATCTACTGAAGGCCGAGACGCAGGACGCCACCTATGCTCCGACATTCTATTGGCTGGGGCAGGTGTACCGGCGGATGGGGCGTAAGAACAAGGCCCGTTCGGCCTGGAGCCGGTACCTCGACCGAACGGGGCAAGGCGACGCCCACGGCGCGGCCCCGGTCGCCTGCGATCGGGAGGTGACCTGACCATTGCCTTGCGCACTGCGCGTCAGTTCCTGCAGGGCCACTTCCAGCCGTGGCGCGTCAATCCTCGCATCCGCCATTTCCAGCCTCCCAGGGACCTGCGCCCCTGATCTAACGCTTTCCACCATTGACATTTCCGATTCGGCTCCCTATCCTTGATCCGGGCTCGAGACACCATGCGATCGTGTGCCTCGGGGGATCGGCATGCGCAGGGTAACGTTCTCAACGTGCACCGGGTTCGCCGTACTGGCCTGTTTTTTGCTGCCCGTATCCGCCGCTCTCGCCGGGGCCCCCCTGCAGGACGCATCCATCCAGATGCTCCTTCGAGAGGCCGATCAGCTCTTCTCAAACGCCTTGCCCCCCATGTCTCGTGCGCAGGACGCGGGCGAGCCACGCAGTGCAACGACGGTGTTGAATGAGATCAAGCAACTTTCCGATCGCCTGGACCCCGCCGCGCTCGAAGAATTGCAAGGCTACCTGGAGCGTCCTTCGTATCTCGATCACCAGGTCGAGACGACCCACTTCTGTGTTCATTACGCCGAGTCCGGCCCCGACCGCCCCGCGGCGGGCCATGTGGTCGAAGTCGCACAGATCTGCGAGGAGGTCTGGGACTTCTACCATGAAGAGCGTGGCTGGCCCCTGCCCGCCAGCGATGGCGCCGCCGGTGGCGACGCGCGCATCGACATCTACCTGCGTGATCTCGGTTGGGGTGTGTACGGATATACGCTGCACGAGGAAGTGGGCGCGGCGCGGGCCAAGGGCGGTTTCATCGTTCTGGAAAACGACTTCAACGGGTTCACGCAGGTCTCACCGGAAGATGCCCGTCGCGCCAGCCTGGCTCACGAATACTTCCACATGATTCAGTTCAGCTACGGCTACGAGCCCGAGGCGGCATGGTTCATGGAGCAATCGGCCACCATGATGGAGGGCGAGGCCTATCCCTCCATTCGCGATCACGATCGCTATGTCGTTGCTCTGGCCGCCGATCCCCACAGGCGCCTCGATCTCTGCAACGGATCTCACGAATACGGTGCCTGGATCTGGCCGCACTATCTGAGCGAGCGCTGGGGTCCGGAACTGCTCAAACGGATCTGGGAGTTCTGGGGCCGCGGCGGGGTCACGATGCTGGCCGCCATGGATGAAGCGCTGCAGATGGAAGGCGAGAGTCTCGACGAGGCGTACGCGACGTGGGCGGTGTGGAATGCGTTCCTCGGCGAAAACGACGAGGGCGACCACTATCCGGAGGGCGCGGCGTATGCCGCGCCGGCTTGCGAGTTGTCCTGCAGCGAGTTTCCGCTCGAGGGTTGGCAGCCTTCCCTGCGACGGCAACCGGAGCCCCTCGGCGCCAACTACATCGAACTGAGGCCGGAGGCCGTTTCGGCGGACAATCGCTTGAAGATCGATGTGGAGGGGTCTGCTTCCCTGAGCGGGCTTTTCGTGATCTCCTGGCTGCGTGAGGGCCGGGGGGCGACAGTGGAGCGAATCACGCTGGATAGGGGAACGGCCACGCATCTGGTGATGGAGTGGGATCAGCATGCGCGGTTGCTGGTTGTGATCACGCAGAGCGCTTCGGCGGATGGATCGGCCCACTACCGTCTGCGGGCGCAGACCTATCTTGGACCGGCGGGAATCGACGACCAGTTCCAACCGCCGAGCACGATCGCCCTGTCCGGCAGTCCAAACCCGTTCGACCTCCATACGACGGTCACATTTGCTCTGAACAATACGATGCCTGTGTCTCTACGCATCTATGATGCGCAGGGCCGCCTCCTCGACACGCTTGTCGATGGCGTGTGCTCCCCAGGACTTCATGGTGTGCGCTGGGGTGAAACGGCGGCGAGCAATGAGGCTCAGCAGGCGGGCGTCTACTTCTGCGAAATAAGGACACCGGCGGGAACGGAACGAGTCCGGCTGCTGCGCGTTCGCTGATAGCCTGCTCGCTGCGTTCCCCGATGTCAGTCCCCGATCTCATTCCCCGTCGTATTCCTTGATCGCCCCCTTGGCTCGTCAGCTCTGGCATCCGGCACGCTAGCTTGCGGGGCATGGCCGAAGGGACCTCCATACCCTCGTTTCAGACCCCCGGGGAGTGGGTGAGCTTTGCACTGGCGGCGGGGTTGGCGTGCGGAGATGCCGGCGGAAAGGGACTGCCGGGCTGGTGGGGGGCCGTCGCAGCAGTGTCCTGCGGTCTCGCCGCGTTCTGTGTCGAGGGCGGGGATCCGTCACGGGACTCGGGGGGTCGGAGTGCGGCGCTTGGCCGGCTGAGGGGACCGCTCACAGGGGCGGTGTTGATAGTGGCCTTTCTCCTTCTGGGCCTGTGCCGGGGAATGGGGACACGCACTCAATGGGAGCACGATCACAACCAGGTGCGCGCGATAGAGGGCGTGGCCTGGGTGAGGATGGAGCGCGCGGGGGGGTGGGACTCCGGGAGGATCCTTCTCACGGCCGTTCGGAGCGCGAAGCGGCGGGATTTGCAGGCGTGCGCGATCGTCTTGCAGGCAGGCCCTGCCGACATGATGCACGCGCTCATCGGCAGTGACGCGCAGCGCTGGGAGGGATTGGCCCGGATAGCCTCGGGTAGACCATCGCGTTTCCCGGGCGATTGGGATGACCTGGAGAATTTGAGAGCGCAAGGCGTCTGCGGGCGGATCTACCCTATCCTGGTCGCCCCGCGTTCGGCTCGTTCGAAGGGAGTCGGCAAGGCGGTCACGGCGGGAGCTGCGGGAGCCGCGGGGGCAGCAGGAGCCGCGGGACTCTGGCCCGTCGTCCATCCGCACGCCAGGGTGGAACGGCGCGCGGGGCTGCTGGAACGCATGGAGCAGCGTTGGACCACGGAGCGACGGCGGCTGCGCGATAAGCTCTCCGCGCGCATGGTCGGCGCGCTGGGATCCGATGCGGGGGATCTTGGAGCGGGCCTTCTCCTTGGAAGGCGGGCGGCACGGAGCTCGGGGCCGGCCGTGCGGTCGCTCAGCAGGGCGGGCGTTGGACATCTGCTGGCAGTCAGCGGCCTGCATGTCGGCATGGTCGGGGGCATTCTCTTCGCGTTGCTTCGCCTGACGCTGGCGAGAGGATGGCTTCGGTGTTTGCTGTTCTGCGCGGGGCTCTCCTTCTATGGCTCTCTGGTCGGGTGGAGCGCTTCGGTGGCCAGGGCGGCCGGAATGGGTCTGCTGTGGGCGGTGGCGACTGCGGCCGGACGCAAGCCGAGAGCGCGCACGTTGATCGGGGTGGCCCTCGCCTTCACGCTGTGGCTCCAGCCGAGTGCCTGGCGGGCACCCGGCTTCCAGCTAACTTACCTCGTCTCTCTCGCGCTGATCGGGGCGCATGCCCGCCCGCCCGCCATGCTTCACGGCCGGCAGCCCCTCGCATGGGTGGCGCGCACCGCTTTGGCGGTGGTGGCCGCTCAAACGGCGGCCTGGCCGCTGCTCTTGCGTTTGGAGGGCGCGGCGAGTCCGCTCTATCTCCTGAGCAACGCCGTGCTCATTCCCTTGACCGGACTGCTGCTGGGAATCCTCGTGGTCGCGCTCTTCGTCCACCTGCTCCCGGGATATCCGCAGGATCTCTCCGCGGCCCCCGCTTGGGCGATGCTGACGGCCATACTCGAGATCGGCCACTTGGCAGCACCGGCTTGCGAGGGCCTGCTCGTGCCTGCTTCGTTGTCCAAGCACACTGCGCTCCTCGCCGGGATCGCGGTCGCCGTGACGTGGCAGCCCGGGCGCATCCCGATCCCGGCGCGAGGTCTGTGCGCGGCAGCAATCGTCGTCGCGGTGACACTCTGGGGACAGGGTGTGGGGTCAAGACCTCGGCTACTGATGGTCGACGTGGGACAGGGAGAAGCATGGGTCCTGTTCTGGCAAGAAGAAACCTGGGTGATCGACGTCGGACCGGTTGCGGGAGCGGAGGGCCGGGCATCCCGCTGTCTCGTGCCGATCCTGCGCTCCAGCGGCCGGCTCCGGATCGATCGACTGATCCTGACGCACGACGATATGGATCACACGGGAGGGCTCGGCGAACTGAGCGCAGCGGGCATTCCCGTACGTTTCATCCACCACCCGCGCAACTGGAAAGTAGGGCCGGCAACCTCCGCGTGGATCTCGCGGGCCGCGCGCGCGGGGACGCAGGTGATCCCCCTATCGCGCGGGGACACCCTGAGAGCGGCGGAGGGCGGGCTGGCAGTGCTTCATCCGCCCCCCGAGGGAATCGCATCCGGTGGAGGTGGGGAGAAGAACGCCGAGTGTCTCGCTTTTCACATCGCCGTTCTCGGGCTGAACGGCATCGTGTGTGCCGATTCTCCCCAGGGCGTGATCGAAGGCTGGATCGCGGAGGGCCTGGTCGGTCCGTCGGATTTCATCTCCGCCGCGCACCACGGCAGCGCCGGTTCGGCCTCGTCGCTCTTTCTCGCGCGTTCGCAGCCCCGCGTTGCGCTGATCAGCGTCGGCAAGGACAACCGTTTTGGTCTACCCGATCGCCTGACCCTGGCGGCCCTTGAGGAAAGGGGGATCGCGATCCTGCGCACCGACCGCGACGGAACGGTCGTCCTGGCCCGCTCCGGTCCGGGCTGGGCGGCGTCCGGGTACGCCTCGGGGCGGCGCGTGGTCTTGGTAGCTGCGGAGCGTCCCGCGGAGGCCGCGCGCGGGTTCTAGTCGAATCGCCGCAAAGAAGTGGATTCTCCCGAGTCGGGTGCGCCGCGTTCCTTGTGACCATCCTGCGGACATGGTATAAGGGCGCGGTTCTGGATGGGTGCGGCCGGAGCATGCAAACGAGGAGGAGCGAGGGTGGAGCGCAAGGAGGGAGAGCGCGTCGGAACGGATGGGGTGCCCTTCATGGGCTTGGCAGAGATCGGGGTTCGGCCGGATGCGTCAGGCAAGGTCCGGGAGATCCTCGATCTGGGAGAGCAGTTGCTGATCGTCACTACCGATCGGCTTTCTGCGTTCGACCGCGTTCTGCCGACGGGAATCCCGGGGCGGGGGGCGATTCTGAACGGCATCTCGATCTTCTGGTTCGAACGGCTCTCGGGATTGGTGCCATCGCATTTCCTGAGCCGCGATCCGGAGGCCTTGCCCGAGATCCTCAAGCCCCACGCGCCCCGGCTGGCCGGGCGGTTCATGCGCGCGCGCAAGGCCGAGCGCGTGCCGATCGAGTGCGTCGTGCGCGGGTGGCTGGCAGGCTCGGGCTACAACGCCTATCGTGCCGAGGGGAGCATCTGCGGCGTTCGTCTGCCCCCCGGATTGGAGCCCTTTGCAAGACTGCCGCAGGCGATTTTCACTCCGACGACCAAAGCGGAGAGGGGACACGATGAACCGGTTTCCTTCGCGCAGCTCAGGGGCATCGTGGGCGATGAACTGGCCGCGAAGCTGCGTGAGCTGAGCCTGGCGCTTTATGCGGCCGCAGCCGCCCATGCCGAGGCCCGCGGGATCGTGATCGCCGACACGAAGTTCGAATTCGGGTGGATCGACGGGCGGCTCATGCTGATCGATGAGGCACTGACGCCCGACTGCTCACGCTTCTGGCCGCGTGAATCGGTCGGGCCGGGGCGCACGCCGGTCAGTCTCGACAAGCAGGCGGTGCGCGACTACTTGCGCACCGTGGGATGGAGTGGCGACGGCCCGCCGCCGATTCTGCCGCCGGAGGTCGTGGCCGAGACGAAACAACGCTATGCGCGCGCCGTCGCGCTGTTGACCGGATGACGCGGGGCAGGCGACGGCGCTCGGAGGGCACGCCATGACCGAGACTCGGCGGATCCCGATCCGCAGGGCACTCTTCTCCACCCATGACAAGACGGGCGTGATCGATCTGGCCCGCGTGCTGGCGGAAGGGGGCGTGGAGCTCTTGGCGACGGGCGCCACCGCGCGGGCGCTCGAGGGCGCGGGCCTTGCCGTCCAGAGTCTGGAGGATCTGACCGGATTCGGCGAACTCTTCGATGGGCGGCTGAAGACCCTGACCCCCCCCGTGCATGGGGGATTGCTCATGCGCCGCGACCACCCCCAAGATCGTGAACAGGCGCAGGCGCACGGCATCCGAGCGATCGATCTCCTATGCGTCAACCTCTACCCATTCCAGGATACCGTCGCACGGGCGGCGGGCGACCGCGCCGCCTGCATCGAGATGATCGATGTCGGGGGGCCGGCCATGCTCCGCGCGGCGGCGAAGAACCATCGCGACGTGGTGGTCGTCTCGTCGCCCGAGCAATACGGGGAGGTGGCGGCGCAACTGCGAGAGAAAGGCTGCACGGTCGAGGAGACCTTGGCGAGCCGTCTGGCCGCGGAGGCCTTCGCCCTTACCGCGGCCTATGATGCAGCGATCTTCCGCTATCTCTCCGGCGGCCTGGGTGCGGCCGCGCACTGGGCTACCGGAGGCAGGCGTTGGATGGCCCTGCGCTACGGCGAGAACCCGACCCAAGCGGCCGCCTGCTACCTCTGCGGGAAGAGCTTCTGGAAGGATCTCGAATTCCATCAGGGACGGGAGCTCTCCTACAACAACCTCGCCGATCTCTGGTGCGGGTGGCGTGCCATCGAGGAGTTCGACGAGTGCGCTGGCGTCGTGATCAAACATCGCATGCCGAGCGGCCTGGCCCTAGGCGAATCCCCCCTGGAGGCCTTCCGCCGGGCGCGTGATTGCGATGCCCTGTCCGCGTTCGGCGGGATCGTGCTCGTCAATCGTGAAGTGAACGAGGAGCTGGCCGACGAGATCGGGGCGATGTTCCTCGAGGTCGTGGCCGCGCCCGCCTGGAAGCCGCCGGCGTTGGATCGGCTGCGGCGGAAGAAGAACCTGCGGATTCTCACGCTGCCCCCCGCCGCAGAGGAGCCCGCGTCGCCGGGGCCCGATTTCTTCGCCCTTGGCGATGCGGTGCTGGTCCAGGACCCCTTGCCTCGACTGAGCCGTCCGGAGCAGTGGCGCCTGGCGACGCGGGTCGGGGCTGAGCGGGATGTGCTGGCGGAGCTTCATTTCGCCTGGCGCGTCGTGCGTCACGTCCGCTCCAACGCGATCGTCCTCACGCGCGGGCGGCAGACCGTGGGCGTGGGGGGAGGCCAGACAAGCCGTATCGATGCGTGCGAGGTGGCGTTGATGAAGGCGGCGCGCGCGGGTCACGAGGTGCAAGGCTCGGTGCTCGCGAGCGACGCGTTCTTTCCTTTCCCGGACGTGGTTCGACGCGTGGCAGGGGCGGGGGTCCGGGCGATCGTGCAGCCCGGCGGGTCGCGCAATGACGCCGAGAGCGTGGCCGCATGCGAGGAATTCGGCCTGCCCATGTACTTCACCGGAGAGCGGGTCTTTGCGCACTAGAGCAACGAGAACCAGGATGAGCCCTGCGGGCGCCTGCAGCACGTGGTGCGGGGGTGCGACGCTGCTGCTCGGCTTGGTCGTGGCCTGCATTCTTGCGATCGGGGCGCAGGGGGCGTGTGCGACTCAGGTTGGAGAAGCCGGTCGCGCGACCGGTGGGGTCGCAGGTTGGGCGGGTTGGGATTCGCTCGCGCAGGGGCTTGCGCAAGCCGATCGGGCAGCACAGCGAGCACGCATCCTTCTGGTGCCCTCCGAAATCCTCGCCTCGGAGACAGCGTATCAGCAAGGGCTGAGCGCTGCATGCGAGCGTCTCATCGCCGAGCCCCCGGGAGCCCCGCCATCTTGTCCGGGAAAAGCCTTCGTGATCGAGCAGACCCTCGCGGCACGCGAGCCGAAGGCCTTGGCATGGCTGGCCGGGCTCCCGGCGCCGGCCGCAGACAGCCTGGACCCCTCCGGAGGCCTGCGCTTATGGCTTGGCCTCGAGCGCTTCAATCGGGGGGCGCTCGGTGATGCGGTAGCCCTTTTCGCCGGTGCGCAACCCGCGCTCGGGGCCCCGTATGCGGACCTGATGCGTGTGCTGGCGCTTGACGGAATCGATTCTCTGCGTGCCGAGCAAGCAGCCGTCGTTCTCCTGAGCGAACGGCCGGGTCACCGCTTCGCGGGCAGCTTCGCCCTGCTGGCGGCACGGGATGCCCTGCGCCGGGGAGCGCCCGAGGCGGCGGACTCGATCCTCTGCCGATGGCCGGCGGATATTCAGGAGGACCGCGAGGCGGCCGCGGCGAATGCCACACTGCTCGCCGAAGCGCATGCGAAGCGCGGGCGCGGCCCCGAATTCGAGAGAGCCTTCACCCTGGGGGTCGAACGGGCTGCCGGCGGGCGCCGGTACGCCCCGCTCCGTGTCCGCCAGGCCGATCGCCTGATGAAATCCAGTGACCCACTGGGCGCAAAGACGATGCGCGCGGTGATAGACGCCTACGGTGAGGCCGGACAGTTCGCGGCGGCGCTTCTCGCGTGGCGCCGCTTCGCGGCGCGGATGGATGCCGGCGAACGGGAGGCTGCGGCCCGGCGCCTGCTGCAAGCGCTTCGCGCAACGCGCCGCTGGGCGGACATCCGCTCCGTCGCGGAGGATCTGGAAGCGAGCGGAAAACGGTCTGAGGCGATGCTGGGGGCGTTGTGGGTGGGTCGAAGCTGGCGCGGCGAGGACCCATCCGCGATGGCCGAGGCCTACGGCCGCGCGGCGGGCCGCGGGGTCGATTCCGCGTTGCTCTCCATCCAGGAGTGCGAGGATGCCGCGACCGCGCTTTGGGAATTGGGACGCGAGCACGAGGATGCCGCGCAGTGGGACAAGGCCGAGGCCTGTTTCCGCGAGATCCTCGATCGCTTCCCCAGGGATGAGCGCACTCGCGACTGCGGGCTGCGGGTCGCCCTCTGCCGCGAGCGAACCGGGGACCTCTCGTTCGCCCGCTCGGAACTGGCCCGGATGTGCGCCGGCGCCGAGGCGAACCAGACTGCCGGACCCTGCCTGTGGCAGGCCCTCCTCAGCGAGCCCGATGCGCGGACCTCGCTTCTGGCGCGCGCGGCCGCTGAGAGCAATCCGGGGTACTTCGCCCGGCGCGCTGCCTGGGCGCTTGCGTGGGAGTCCGCGGTCGGGGGCGCCGATTCCCTCTTCTGGCCGGCCTTGACCGAGGGTGCCCGCGACCCGGCAACCTGGGCCTGGCCGGCGGCTTCCCCCGTGCTGGACGCATCGCGGGCGGAGTCGCTTCTGGCGATGATCGAGGGGCAGCCGCCGGCGCGGATGGGCAGGCTAATGCTCTCTCTGGGGCGCCTGGCATGGGCGCGCGAGTTTTGGGCCCTCCTGCCTGGCTGGGACGGGCTTGGTCCGGTGGGTCAGGCGGCGTTGCTGCGGGCGCTCGGCGATCCCGGCGAGTCGATTCGCGTGGGAATCCGCACGGGCGATCCGGCGGCCCGCTATCCGGTAGGCTACGGCCCGGAAATCCTCGCGGCGGCCGAGCGGTTCCATCTCTCGCCGGCGTTGATCCTGGCGGTCATCCGGCAGGAGTCGCTCTTCGAGAGCACCGTCACCTCATCGGCGGGGGCCCGCGGCCTGATGCAACTCATGCCTGAAACGGCCCGCCGCCTGGCCGACTCCCTGGGGTGGACCGGCTACGATCTTACACGAGCCCAGGACAATATCTTATTGGGATGTTGTCACTTGGAAGAGCTACTCAGTGCGACCGGAGGGGAACTGCCCGTGGCACTGGCAGCCTACAATGGCGGGCTGGCAGCCGCCCGACGCTGGCGCGGGCGGGCTCGGAACCTGGATGAGTTCGTCGAAATGATCGGCTACAACGAGACGCGCCGCTTCGTTAAGAGCGTCCTCATGCACTATGGGTTCTTCCTGGAGGTCTACCCCGCCGATTGACCCCGCGGGTGCCCTGAGGCAGGCTCCCAGGCCAGGAACGAGGCGCAGGCCGCGACCTGCCCTCTGGGTCGTGGAGGAACGGGGCGACCCCGGAGGTGGATGTGAGCTGGTTTCAGGAATTGGGACGCAAGGCCTTTCACCTGTCAGCCCTGGCCATCCCCGTCGGCTACTACTTCATGGCCGAGCCGCTCGGTCGCCTGATCCTCGCGATCCTCACGGGGCTCGCGTTTGTGGTGGAGGTCCTGCGCCTGAACGACCCGCGCATCCGGTCCTTCTTCTACATCCTGTTCGGACGGCTCGTGCGGGAGCACGAGCGCTACAACCTCCTTGGCGCAACCTATCTGCTGCTGTCGAGTCTGATCTGCGTGTACGCCTTTGCCAAACCGGTGGCTGTGGCCGCGCTGTCCTTCCTCATCGTGGGGGATACGCTGGCCGCGCTGGTGGGGCGCGCGATCGGGCGCGTGCGGATCTTCGGCAAGACCTTGGAAGGCAGTCTGGCTTGTCTCGCCTCCTGTCTGGTCATCGGATGGATCATCCCGGAACTGAATTGGGGGGTGACGGTCGTCGGAGCGGTGATGGCAACGCTGATCGAGTTGCTGCCGATTCCGCTGGATGACAATCTGCGCATCCCTCTCGCCTCCGGCTTCGCCATGACCCTGATGCCGTAGGCCTGCCGCGCGAGAACCGGCAGCCGGGAAAGCCCTTGCTCGAGGCGAAAACGCTTTGCTAGCGTAGCCGGCCCTTGCGGCACGCCGGTCCGCGCGAGCGGAAGAGAGAGTCGCCATGTTACGAGGCCTGAAGAATCTGACCTCGCTCACGCGGGTCTTCGGTACCAAGCATGAGCGGGACATGCGCCCGCTGTGGCCCTTCGTGGCGCAGGTGAATGCGGCCTACGCGCCGCTGGCGGCCTTGAGCGACGAGCAGCTGCTCGCCAAGACCGCGGAGTTCCGCGCCCGTCTGGGGGCGGGGGAGACGGTCGACGACCTGATGGTCGAGGCCTTCGCGGTCGTCAAGGATGCCTGCCGGCGTCAAGTCGGGCGCTCCTGGCCGGTGGTGGGGCACGAAAGCCCTTGGGAGATGGTGCCCTACGACGTGCAGATCGTCGGGGCGATCGTTCTCCACCGCGGCAAGATCGCCGAGATGGCCACGGGCGAGGGCAAGACGCTGGTCGCCGTGATGCCGCTCTACCTGAACGGGCTTACGGGGGGCGGCTGTCACCTCGTTACCGTCAACGACTACCTCGCCCGGCGCGACAGCGAGTGGATGGGTGAGATCCTGCGATTTCTGGGCCTCACGGTCGGCGTGATCCAGCACGACATGGACAATGCGGCCCGGCGCAAGGCCTACGCATGCGACGTCGTTTACGGCACCAACAACGAATTCGGCTTCGACTACCTGCGCGACAACATGGCGGTGCGCCGGGAGGACCGCGTACAGCGGGGCCACCACTTCGCGATCGTCGACGAGGTTGACTCGGTGCTCGTGGACGAAGCGCGTACGCCGCTGATCATCTCGGGCCCGGTCGCTTCTTCACACCAGCGCTACGATGGGCTGCGCGATCCGGTCGACCGGCTGGTGCGGGCCCAGGCCGCCTTGGTGGGCGAGTTCCTCAATGAGGCGGAGCGGACGCTGGCCGGCAGCGAAGCGGGTTCCTCCGGGGATGATGCGGGGGCGGGGGATCGCGAGTATGCCGCCGGGGTCCGGCTGCTGCAGGTGCAACGCGCCGCGCCGAAGACCAAGCGTTTCCTGAAGCTCCTGTCGGAGCAGAACCTCAAACCGCTGATCCATCGTGTGGAATCCGACTACCTGCGCGACAAGCGCCTGCACGTCCTCGACGACGACCTCTACTTCTCGATCGATGAGCGTGAACACAGCATCAATCTCTCGGACCGCGGGCGGGGCTTTCTTTCGCCCCAGGACCCTGACTATTTCATGCTGCCCGATCTCTCCGCGGAGCTCGGCGCGGTGGACGCGGCCGAGGGACTGGACCCGAAGGAGCGCATCGCCCGCAAGCAGGAAGTGCATCTGAGCTATGCGCGCAAGTCCGACGAGCTGCACACCATTCACCAGTTGCTGCGTGCCTTCTGCCTTTTCGAGCGCGACGTCGAGTACGTCGTCCAGGACGACAAGGTTCTGATCGTGGATGAGTTCACCGGGCGCCTGATGCCCGGCCGCCGCTTCAGCGAGGGCCTGCACCAGGCGCTGGAGGCGAAGGAGCGTGTGCGGGTCGAGGGTGAGACCCAGACCTGGGCGACGATCACGCTGCAGAACTACTTCCGTCTTTACGGCAAGCTGGCGGGCATGACCGGGACGGCCGAGACGGAGGCGGGCGAGTTTTGGGAGATCTACAAGCTCGACGTCGTGGTCGTGCCGACCAACGAAGCGGCGCGACGCGTCGACTACAACGATGTCGTCTTCCGCACGCGGCGCGAGAAGTACAACGCGATCGTCGAGGAGATCGCCCGTGCCCACGAACAGGGGCGCCCCGTGCTGGTCGGCACGGTGAGCGTCGATGCCTCCGAGACCTTGAGCCGCATGCTCAAGCGGCGCGGGATCAATCACGCGGTCCTCAACGCCAAGCACCACGAGGCCGAGGCGGAAATCGTCGCGCGCGCGGGGCAGCCGGGCATGGTGACGATCGCGACCAACATGGCCGGCCGCGGCACGGACATCAAGCTGGGCAAGGGGATCGTCAAGGGGCGCAAGTGTCTGATCCGCTCCGCGGCGGGGGTGGGCGACTGCCAGGCGACCGACGCGGTGCGGACCTGTCTCGAGGAGATGCCCTGCGGGCTCCACATCGTCGGTACCGAACGCCACGAGAGCCGGCGCATCGACCGGCAGCTGCGCGGTCGCTCGGGGCGGCAGGGGGACCCCGGATCCAGCCGCTTCTTCCTTTCCCTCGAGGACGACCTGATGCGGCTCTTTGGCAGCGAGCGCATCTCGGCTCTCATGGAGCGCCTGGGTGCGCAAGAGGGCGAGGTCATCGAGCATGACTTCATAACCAAGGCGATCGAGCGTGCCCAGAAACGGGTAGAAGAGCATAACTTCTCGATTCGCAAGCACTTACTTGAATACGACAATGTGATGAATCAACAGCGGGAAGTCGTCTACGGGATCCGCAACCAGATCTTGGAGGGCCACGATCTGAAAGAGGAGATCCTGGGCCTAATGGACGATCTTCTCTTGCGGAAGCTTCCCGCGGCGCTCTCGCCCGAGCTCTGGAAGCCCGGGGAAGGGGGGGATGGTTCCCGGGCGCTGGCGGAAGTGGGCGAGGAGTTGGAGCGGGTTTTCCTCGTGCCCTTCCCCTTGGAGCGACTCTGGGGTCGAGCGGGGGAGAAGAAGGGCGAGACGGCGGCCGCGATCGAGGAACATCCGGTCGTCAGCGCGGCCCGCGAGATCGCGCGCTCGGCCTATGCGGCGCGGGAAGAGCAGTGGGGCGCGGAGGCGGCGCGCGAAGTCGAACGTCAGGTGTACCTGCGCGTCATCGATGAGCACTGGAAGGACCATCTCTACGAGATCGATCTGCTGCGCGGCGGCATCGGCCTGCGCGCCTATGGGCAGAAGGACCCGTTGCTCGAATACAAGGCTGAGGCCTTCCAGATGTTCGAGCGGCTGATGGAGCAGATCGGAGAGGATACGCTGCGGTTGCTCTACCGCGTGCAGGTGCGGCGGGAGCAGCCCCAGGCGTCGCCTCTGCCCCCTCCGGTGGGAGGCCAGGCGATCCACCAACCCGCGGGGGTCCTCGGGGAGCGAGCCGCGGCGGCGCCCCCAACGGCGAGCGAGGCCGCGCGGGCGGTCGGAGCGCCGAGCGCGAGTGGAACGGCGGCGGCGAACCGGGGTAGGACGGTGGTCCGCAACGAGAAGAAGGTCGGCCGCAACGATCCCTGCCCGTGCGGAAGCGGGAAGAAATACAAGCACTGCTGCGCAGCGAGGTGATCCTGCCGGCTCCGCGGAGACAGCTGTCGATGGTGGGCTTCAATGGAGGCGTGCATGGCGAGTTCCCGCTTGATCATAGTCGAATCCCCGGCCAAGGCGCGCACGATCGAGAAGTTCCTCGGCCCCGGCTATCGTGTGAAGGCCTCGATGGGCCACGTTCGCGACCTGCCGAAGAACCCGAAGAAGAAGGGTGACCCCGACTGGATCGGCGTGGACGAGGAGCACGATTTCGCCCCCCAGTACATGGTGCTGCACGACAAGCGCAAGATCGTCGAGGAATTGGTCGCCGCGGCGCGCACGGCCGACGAGATCTTCCTCGCGGCGGACCCCGACCGCGAGGGCGAGGCGATCTGTTGGCATCTCGAGCAGATCCTGCGCTCCCGCAAGGTGACCGTCCCGCTGGGGCGGATCCTGTTCCACGAGATCACCCGCCAGGCGGTGCGCGCGGCGATCGAGCAGCCGGGGAAGATCTCCGTTGCCAAGGTGGACGCCCAGCAGGCCCGGCGCGTGCTGGACCGCATCGTCGGCTATCGGGTCTCTCCACTGCTGTGGGACAAGGTGCGGCGGGGCCTTTCGGCGGGCCGCGTGCAGAGCGTTGCCCTGCGCATGATCGTCGACCGCGAGCGCGAGATCCGCGACTTCCGCCCGACGGAATTCTGGACGGGGCTGGCGCGGCTGCGGGGCGGCGGCGGGTCGTTCGATGCCAAGCTGGTCGAATGGCGCGGCGCGGGAGTGCCGTGGATCGAGGAGCAGGATGGCGAGCGCCGGGCGGGTCTGCCCGACGAACGCGCCGCGCGGGAAGCGGAAGCGGCGCTGCGCGAGGCGGACTTCAAGGTCGAGTTGGTCGAGTCGAAGCGCTCGACGCGTGCGCCCGCGCCCCCCTTCACAACGAGCAAGCTCCAGCAGGAGGCGGCGCGACGCTTCCATCTTCCGGTCAAGCAGACCATGCGCATCGCCCAGGGCCTTTACGAGGGAAAGGACCTGGGCCAGCTCGGCCAGGTCGGTCTGATCACCTACATGCGAACCGATTCGGTCCGGGTGGCCGCGGAGGCGCAAGGCGCCGCGCGCGATTTCATCTCGCAGACCTACGGGGCCGACTACCTGCCGGAGAAGCCGCGAACCTTCCGTCAGAAGAAGTCCGTCCAGGATGCGCACGAGGCGATTCGGCCGACGACGCTCGAACTGCCCCCCGAGAAGGTGGCGGCGCACTTGAGCGCGGCGGAGCTGAAGCTCTACACGCTGATCTGGAACCGTTTCCTTGCCAGCCAGATGGCGGCGGCGGTCTTCGACGTGACCCGGGTGGATATCCGGGCGGGCGAGGCGCTCCTGCGGGCCACCGGAACGGTGCTGCGCTTCCCGGGATGGCGCAAAGTCTACGACGAGGTCCGCGAGGAGAACGGCGCTGATACCGACGGGGACGGCGGATCGGGCGCGGAAGCGATCCTGCCGGCTCTGGCGGAGGGCGACCCTCTCACGGCCGAGGAAATCCGCGTCGATCAGAATTTCACGCAGCCGCCGCCGCGCTACAGCGAGGCCTCGCTCGTGCGAGCGCTCGAGGAAAACGGGATCGGCCGCCCTTCGACCTACGCTTCCATTCTCTCGGTCATCTCGGACAAGGACTACGTCGCCAAGGAGGAGGGCCGTTTCCGGCCCACACCCCTCGGAGAAATGGTACTCGATCTGCTGGTCCAGCATTTCGGCGACATCTTCGCCGTGCCCTACACGGCGCGTCTTGAAGAGGAACTCGACAAGATCGAGGAGGGGCGCCAGACGGGGCTCGATACCCTGCGCGCCTTCGCCCGCAAGTTCGGGCGCGATCTCGAGCGGGCCCGCAAACAGATGGAGAACGTCAAGGAGCGACAGGAACGCACCTCGATTCCTTGCGAGGCGTGCGGTGCCTTCATGGTCAAACGCTGGGGACGCTTCGGCGAGTTTCTCGCCTGCGAGCGCTATCCGGAATGCCGCCAAACCCGGGACCTTGGCGAGGGGGCCCAGCCGGCGCCTGCCATCGACGAAAGCTGCCCGAAGTGCGGTCGGCCGATGACGCTGCGCCGCGGCCGCTGGGGGGCGTTCCTCGCCTGCAGCGGGTATCCCGAGTGCAAGACGACGCGCAAAGTCAAACTGGAGAACGGCACCATCGAGGTCAGCCGCGACGTGATGCTCGAGGAGCGCTGTCCGGAATGCGGACGGCAACTGGCGCGCAAGTCCGGGCGCTTCGGGGAGTACGTCGCATGCAGCGGCTATCCCGAATGCCGCTACATCAAACGCGAAGAGACGGGGATCGCCTGTCCGGCAGCGGGATGCGGCGGGCAATTGGTGGCCAAACGGGCGCGCGGGCGGCGCCGCTTCTACGGATGCAGCCGCTATCCGGAGTGCACCTATGCGGTATGGGATCCCCCGGTGCCGCGAGCCTGTCCCGAGTGTAAACATCCCTTCATGCTGGCCCGCGAGACCAAGCGCGATGGACCGCACTTCGCCTGCCCGCAGTGCAAAGCGAAGGTGCCCCGGGACGCGGAGGAGGCCGTGGGTGAGGGAGCGTCGCGGTCATAAGCGGGGCCCTGCAGATGATGCGGATTCCGGCGGTGCCCGGGCGGTGCCGGAGCCGCGTTTCATCGAGGAGCGTCTGCGGCTCGCGCTCCAGGCCTTCTTGCGCGAATTGCGCCACCTCGAGGGACGCAGTCCCCACACGGTGCGCGCCTATGGGGACGATCTGCGCGCGAGCTTCCGTTTCCTGGCCCAGCGGTGCGGCCGTCCAGCCAGGCTCGAGGATCTGGATGCCGCGCACCTGAGGCTCTGGGTCGCGGCACAGCAGGCGGGGCAAGCCCGGCCGCGATCGATCGTCCGACGCCGCTCCGCCATGCGCCGCTTCACCCGCTTTCTTTGCCGCGAGAATCTGCTGGCGACCGATCCCGCTCAACGGCTGCCCGCCCCGCCCATCGGCCGGCCGCTGCCGCGGGCGCTCTCGGCACACCGGCTCGCCACGCGCCTGGACGCGGATTGGGGAGAGGACTGGGCCGCGCGGCGCGACCGGGCCATCTGCGAGCTTCTCTATGGGGCAGGGTTGCGCCTCTCGGAACTGGTCGGGCTCGATCTGGAGGACCTCGACCTGGTAGGGCGCGGGCTGCGCGTGAAGGGCAAGGGCGCGCGCGAACGGATGGTCTGTTTCGGCGAGCCGGCAGGCGTCGCGCTGGCCGCCTACCTGCCCATGCGCAGCTCTCAGGGGCTGGCCGGCGGGGCGGTCCCGGCGCCGGAGGGGGCGCTCTTTCTCAATCGCCGCGGCGGCCGGTTGGGCGCACGCTCGGTCCAGCGGATCGCGGCGTCCCGTCTCTCGGATCCCGTGCTGGGCCGGGTGCACCCGCATGCGTTGCGTCACAGCTTCGCCACGCACATGCTCGATCGCGGCGCGGACCTGCGCGCGATCCAGGCGCTCCTCGGACACCGTTCGCTGGATGCGACCCAGATCTATACACATGTCTCGACGGCCGCATTACGCGAGTCCTTCGCCCGCGCCCACCCGCGCGCCGCAATGCCTGCCCTTCACCCCAGCGCGGGCGCGGCCCGTGCTCGCAAAGCGGCGCCCGGCGCCGCGGGGGACACGCCCGCCGACGAGCCGCCCGCCTCTTCCCGCTGATCCACTCCATGCCGGTCGGATGAGATTCCCGGTGGGAATCGGGAGCCTCCCCTTGCTAGGATCGGCGGGCCGCGAGCGACGAAGGATGGATGCCGGCGGGGGGGTGGATTGCCGCGAAGTGGCAGGGGAGAGATCGCGCTCATGAAACTACGGGCCACGACCGTCATCGGGTGCGTGCGTAACGGGCGCGCTGCGATCGTCTGCGACGGTCAGGTCACGCTGGGAGCAGTGGTGGTCAAAGCCGGCGCGCGCAAGATCCGCCGCATCCACCATGGCAAGGTTCTCGCCGGCTTCGCCGGGGGGGCGGCCGACGGCCTGCATCTCTTCGAGCGCTTCGAAGCGCAGCTGGAGGCCCATCGCGGCCAACTGCAACGTGCGGCCGTCGAACTGGCCAAGGAATGGCGCTCGGATCGCGTGCTGCGACGGCTGGATGCCCAGTTGGTCGCGCTCGACCGCGAGCACGCCTTCCTGCTCACGGGGGCGGGGGACCTCATCGAACCCGACGACGGGATCGTGGCGATCGGCGCGGGTGCGCCCTATGCACTGGCGGCTTGCCGCGCCCTCATCCGCGGCGTGCCCGCGGTGAGCGCGGGAGATGCCGTACGCCAGGCGCTGGGGATCGCCGCCGAGATCTGCATCTACACGAACCAGACGGTTCACTGCGAAGAACTCTAGAGCGCGCGCGCCGCCGCCGCTGCGCGAACCGGGAAAGGCTTGATGAAGGACATTCAGGAACTGACGCCCAAGCAGATCATCCAGGAGCTGGACCGCTACATCATCGGTCAAGCGGCCGCCAAGAAGAGCGTGGCGATTGCCCTGCGCAATCGGTATCGGCGGCGCCTCGTCAACGGCGAGATCCGCGACGAGATCCTGCCGAACAACATTATCATGATCGGGCCCACCGGCGTCGGGAAGACCGAGATCGCGCGGCGCCTGGCGCGTCTCGCCCGCGCCCCGTTTCTCAAGGTGGAGGCCTCGAAGTTCACCGAGGTGGGCTACGTGGGTCGCGATGTCGAGTCGATGGTGCGCGATCTGGTCGAGATCGCCATCAATATGGTCCGCCAGGAAATGTCCACGGAGGTCAAGGCCAAGGCCGAGCGCCAGGTTGAGCGGCGGCTCCTCGATTTGCTGCTGCCGGCGCGCACCGGACGGGGCAACCGCCAGCCCGCGATGGCCGGCATGCCGTCGCTCTTCACTCCGCCCGAGGGACTAGGGGCCGGCAACGGGGAGGGCGGGGTGGCGGAAGCGGCGGAGGCGGAGCGGCACGAGCGCACGCGGGACAAGCTGCGGCGGCAGTTGCGCGAGGGAACGCTCGAGAATCGCGAAGTCGAGCTCGACGTCAAGGTGCGCCCGAGTCTGCCGACGGTGGAGATCTTCTCGAACGCCGGTCTCGAGGAGATGGAGTTCAACCTGCCCGAGCACCTCCAGGGACTGCTGCCGACGAACAGGAAGCGGCGCAAGCTGAGTCTCGGCGAGGCGCGCGAGGTGTTGCTGCAGGAGGAGACGAGCAAGCTGATCGACATGGACAAGGTAGTGGCGACGGCGCTGGAGCGCGTGCAGAACTCCGGAATTCTGTTCGTCGACGAGATCGACAAGATCGCCTCCGCCGGCAGCGCGCACGGCCCGGACGTCTCCCGCCAGGGCGTGCAGCGCGACCTGCTTCCGATCGTGGAGGGCTCGAGCGTCGCCACGCGCTATGGCTTGGTCAAGACCGACCACATCCTGTTCATCGCCGCGGGTGCGTTCCATACAGCCAAGCCCTCAGACCTGATCCCCGAACTGCAGGGCCGCTTCCCGATCCGCGTGGAGTTGACCCCGTTGACCGAGAGGGATTTCGTGCGCATCCTGACCGAGCCGCAGAACGCGCTGCTCAAGCAGTACGCCGCGCTGCTCGCCACCGAGGCCGTGCAGTTGCAGTTCACGCCGGAAGCGGTCGAGCGGATCGCGGCGATTGCGTATCAAGTCAACGAGAACACCGAGAACATCGGCGCGCGGCGGTTGCACACGGTATTGACCACGCTGCTCGAGGATGTGCTCTTCGAAGTTCCGGAGGCACAGCTGCAGGAGGTCGTGGTGGATGTCGATCTGGTCGAGGCGCGTCTGGCGAGCGTGCTGGAGGACAAGGACCTCTCCCGCTACATCCTATAGATCCAGCGTTTCGGGAGCGGCGCCGCAGAGCGGCACAGACCGGGCCGGAATGGCCGGGTGGGAAGGGGACTGGGAAGAAATGCGCAGGAAGATCGATTTCTTGACCCTGCTCGATTTCGAGCGTGCCGAACTCGATGAGATCCTCGCGCAGGCGGAGGCGCTCAAACGGAGCTGGCGCGCGGGGGAAAGCGTGACGGCGCTCAAGGGAATGGTGCTCGGCCTGGTGTTCCACAAGCCGAGCCTGCGCACGCGCCTCTCCTTCGAGGTCGGCATGCGCCAGCTGGGCGGATCGGCGCTCTACATCACCGACGCCGAGATCGGCTTCGGACGCCGGGAGACCATCGGCGACATCGGCGAGGTCATGTCGCGCTATCTGGACGGCATCATGATCCGCACCTTCTCCCAGGAGCACGTGGTCGCACTGGCGCGGGCGGCCGCGATACCCGTGTTGAACGGGCTCACCGATTGGGTCCACCCCTGCCAGATCCTGGCGGATCTCTTCACCCTGCGCGAGAAGGGCTTCGCGCTCGATGGCCTGCGCGTGGCCTACGTCGGGGACGGCAACAACGTCACCAACTCCTGGATCCACGCCACCCGCGCCTTCGAACTCGATCTCCGGATCGCGACGCCCGCCGGATACGAGCCCGATCGATCCTCGGTCGAACGGGTAAGGGACGGGGGGCGCGGGAAGGTGCGCCTGTTCCACGAGCCGTTGGCAGCGGTCGCCGGGGCGCAGGTGATCTACACCGACACCTGGACCAGCATGGGGCAGGAGGGGGAGACGGAAGCGCGCAGGGCGGTGTTCCCGCCGTTTCAGGTGAACGACGCGCTGCTCGCCGCCGCCGACCCGGCCGCAGTGGTGATGCATTGTCTGCCGGCCCACCGCGGGGAGGAGATCACGGACGCGGTGATGGACGGCCCGCGGAGCATCGTCTTCGATCAGGCCGAGAATCGGCTGCATGCCCAGAAGGGGATCATGCTCCATTGTCTCGGATAGGATCCCGCATGGCTCCCGAAGCACTACTGCTGCGGCGGTCGGGGCTCGGCAGGCTCGCGGCGGTGGGCTGTCTGCTCCTCGGAGCGGCCTGCGCACGGATCGCGCCCCCCCAGGGCGGCCCGGAGGACCGCGAGGCTCCGCGAGTGATCGAACAGGTTCCCGACTCGGGGGCCGTGGCGGTAGCGCTCGACACCCCAATTGAGATCTCGTTCAGCGAGCGGATGAATCGCTCGGCCGTGCAGGACGGCCTGCGGATAGCGCCGTGGCCCGGGCGGATCGATTGCCGCTGGGATGCCAACCGCCTGCTTTGCACTCCGGCGGAGGGCTGGCGGGAAGGGACTACGTATACGGTCCTGATCGGCGCGCCCTCGGTCGACCGGCGGCGCAATGCGCTTACCCCGCCGCTGCAGTTCGCCTTTTCGACCGGAGATTCCCTGGAGCGCTGCGAGATCGCGGGCACGCTGCATACACGATCCCTGGCGAAGGAGGGGGTGGCGATCTATCTCTTCGCCTGGCCCGCGGGGCTCAGCGGACCGGTGCCGCCGGAAGCGGAGCTGCGGCCCGAGCCACTGGAAGCGCTGCGCATCGCGGAGGCCGACGGAGAGGGCACGTTCCGCCTCTCCTTCGTGCCGTCCGGGGTGCCGCTGATGGGCGCTGCGCTTTACGACAGCGACGGCAATCGCTCCTTCGACGAAGGGGAGGACCTGTGGGGGTTCAGCGAATTCCCGATTGTCTGTGCCGACAGCGCGGCGGTGGTGACGGCAGAACTCTATCTGGTCTACGGCGAGGAGGAGGGGGATCTTGCGGGTGAGGTCCGCGATTCGCTTTGTGCGGGATTCAGCGATCCGGCCCGGTTGCGCGCGCAGGCGGATAGTCTGAACGCGATCCTGAGCGGAGAGCGCGATCCCAGCGGCTTCCTGCGGGCCGCAGAGGATACGCTGGCGCCCGTTTCGCTGCGCCAGGCGGAACGAGAGTCGCTCGGCGTCGCCCTCGAGCGGGTCGAGCGCCGCATCGAAGCCGCGCTGGCCGACAGCGTGCGCTGCATGAGCTCGATCTGGGTGAGCGCGATTTCCGCGGCCGACTCGACGGTGGCCGCTGAGGTGCGGACGCCAGGGGCCTTTCGCATCGAGAGTCTAGCCCCCGGCCTCTACTTCCTGCAGGCTTTCCGCGATCTGAGCGGCGATGCCCTGCCGCAGCCCGAGGAACCGCACGCACTGCCGTCGGAGCCGATCGAGCTCAAAGCCGGACGGGAAGTGAGTGGAGTCTTGCTGCAAATCCAGGAATGATGAAGCGCTCATGAGAGACTCGCTGCACAAGGATGGGCGTCTCGAAGTCCCCTTCACGAAGTGGAGCGGCGCCGGAAACACCTTCGTTCTCGTCGAGGCCGCCGCGCTGCCGGCGGAGGTGGACGGTTCGGCCTTTGCCCGCGCGATCTGCAACGCCCCCGATGCCCCGCGTGCCGATGGATTGCTGCTGCTTGACGATGGCCGTGCGCGCTTCTGGAACCGCGACGGATCGCGGGCCGCCTTTTGCGGAAACGGCGCGCGGTGCGTCGCGGCGCGTGAACTGGCGCGCGTCGGACTGCCCCGCGTCGGCATCCACATCTGGGACATCGGAACCGAGGGCTGGCGCGAAGGGGAGGAGATCGCCCTGCGCGTGCCCCCGCCGCGCATGCTGATTGAGCGCCTGGCGGCCGGCGAGTTCGCGGGGGAACTCGGCGAGCTGGCCAGGTTCATCGAGCGTATGGCCTGGGTGGAGGCGGGGGTCGCCCATCTCTGCCTGCTCGTCGCGGGCGGCACGCCGGCGCACCTGCTGCAGGAAGAGCGCCTGATGCAGATTGGCGCTGCTCTGCGGGGACATCCGCGTTTCGGCAGGGATGGAAGCAATGTGGATTTCATCTGCGAAGGATCCAGTGAGCGATCCGCGCCGCCGGATCCGCCGGTGCGTGCAAGGCCGGCTGGCCCGGATGCGGGCACGGAGCACCGGGCCCGGTTGGAGACCTTCGAGCGGGGCCTCGAGGCGTTGAGTCCGGCGTGCGGTTCCGGAGCCCTGGCGGCCGGTCTGCTCTTGCTCGAGGGGCAGGGCGAGGGACGGGTCATCTTCCGAGTGGCCGCGGGCCATGCGCTGGCAGTGGAAAAGAAAGGGCCGGTCTGGATTCTCCGTGGACCGGCCGTACCCGTGGCACGCGGCGTCTTCGTCTGGGACCCGCAAGGGCGGGACTAGTTCTGAGGCGTCTTTTCGGCAGCCAGGCGGTTCAGGCTGCGGGCCAGGCGTGACTTTTTGCGGTTCGCCGTGTTTTCCTTGATCACGCCCTTACGCACCGCGTTGTCCAATTCGGACGTGGCCAGGCGCAGGGCCGCCGCCTTCTCCTGCGCGGACGCCTCCTCGAACTTGCGAACCGCGTTGCGCATGCGGGTGCGTACGCTGCGGTTGCGCAGGCGCTGCCGGTCGCTGGTGCGAATTCTTTTCACCGCCGACTTGTGCTGTGGCATGCTCCCTGGGCTCCTTTCCGAATCTCAAGGCCCTCGCCGGGGCGAGGACGGGTACAGCCGCGGGCACCGGCCGATCTCCGGAGCCCGCAGGAAACCAAGGACATTAGCAGGGAAGGGTCGGGTCCGTCAATGGCGCTGAGACTCTCCCGGGCCGAAACGGGCCGGTGGACCGGCCGAGTGGCTCCGGCCGTGGGCGGGCTGCTGCTCGCCCTCGCCTTTCCGCCGTGGGGCCTCTGGCCGCTGGCCTTTGTCGCCTGGGTGCCCCTCTGGCTGCTTCTGGCCCACGATGCGCACCGGGGCCGACCCCTGCAGGCCCGGCGCGCCTTCCTCCAGGGATGGCTCATGGGCTTCGCGGGCTTCGTGGTCCTTCTTTACTGGATTCTGGGGCTTTC
>JAZDGX010000019.1:0-14256 GCA_043806645.1 Candidatus Eiseniibacteriota bacterium | reverse complement strand
CCCCAGGGTCACCAGGGCGAGCATCAGCATCGTGGCGAAGACCGGACGCTTGATCGAGACATCGGAGAGAAACATCCCCGCCTCCGGGTTGCACGCTTACGCCGCCGGGTTTCGCCTCGGATTCCGGATCGACATCTACCGCTCTCCCACGGGCGCGCCGCCGGAAGACCCGGCAGCCGCCAGCACCTTTACCGGGACCCCGTCGCGCAACCCGGGCAGCACGCCGGTCAGCAAGGAGTCTCCCGCCGCGATCGTACCCACCAGCTCGACGATCCCCGCTTCGTCGTCGACCAATCCCGTGCGGACCGGCGTGCGCTCGGCGCGCCCGCCGTGCAGGCGGTAGACGACTTGCTCGCTGCCCTCCCGGCGCAGCACCGACAGCGCTGCCCCGACGGCTTCTTCGCGAACGGCATCGACCACGCGGCCGCTGGCGAACAATCCGCCGACGAGCCGGCCCTCGGGGTTGGGCAGGCGCATGTAGATGCGCACCTGGCGGGTGCCGGGCTCGGTGGTCGGGTTGATCCGATCCACCTGGCCTGTGAATTCCTCTTCCGGAAAGGCGGCGATGCGGAAGCGCATCGGTGTACCCGGACGTACGCGTCCCAACGTCTCGGAGGGCACGGTGGCGGAGAGTTCCAGGGTGGTCGTATTGACCAGGGTGAAAAGCGGATCGCCGGCCGCCGTATGATCCCCGGCGTGCACGTGCACCCGGCTGACCCAACCCTCGATCGGACTCGGGACATCCAGCCGCTCGGCGTCTTCCTGAGCGATGTTGCGGGTCGCGAGCGCGTTGTCGGAGGCGGCTTGCGCGGCCGCATGCTGCGCCTGGGCCGCGTCCAGATCGCTGGCCGAGGCGGCCCCCGCCTCGAAGAGGCGCTGGACGCGCCGGGCACCGTTCTCGGCCGCTCGCAGCCCTGCCTGGGCCGCGAGCAACTGCGCCTCGGCCGCCCGCAGGCGGTCCTCGACATCGCGGGGCCGGTAGCGGGCCAGAGCCTGGCCGCGGCGGACCGGATCCCCGTCGCGCACGCGGATGTTCTCCAGATCTCCGTCGATCCGCGCGGTCAATTCGACGATTTCGACCGGCACGAGCTCTCCGGTGAAGGTGACCCCGGCCTCGAGTCGGTGGACCCCGGCTACCACGACGTCCTTGGCGCTGATCAGGACTGCCGCTTCGGCCGGAGTGGAGGAATCCGCCGCGTTGCGGCCACACCCGATCCCCGTCATGGACGCCATGATCCCGGCAGCGACGAGCGCCGCCCTGCAGCTCTGTTTCCCAATCCGCATCGCTCTCCCCATCCCTTCAGCCTTCCAGCAGTCTTGTTCCGTCATTGCGCGCCACCTCGTGCTTCCGCGATCACCTGCTCCCCGAGGGCACCGCTGCCGTGAACAGCGGTTGCCCGCTGTAGCGCTCCAGGCGGGCGAGGGCCAGGAAGTAGTCGTGCCGCCCTCGGGCTTCATTCGTCTGTGCTATCTGGTAGGCGATCCGCGCGTCCGCGACCTCCAGCAGGTCGGAAGCGCCCTCCTCGTAGCGCAGACTCGCGAGCTCGTAGACGCGCCGCGCCAGTTCCACGGTCCGCGAACGCGATTGGAGGTCCATGGCGGCCCGCTGCAGATCCAGCGCGCTGCGCAGCACCGCCTGCCGGATCCTCTCCTGCATCTGCCGCAGGGACTGTCGCGCTCGCAGCTGCTGCGCCCGGGCCTGCTCCACCGACCCCTTCGTGCGCAAGCCGTCGAAGAGGCTCCAGGAAATCTCCGCGCCCGCGCGGATGTCGCGCTTCCAGTCGTCGGCGACCGGGAAGGGATCCTCCGGGTAGGCCTGCTCGGAGAAGCTGGCGAAAACCGAGAGCGCAGGCCAATGGCCGCTCTTGGCAACCGCGACCGCGGCGCTGTAGGCCTGCACCGCTTCGGTCAGGGCCAGCACACCGGGGGTCGCGAGTGCACGCGGGACCAGCCCGGTCGTGTCGAGCGGGGCCGGATCGGCCGGCACGGCCTCTCTCTCGAGTAGCGGAGTCGTCAGCCCGAGCGGTCCGGGCGGAAGGTTGGCCAGCCGGGCCAGCTCCAGGTACGCCATCTCGCGCAGGCTGCGCGCATCCGTTACGAGCGGCAGCTGGTTGTCCCGCTGAACCTGGGCCTGCAGCAACTCGAATTCCGATGCCAGGCCGGTTTCCTGCCGCAGGCGGATCCGCTGCAGCTGGCTATCCGCCTGAGTCAGTCCCAGCTCGGCGATGTGCACGCCCCGGTCGGCCAGCAGCGCACCGAGATACGCTTCCCGCACGCCGAGGACGGCATCGTCGATGCGATCCTGCTGCGCCTGCTCGGCCGATCGCAGCGCATGGCGCGCGCCGCGTATCGAATTCCACAGCGAGCCGCCATCCAGAATCTTCTGACCAAGGGTGAGCGTCGCGTTCCAGGTGTTCTCGCTGGCGAAAGCAGTGGAACCGAAAAGGTCTCCCAGCCCGGCGAGCCACGCGGTCGGCAGCGCCTTCTCCACCTCGCGCACCCGCACGTCGAGATCCGCGGTGGTGTCCGCCTCAAAGGGGTCGATGCCGGGCCCAGTGTCGCGAAAGACACTTTCGATCTGGCGAGTGTAGGAAGTGGCCAGGTTCAGCTGCGGCAATGCATCTGCCCGTGCTTGGAGGTAGCTCGCCCGAGCCGATGCCAGATCCGCCTCCGCTGCGCCGACTTCCTCGCCCGACTCGATCGCCCGGCGCACGCAGTCTTCCAGAGAGAGGTGCAGGGTATCGCCGGGTGCCGGGGGCCCCTGAGCGCCGGGACCGATCGGCCCTTGCGCGTCCGCCGCCAGGGACCCGAAGAGTCCCATGCTGCACAGCAATGTCAGGAGAAGATCGCGTCTCATCCGCTGCGCACCTCCAGACCATGCATGATCAGATCGAAGATCGTCGCCTCGAGCCCTTCCGGAAGTCCGGGCAGGTCCCCTGCCACGACCGCGGAGAGGTAGATTCCCACGACACCGATCAGCGTAGCGGTGGTCGCTCGCGGGTTGATCGCGCGGAACTCCCCTCGGCGCTGGCCTTCCTCGATCAGACCCACGAGGTCCTCGAACAGTTGTCGGCCTTGGGCCTTGTAGTCGTACCCCAGAGGCAACAGCCCCGGCATCGCCAGCGCCTGATGGACACAGGCATAGACGGCGGGTTCTTTGCGGGCACGCTCCAAGTGGCTGGCGAGTATACGCTGCAGCCTGGCCGTTGCGGGTGCATCCCGCGTCAGGATCGCCCGGTTGGCCTCCTGGCAGGTCCCGATCGAATCCCCAAGCAGCGCCGCGAAGAGGCTCTCCTTCGATTGGAAATGGTAATAAATGAGCGGCTTCGTGACTTCCGCCGCTTCCGCGATGGCCTGCATGGAGGTCCCTTCGTACCCGTAGATCGCGTAGAGTCGCGCCGCCGTGCGGAGAATCCTCTCCCGCGCGCTCGCCTGATCACCCGTGCTGCTTTCGCCCGCTTTGTCCGGGCCGAGGGGCCGCAACTTCCTGACCATTCGGTCAGCATAGCACAGCGACTTTTCCGATGACAACCCGGCAATCGAAGAGGCTTCGGCGCGTCCTTGGTGGAAGTCTGCCCCGGCTGCGGCGTGCCCTTTGCCGGAGGTCCGCATGGCGGCGTGCCCGAATCGGGGACACAAACCGCCGTTCCTGGGCGTAGAGCATGCCGAGAAGGAGCCCCGCGGGGCGGCGAGGCGACGGGCTGCACGGGGCGGCGAGTGGATTGCCGAGCATGCCCAGGCCGTGCTGGACTGTGGGTCCGCGGGGAGGTATAGATTGTGGTCTGAAATTTGCGGATCGGCGAGGCCAAGGGAGTCCAGGTTTCGATCTTGCAGCGTTCTCACTCGTGTCGGTGCCATCTCCGCCCTGGCGGGCACGGCGGACGCTGCTTTTGGGGCATCTATCCACAATCTTCAGACCACAATCAGAGGTATCCACAGGCACAGATCCATGAATCGGGGGACGAGGACGCGACCCACCATGCAAGATGTCTGTGGCGGCTTCTTGCCGGCTCTTGAAGTCCAGCTGGCGGTCGGGCATCACCGGGCGGCGGCCGGGGGACAGGCGTCATGATCATCCGGTGGGCTGTCGACCGCCCCGTGGCCATCTTGATGCTCTTCGGTGCCCTGGTCCTGACCGGAGTGCTTGCCTTCAAACGCCTGCCCGTGGACCTGCTTCCGGCGATCAACTACCCGAATCTCACGGTCGTCACGAATTACACCGACACGCCTGCCGATGATCTCACCCGCCTGGTGACCGAGCCGCTCGAGGAGGCCATTACCGGCCTGGCCAATGTCCGCCGGGTGGTCTCGCGCACCCGCGAAGGGGTCTCCACCATCACGGTGCAGTATGAGTGGGGCACCGACATGGACTTCGCCAACCTGCACCTGCGCGAGGCCGTCGATCAAGTCGCCTATCGCCAGGATTTTCCGGAGGAAGCCGACCGCCCGCTGATTCTCCGTTGGGATCCCGGGGCCCGTCCGATCTCGATTCTGGTCCTGGCGGGCGATGATCCCCTGGGAGAGATGACCTCCTTCGCCCGTGACGTCGTCAAGCCGGCCCTGGAGCAGATCCAGGGCATCAGCCAGGCGGAGGTGATCGGGGGAATCGAGCGCGAGATCCTCGTGCGGCCCGACTTCGACAAGCTGCGCCTCTATGGGCTGACCGTCGCCGACCTGCGCCGTGCCTTGCAGGTCGCCAACGTCAGCTTTCCGGGGGGGCGCATCCGCCGGGGGCCGCTGCATTTGCCCCTGCGCATCCTCGGCGAATTCGAGAATCTGGACCAGATTCGGCAAACGGAGATTTCCAGCGCCCTGCCGGGCGTGACGATCCGCGATGTCGCCGAGGTGCTAGACACGGCCAAGGAAGCCGAGGGCGCCACGCTGCTCGGCGACCGCGAAGTGGTGTCCCTGCACCTCTACAAGGAGGTGGGGGCGAACACCATTCGCGCCACCGATGAGGTGGACCGCATCCTGGCGATCCTGACCGACCAGTATCCCGACTTTCAGTTCCGCTTTGTCTATCGCGATGCGGATTTCGTCGACGAATCGTTCCGCGGCCTGCGCGACTCCCTGCTCTATGGGGCGCTGCTGGCGCTGCTGGTGCTCGTCCTTTTCCTGCAGGAATGGCGCAGTCCGATCGTCGTCGGCCTGGCGATTCCGATCTCGGTTTTCGCGACCTTCACCTTCCTGAGACTCGCCAAGGTCAATCTCAACCTGATGTCCTTGGGAGGGCTTTCGCTGGCCGCCGGAATGCTGATGGATAACTCCATCGTCGTTCTGGAAAACATCGCCCGGCACCTGAAGGAAAACCGCGGCCGAGTGTCGGTGGCCGCCGTGTGTACTAGGGCGGCCGGGGAAGTGGCCTCGCCCGTGGTCGCGATGACGCTGACGACGGTCGCGGTCTTCTTCCCCGTCGTCTACGTTCCGGGAATCGCCGGCGAGTTCTTCCGCGACCAGGCCCTCACGGTGACCATTGCCCTGCTCCTCTCAATCCTGAGCGCGTTGCTCCTGCAGCCCATGCTCTCCGCTCACATCCTGGCCAAGGAGCCGCGTCCCCCGCGCGGGCTCTTCCGTCCGATCAGCCAGGGTCTGGATCGCGTGGCGGCGGACTACCATCGCCTGCTGGCGCGCGTCATGGATCGCAAGGCCGGTCTCTTCGTGCTCCTCGCGGGGATGCTGCTGCTCGCGGTATGGATGGGGCTGCGGATCCCGACGAGTTTCCTGCCGGCGCGGGGCCGCGGTGACTTCGCGATCGTCCTGGAACTGCCGCCCGGCACGCCTCTCTCGGACACCCAGACCACGGTGGCCGCGATATGCGAAGAACTCAGCGGCCTGCCCGCCGTCGCGACGGTCTATGCGCAGGTCGGGCGCACCGAGCGGACCCTGGCCGCGCTCAAGGAATACAGCGCGGCGAACACCGCCCGCATTCGCGTCCTGCTGCACCCGAGCCAGCACGGGCGCCGGCGCATGGAGGAGGTCAAGCAGAGGATCGCTCCCATTCTCGATCGCCTGGGGGGCGCGACCTATGTCTTCGCCGAGGAGGGCGTCGGGCTGCGGGAGATTCTGGCCAGTGGGGAAGCCCCGTTCACCCTCGGTGTCGTGGCGACGGATCCCGCGGTCGGCGTGGAGGTGGCGGAGACGCTTCTGCCGCAGCTGCGCCAGGTCCCCGGGCTGCGCGAAGTGGTCATGGACCGCGTGCTCGGCAATCCGACCGTGGAAGTGAGCATCCTGCGGGAGGAGGCGCTGCGCTATGGTCTCGAGCCCACGCAGCTCGCCGAGGAGCTGCGCGGCCGCATCCAGGGCGTGGTCGCAACGAGCTTCAACGAGATCGAGCAACGCCTCGATCTGGCAGTGCGCTTTCCCGAAGCGCAGCGCCGGGACCTGGAGGCAGTCTTGACCTCGCCGGTCACCGTGGCGCCGGGCCGCAGCGTGCCCTTGAGCGCCTTTGTCTCGCTCAGTGAAGGGCGTCCGGTGCGTGAGGTAGTGCGTCACAATCAGCGGCGACAGATTTCGCTCACCGGAGACGTGCAAGGCCGCAGCCTCGGGGCGGTCTGGCAGGACGTGCAGCGCCTTCTGGATCGGCTAACGGTGCCGATGGGGGTCGGTTTCGTCATCGGGGGCGAGCAGGAGGAGATCCGCGATTCCTTCCTCAACCTGGGCTGGGCGCTGCTGCTCTCGGGGCTGCTGGTATACATGATCCTGGCCGCGCAATTCGAGTCGTTCCTGGACCCGCTGGTCATCTCGGCCGTGCTGCCCGTGGGCGCCATGGGAGCGATCTATACGCTCTTCGCCACGGGCCAATCGTTGAACATCATCTCCCTGATCGGCCTGATCGCCCAGTTGGGCATCTCGGTGAACGACGCCATCGTCAAGGTGGCCGCCATCCGTCAGCTGCGCATGGAGGGATTGCCGGGGCGGGTGGCGATCATGGAAGCCAGCCGCCTGCGTTTTCGGCCGATCGTGATGAACACCTGCACCGCCGTGCTGGCGCTGGTGCCGATGGCGATCGGCATGGGGACGGGCGAGCAGATCCAGCGTCCCCTGGCCATCTCGATCATCGGAGCCCTGACCGTCTCGACGGTATTGACTCTCTTCATGACTCCCGCGATCTACGAAGTGCTTCATCGCTGGTTGGACCGCGATTACGCCGGCGGAGAGTCACCGGGACCCGCGGCGGGGTCGACGGCTTGATCCCGTCCGGCGGCGATCCGACGCGGTGTCGATGATCCGGTCGCGGCCGGGATGTCCGGCTCCGCGCAACCGGTGCCTGCGCCGGCTGCGGCGCGAACGACCCGTTGCTTCAATCCCCGGTTTCAGATAGGGTCCCGGTGCCTTTCCCCCCGTTTCCGCTTGGGGTGCGGCGGCCGGTTCCGGCGGCCTCCCGCCGGCGGAGCGCGGCGAGCGCGGATCCCGGGGAGCAGACACGGGGTCGAGGCACGAAGGAGGCGAACGATGCGCATCCCCAAGATCGCGGCCGCCGTCTTCACGATCATCCTGGCGGCGGGCTGCGGCGGCGAGTCGGGCAAGTTCGTCGTGATCGGGCACATCGCGCCGCTGACCGGCGACATCAAGACCTTCGGCGAGTCGACCAAGAACGGGTTCCTGCTCGCCGTCGACGAGGCGAATCAGACCGGAGGCGTTCAGGGCCAGCAGATCCGCACGGTCATCGTGGATGACAAGAATGATCCGACGGAAGCGGCCAACGCCGCATCGAAGCTGATCAACCAGGACCGTATCGCGTTCATCATCGGGTCGGTCTCCTCGAAGTGCTCGATTCCGCTCTCGGAGGCCGCGCAGTCGAGCGGTGTGGTCATGATCACGCCGACCTCCACCAACCCCAAGGTCACCGTCCGCGAGGACGGTTCGCGCAAGGACTTCGTCTTCCGGGCCTGCTTCACCGACCAGTTCCAGGGCGCCGCGGCGGCCAAGATCGCGCTGGAGCACCTTGGCGCGCGCCGCGCGGCGATTCTGTATGACGTCGGCAACGACTACGTGAAAGGCCTGGCCGAGTTCTTTCGCGACGCCTTCACGAAGGGGGGCGGCGAGGTCGGAGTCTATGAGTCGTACGCCAAGGACGATGTCGACTTTTCCGCGCTGCTGACCAAGATCAAGGCCTACGAACCCGATCTGCTCTTCATCCCGGACTACTACACCAAGGTCGGGCTGGTCGCGAAACAGGCGCGGCAGGTGGGGATCACCGCGCGCTTTCTCGGCGGCGACGGCTGGGACTCTCCCGAGATGACGAAAATCGCCGGCGACGCCATCGAGGGCGGCTGCTTCACGAACCACTATGCGGCGCAAGACCCGCGGCCGGAAGTGCAGGCCTGGGTGCAGAAGTATGCGGCCCGTTGGGGCGGCAAGCCCGATGCGTTGGCGACGCTGGCGTACGACGCGACGAACCTGCTGATCGAAGCGCTGCGCCGCTCCCCCGACCTCGCCCCCCAGACCGTGCGGGACGTCTTGGCCGGCATGCAGGGTTTCCGGTCGGTGTCCGGATCGATCACCTTTGATGCCGACGGCAATCCGGTCAAGGACGTCGCCGTGGTCGAGTATCGCGACGGTGAACAGCAATTTCTGATGTCGATCAAACCTTGAGTCCCGCCCGCAAGCGATGGCGTACTTCATTCAACAACTCATCAATGGCCTGCAACTCGGGTTCGTCTACGCGTTGATCGCCCTGGGCTACACGATGGTCTACGGCATCGTGCGCCTGATCAACTTCGCCCACGGCGACGTATTCATGGTGGGAGCCTATCTCGGTTTCTACGCCATCACCCGCGCCCATCTGCCCATGCCCCTGGCGCTGCTCGCGGCCATGGCCGGCTGTGCCGTTCTGGGAGTCGTCATCGAGAAGGCCGCCTACAAGCCGCTGCGGGCGGCGCCGCGCATTGCGGCCCTCATCACCGCGATCGGGGTCTCCATTTTCCTCGAGTACTTCACCAGCCTGCATTTCGTCTTCGGCCCCAATTACCTGGCCTACCCGCGCCCCTTTCCGGTGGTGAACTATGAGTTGGGGGGCGGCGTCAGCGTTTCGACGATCCAGATCGTGGTCTTCGCCGTCGCCATCGTGCTGCTGGCCGTCCTGCAGCTCTTCGTGCACAAGACGAAGACGGGGATGGCCATGCGGGCGGTCTCGTTCGACAAGGATGCCGCCCGCTTGATGGGCATCAATGTGGACTACATCATCTCGATCACCTTTGCGGTCGGTTCCGCCCTCGCCGCGGCCGGCGGGGTGCTGTATGGGATCGCGTACCCGCAGATCAATCCCTTCATGGGGATCATGCCCGGTCTGAAGGCCTTCGTCGCGGCCGTCCTGGGAGGCATCGGCGTGATCCCCGGGGCGATGCTCGGCGCGCTGATCATGGGGGTCGTCGAGGTGCTGAGTGCGGCGTTCGTCTCCTCCACCATGCGCGACGCCTTCGCCTTCGGCATTCTGATCCTGGTGCTCCTCGTGAAGCCCACCGGGATCCTCGGCGGGCCGGGCAAGGAGAAGGTATGAGGTTGCGCGCGGGGCATACGGTGGCGCTGTGCGTGCTGGGGCTCTACCTCGCCGTGCTGCTCACCGGGATCGCCGGGGTGCTCAATCCATACTGGCAGCAGATCATCGGTTTCGCCGGCATCATGACGATCTCCGCCCTCGGCTTGAATGTGATCTACGGCTATACGGGGCAGTTCTCCCTCGGCCACGCCGCGTTCTACGGCATCGGCGCGTACACGGCGGCCTACATCACCAAGAGCCTGCATCTCGGTGCGTGGGGCCTGCTGCCGGCCCTGCTGGCGGGGAGTACCGCGGCCGCGGCCGTCGCCTTCTTGATCGGCCTGCCGATCCTGCGCCTGCGCTCCGACTACCTCGGCATCGCCACCCTCGGCTTCGGGATCATCGTCAAGGTCATGTTCGACAATGCCGACGCCGTGCTGCCGACCCTCGGCGGCTCGCGCGGAATGACGGGCATCCCGCACCTGACGACCTTCACGTGGGTCTACCTCTCGGTGATCGCGGCGGTGGTGCTCGTACGCAATTTCGTCTATTCCAGCCAGGGGCGGGCCTGCATTTCCGTCCGCGAGGATGAAATCGCCGCTGAAGCGCTCGGCGTGGACACGACCAGATACAAGACGGTCGGATTCGTTCTCGGATGCGCATTGGGAGGCTACGCGGGCGGGTTGTACGCGCATCTCTACACGTTTCTCCACCCGATGAACTTCGACTTCCTCAAGTCCCTCGATGTGCTGCTCATCATCGTGCTGGGGGGGCTGGGGAGCATCAGCGGCACGGTCATCGCCGCCTGCGGCTGGACGTTGCTCCTGGAAGGGCTGCGGGTCGTCCTGCCGGCGCGGATCCTGGACTGGCGGCTGGTGATCTACCCGTTGTTGCTCATCATCGTGATGCTGCTGCGTCCGAAGGGGCTGTTGGGGGGCAACGAGTTGCGCTTCCTCAAGCCGAAGGAGAAGCCGTGAGCGCGTTGCTCAGCATTCGGGAACTCAGCAAGTCCTTCGGCGGCCTGAGGGCGGTGGGGGATTTCCATCTGGATCTCCATCCCGGCGAACTGGTCGGGTTGATCGGCCCGAACGGGGCGGGCAAGACCACGGTCTTCAATCTTATTACCGGGATGATCCAGCCCACCACCGGCCGGATCGAGTTCGCCGGGCGCAGCCTGGTCGGCCTGCGCCCGCACCGGATCACGCAGTCCGGCATCGCCCGCACGTTCCAGAACATCCGCCTCTTCAACGATCTGTCGGTGCTCGACAACGTGCGCATCGCCTACCATCCGTATGCGGGCTACCCGCTGGCCGAGGCGGTGCTGCGCACGCCCCGCTTCCGCCGCCGCGAGAGGGAGATCCGCGCGGAGGCGCTCGAGCTCCTGGCGATGCTGCGGCTGTCCGATCGCGCGGCCGAACTCGCGCGCAACCTGCCGTACGGCGACCAGCGCCGTCTCGAGATCGCCCGCGCGCTGGCGGCGCGTCCCCGGCTCCTGCTGCTCGATGAACCGGCCGCCGGCATGAACCCGGGCGAGATCTGCACCCTCATGGAGCTCATTCACTTCATCCGCGATCGTTTCAAGCTGACCATCTTTCTCATCGAACACCAGATGCGCTTCGTCATGGGCATCTGCGAGAGGCTCGTGGTGATGGACTTCGGCGAGATCATCGCCGAAGGCACTCCCGGCGAGATGCAGGCGGACCCGACGGTCATCGAGGCCTATCTGGGCAAAGGGGCATGCTGATGCTGCTCGCCGTCCGCAACCTGGATGTCTCCTATGGGGCGATCCACGCGCTGAGCGATGTCTCGCTGGAAGTGAACGAAGGCGAGATCGTGACCTTGATCGGCGCCAACGGGGCCGGAAAGAGCACCACGCTGCGGGCGATCTCGGGGCTCCTGCGCGCCACCCGCGGCCAGATCCTCCTCGACGGCCACCCGATCGAGCGGCTGCCCAGTCACCGCATCGCCGGGCTGGGAGTGGCCCATGTCCCCGAAGGGCGCCGGCCTTTCGCCAACCTGGACGTGCGTGAGAACCTGCGCCTGGGGGCCTACCTCGTGAAGCATCGCGGCGAGGTCGCCGCTTCCATGGCGCGCGTGTTCAAGTCCTTCCCGCGGCTGCAGGAACGATTGCGCCAGCCGGCGGGCACCCTGTCGGGCGGCGAGCTGCAGATGCTGGCGATGGGCCGGGGGCTCATGTCGAAGCCGCGGTTGCTCATGCTCGATGAGCCCTCCATGGGACTCTCGCCCATTCTGGTAGAGGAAATCTTCTGCATCATCCGTGAGATCAACCAGGCGGGCACGGCGATCCTTCTCGTCGAACAGAACGCGCACATGGCGCTCTCGGTGGCCCGGCGTGCCTACGTGCTCGAGACCGGCCGCATCACCCTGTCCGGTCCGGCGGCCGAGCTGGGCAGGGACGAGCGCGTGCGGGCCGCCTACCTGGGAGGGCAGGTGGGGGAGTAGGCCCCGGCGCGCGGGTTTCCGGACCGTCTCGGTCTCGCGGACGTCCTGGAGGTCAGCGACATTACGAGAGGTTCCCAACTGCCCTTTCCGGGGCGTGAGTTCTTGACGGATCAGGGCTAAGCTCCCCGCCGTTGATCTGCCCATGGGTGGGGAGTACGTCGGTGTCGTAACCTGGATGGTACGCGCCCGCGGCGTCCCGTCGCGCGCAAGGGAGGGGTGGAAAGAGATGAGCCAGACCGGTCAACTCATTCTGTTGGTCATCGCCTTCAGCGTCTTCGGTCTCCTGTTTGCAGGCTATCTCGCCCGCTGGGTGCTGCGTCGCTCGACGGGCAGCGAGGCGATGCAGCGAATCTCCAATGCGATCAAGGAGGGCGCCGAGGCCTTCCTGCGTCGCCAGAATCGCACGATTCTGGTCCTCGCACTCGTCTTCGCGGTGCTGCTCTTCCTCGGCTACGGACTCATCCGCGGCCACCGCGACTTCGATCCGGTCGGCAGCGGAGTCACCCTTGCCTTCTGGATCACCCTCTCGTTCGTCTTCGGGGCGCTCTGCTCGGTCTTCGCCGGCTATGTTGGGATGTGGGTCTCGATCCGAAGCAACATTCGGACCGCGACCGCTGTGTTGACCAGTCTGAACGACGCGCTGCGGATCGCGCTGCGCGGCGGTGCGGTCTCGGGACTGCTCGTCGTGGCGACCAGCCTCCTTGGCGTGAGCGGGCTCTACGCGCTGGTAAGCGCGATCGGCGGCGTCGAGCCGACCAAGATCCCGTTGCTCATCGTCGGGTACGGCTTCGGGGCCTCCTTCGTCGCCCTCTTCGCCCAGCTCGGCGGCGGGATCTACACCAAGGCCGCCGACGTCGGCGCCGACCTGGTGGGCAAGGTCGAGGCGGGCATCCCCGAGGACGACCCGCGCAACCCGGCCGTCATCGCCGATCTCGTCGGTGACAACGTCGGCGACTGCGCCGGCCGCGGGGCGGACCTTTTCGAGTCGACCGCCGCCGAGAACATCGGCGCGATGATCCTGGGCGCCTCGATGGCGGCGGCGGCCCAGAATCAGGGCATGACCTTCAGCATGGGCATCGTCGGGGTGATGATGTTCCCCCTCATCGCGCGTGCCTTCGGGATCGTGGCGTCGATCGTCGGGATCATGTCGGTGCGGATGGACCGGGAAGAGAAGATGGACCCGATGACGGCGCTCAACCGGGGCTACTACGTCGCCGTCGTCCTCGCGATGATCGCCTTCGGCGCCGCAACTCGCTGGCTGCTCCACAGCGAGGCCGCGCCGAACGCCTGGTGGCACTTCTTCGCCTGCGGCATCCTCGGCGTGCTGACCTCGGTCGCCTTCGTCTACATCACCCAGTACTACACGGAATACAAGTACCGGCCGGTGCAGTCGATCGCGGAGGCCTCCAAGACCGGCCCGGCGACGAATATCATCGCCGGCCTCGGCGTCGGCTTCGAGTGCTGCTGGATGCCGGCGCTCTCGATGGGCATGGCGCTGCTCGGATCGTTCTACCTCGGTGAGACGAGCGGCCTGCCGCACGCGGGGCTCTTCGGCACCGCGGTGGCGACGATGGGCATGCTGGCGACCGCCGCCTACATTCTGGCGATGGACACCTTCGGCCCGATCACCGACAACGCCGGCGGTATCGTCGAGATGTCGGAGCAACCCGAGGAGATCCGCCGCAAGACCGACCGGCTCGACTCGGTCGGCAATACGACCAAGGCGCTCACCAAGGGCTACGCGATCGGCTCGGCCGGGCTCGCGGCGTTCCTGCTCTTCCAGGCCTACATGGAGGAGGTTCTCAACTACGCGGGTCCCGAAGTGGCGAAGCACTTCCACGGCTCATTCCCGGTGAACCTCTCCAAGCCGGTCGTCTTCGTTGGGGCGCTCGGCGGCGCGGTGCTGGTCTTTCTCTTCTCGTCCATGGCGATCCGCGCGGTGGGGCGCGCGGCGCAGGCGATCATCGAGGAGGTGCGGCGCCAGTACGCGAAGCTGCCGCGGGTCAACGACATCATCCAGTTCCCGAAGGACTTCAAGCCCGACTACGGCAGTTGCGTCGACATCGTGACCAAGTCGGCGCTGCGGGCGATGGTCGGCCCGGGGTTGTTGGCGGTGCTGATGCCGGTAGGCGTGGGACTCGCCTTCCGCGCCTTCATCACGCCGGAGGACCCGCTCATCTCGGCGGAGGCGGTGGCGGCGCTGCTGATGGTGGGGACGATCGTCGGGATCATCACCGCGCTCTTCCTCAACAACGGCGGAGGCGCCTGGGACAATGCGAAGAAGTACATCGAGTCCGGAGCGCACGGCGGCAAGT
>JAZDGX010000018.1:0-25921 GCA_043806645.1 Candidatus Eiseniibacteriota bacterium | reverse complement strand
ACATAGATTCCCTGTCCATTCACGATCCTCTGCACGTGATCGACCAGCCCGCCCTCCATCCATTCAAGCTCCCAGGGATAGGCGATGCGTTGCAGGGCGACCAGCAGGTAGAGCAGCAGGAACGCGCCGGCGGCGACGTATACGGCCGTGCGGAAGATCCGGTTGACCGGACGTTCAGCCGCCATGGGGATGCTCGGCGGAAGCACCCTCGGTCACCGGCACGAACGGCGGCAGCGGACAATCGAGGGCCAGCGACACCACCCGCAGCAGCTCCAGCTCGTCGGCGGTCACGCGGCGATCCTCGATCGCGCAATGGGCGCAGGCGATGACCAGCGCCTGCTTGATCTCGGGCGAGGCGAGGACGAGCCGATGGAGCGCTTGGCCCACGATCTCGAAGGCGGGGGGCGCGGCGGGCAGGGAAGTCGCCGGGCCGGCGAGCTCGGGAATGCGTCGCACGCCGGATTGAAACGCCCGGCCGGCGGCAGCGGGATCGTCACTGGATGCGTACGCCAAGGCGGCGAGCAGCGCCAGAACCTCGGTGCGCACCGAAGCGAAGGAGGAATGCGCCACGATCTTGGGGCGGCGCTGTGCGCGCAGCAGGCGGAACGAAAGCAGCCACTGGAGCGTGAACTCGAACAAGGTGATCCGGTCGTCGATCGTGGCGGCGAGTTTCAATCGACCGAGAAAGCGTTGGACCTGATCGTCCGGAAGCTGCCGCAGGGCCGGCAGCGCCAGATCCGCGAGGGGGAGGCGCGTGGAGTGCGGCAGTTCCTTGACGGCGGGATGGATCTCGCGCAACGCCGCGATTTCCGGCGGCGGCATGATGGGTTGTAGCGCGGTGAACTGACGCTCGCGTGCCTGCGCGTCGTCATCGAGCAGCAGGGCGAGCATGACCCGTGCGGCGCCGTCCGGGGAGGAAAGCGCCTCCCGCACGGCGGGCGGAATGCCGGCGAGCAACGCGGCGCCGGCCCGCAGGTCATCCGCTTGCGGCTGTCCGATGCGCTCGGCCACCCGACGCGGGTCGCGCAACAACTCGGCCGCCATGGCGCCGGCTAGCACCGCACCGGCCGGGCCGAAGGCGCCGCGCAAGGTCGGGGCGCCGGCATCCGGGCCGGCCGCAACCGAACGCCGGGCCGCGGCTGCCCGGGCCTCGTCCGCGCGGGCCGCGCCTCTCTCCGGCGCTTCCCCTGCGGCGATGTGCGGATAGGTGCCGTCGAAGGCGGGATCGATTCTACGGATGCGCTCGAACAAGGAGGGGTGCGTGGCCAGCAGGCCCTCGAAGAAACCGACGTTTCTGCCCGGGCTGAAGAAGATGTGGCGCGCCTGGTCGGCGCGCGGCGTTTCGATGCGTGACCCGTGCGCGTAGCCGCCGATCTTCTTCAACGCCCCTGCGATGCCCTGCGGATTGCGCGTGAACTGAACCGACGAGGAGTCGGCCAGGAATTCGCGCTGGCGCGACACGGCGCTCTGGATCAGGCGCCCCACGAAGGTGCCGATGTAACCGATCAGCATAAGCGCCAGACCCGCCAAGGCGATCCCGCCGCCGCTGCGGCGGCTGCGTCCGCCGCTGTGCATGAGGATTCTGCCGAAAATGCCGATGGCGAGGATACCGAAGACGATGCCGATCAATTGAATGTTCAATCGCATGTCGCCGTTCAACACATGGCTGAATTCGTGGGCGATGACGCCTTGCAGCTCGTCGCGGTTCAAGAGATCCAGCGTGCCGCGCGTGACGGCCACGGCCGCATCGCTCGTCGTGTGTCCGGCGGCGAAGGCATTGATCCCCTGCTCCTGCTCCAGGACGTAGACCTGAGGCACGGGCACGCCGGAGGCGAGGGCCATCTCATCGACGATGTTGAGCAGGCGACGCTCGGCGGCATCGCCCGTGTTGCGCGATACCAGCCGGCCGCCGAGCATCTCGGCGACGGCGCTGCCGCCGCGGCCCAGCGAGGCGATCTTGAAGGCGCTGGCCAGCGCAATGAAGAGCGTGACGGCCACGGCGACGGCGAGAAAGGTCTCGGTGTCCCAGAAGGAGAAGGGCACCTGGACTTCGGCGCGCATGGCGGCGTATTGCGCGGCCAGGCGGGCGACGACGTAGACGGCAAAGACGATGCCGAGGACGGCGATGCCGAAGAGGATGGCCAGCTGGACCGTCTTGCGTCGCGCGCGCTCCTGGTGTTCGAAGAAGTTCATTGCGCCCCTGCAGCGATCATGTGAACGAAACCTTGGGCGCCCGGCGCTCCTCGGGAGATTCCGTGGATTCGAGAAGCTCCGCGTGCTGGAAGTTGAACATGCCAGCGATGATGTTGTTGGGGAACGACTCGCGCGTGACGTTGTAGGTCATGACCGTGTCGTTGTAGGCCTGGCGGGCGAAAGCGATGCGATTCTCCGTGGAGGTCAACTCCTCCATGAGTTGCATCATCGTCTGGTTGGCCTTCAGATCGGGATAGGCCTCGGCCACCGCGAACAGACGCCCCAGTGCCCCCGCGAGACCGGTTTCGGCCTCGGTCAGGCCACGCATCGCCTCGGGGCTGCCCGGACTGGCAGCCGCTTTGTTGCTGGCGGCCAGCGCCTGATTGCGGGCCTGGATGACCGCCTCCAGGGTCTCGCGCTCGTGCTTGATGTAGCCCTTGGCGGTCTCAACCAGATTGGGAATCAGATCGTAGCGCCGCTTCAGCTGGACGTCGATCTGCGCGAAGGAGTTCTTGTACTGGTTGCGACGCGCGATCAGGCGATTGTAGATCCCGACGACCGTCCCGATTCCGAGGACGATCAGGACCAGAATGACGATCAGAACGATGCCCATAGGATCTCCTCCGGCAGTGCCGACCGGCTGTCCGGGTCAAACCACATCTCGCGATCGCTCACGTGCTCCCGTCCATGCAGTCTCGTTCTTCGAGCGATCACCCAGGCTGGACCTTAGCGGGGTTCCGCGGGCGGGTCAAGCTGGAGCGCCGGGGCCGGGGGCGCGGGCTTCGACGAGGGCAGCGTCTCCAGCTGCCGGCGTGCCTCGTCGCGCGTCTCCGGAAAACGCGCTGCGACCTCCAGCCAGCGCCGGGCTTCGGGGAGGCGGCCCAGCTCTTGCAGGACGTTTCCGAGGAGCAGGTAGGGGCGGGCGGTGAATCCGCTCGAACCGAACAGCGGGCCGACGTTATCGACGGCAGCCTGCAGCGAAACAGCCGCCTCCTCGGGGCGATTCTGCGAATACTGGAGAATCCCAAGGTTCATGTAAGCCTGATGCTTGAGCGGCATGGTCGCGGCGGCGCGGCGGTAGGCTTCCTCGGCCTCCGCGAAGAGTCGGGCCCGGCGCAAGGCATTGCCGAGCTGATACCAGACCTCGCCTTCCTGCGGCCGGATCTCCACGGCGCGCCGGAAATGCTCCAGCGCTTCTTCCTCCCGGCCGCCCTGCTGAAGCACGATGCCGTAGTTCAGGTGCGCCCCCGCGGTCGGACGGCCTCTCTCCAGGGCATGGGCCCAGAGCGTTTCGGAGTTGTGCCAGACCCGCGTCTGTCGATGCGTGAGCGGCAGCAGCGCGATCGTGACCGCCAGTCCCAGGACCAGGGCCAGCCAGCGGCCGGCGCCGCGGCGCTCCCACAGACGCAGAAAGCCCGCTCCGGCCAGGACGGCGAAGCTCATGCAACTGATGTAGGAGTACTTGTCCGCGACCAGCTGCGGGCCGCTTTGGGCGAAGCCGAGCACCGGGGCCAGCACGACCGCGTAGGCCGCGGCGGCCACGACCAACCATGGCATGCGCCGGCGCAGCGCGATCAGTGCCGCGATGCCCGCGACGACGGCCGCGTAGCTCAGCACGTAGCGCGCGGCGAAGGGATCCATGTCCGCCGGCAACTCGTAGAGCGCCACCAGGCCCGAGGGCCAGAGCGTCTTGCCGACGTAGAAGACGAGGCCGAAACACGCCTGCGCGATGCGATCGGCGAGGCCCCATTCCGAAAGGCTCTTCATCGTCTGGAGCGCGCCGCCTTGGCTCGCGCCGGCGAGCGCGGCGGCCCCTACGCCGAGCAGCAGGTAAGGCAGCTTCTGCCGGCAGACCGGCCGTGCCTCGGACGAAAACCAACGCCGGCGAAGGCTGGATTCGGGCAGCCGGCGCAAAGGATAGAGATCGAGCAGCAGGACCAGGATGAAGAAGGACATGCCCCAGGCCTTGGAAAGAAGCGAGCAGGCGAGAGTGAGGATCGAAGCGATGTACCACCGGCGGGAGGCCAGTTCGGCTTGTCCGGGATGGACGGACCTCAGGTAGGAGTAGAGCGCCGCCAGGAAAAAGAAGCCGCTCAGGACGTCACGCCGCTCGCTGGCCCAGGCGACCGACTCGACGCGCAACGGATGGACCGCGAAGACGAGAGCGGCGACGGCGGCCGCAAGATGCATGGATAGGGGCCACGCACCCGGCCGGCGCGCGAAGCGAGGGTCGATGTCTTGGCGGCCCGGCCCCGGGCGGCTGCGGCGCGCGAGGGCGAGCAGCGTGCCGGCCACGAGGTAGAACAGGATTCCGTTCAGGGCGTGCAGGATCAGGTTGTTGCGATGATAGCTCGAGGGATCGATGCCTGAGATCGCATGGTCCAGCGCGGAGCTCATCCAGGTCAGCGGCTGATAGTGCCCCATGAAGGCCGTCGTGAACATCCATCGCAACTCACTGGCGCCGAATCCGCGATACATCGGGTTCCGGAGAAACAAGCGGTCGTCGTCGAAGTTCACGAATTCGGCGTCGAGAGCGGGGGAGAAAGCGGCGAAGGCGATGACCCCGACCACGAGGACGAAGATCCATGGGACGAGCCGACGCCAGGCGGGGATGCGGAGCGCGGGACCGGTCCCGGTTTCGGGGCCGAGGATCTGCGCGGCCGGCTCTTCAGATGGACGAATCATAGGGGCGGATTCTAGGTCTTCGAAGGGCCCGGCTCAAGGCCGCGGAATCCTGATGCCCGTCCGCGCCGGCCAGCCTGGGGCTGGCTGTCCCCTCTCCTTCGTGCTAGCTTCCCGGCCATGAAGACCCAACTGCCTGCCGTGGGAAAGATCTCCCCCGAGATCTTCGACGAAGTGATTCTGCCCCGCCTCGGCCGCGCGCGCGGAGAAGTTGTGATCGGCCCGCGCAACGGCGTGGATGTCGGTGTCGTGGACCTGGGCCATGGGCAGGTGATGGTGACGACGACGGATCCGGTCTTCATCGTGCCCCCGTACGGCTGGGAGCGCTCGGCCTGGTTCGCCGTGCACATCCTGGCCTCCGATGCCGTCACCTCGGGTCTGGCGCCGCAGTATCTGACGATCGACCTCAACCTGCCCCTCTCGATCGGACGCGAGCAGTTCGAGATCCTCTGGAACACGATCCATCGCGAGTGCGACCGGATCGGCATGGCGGTGATCTCGGGGCACACGGGGCGGTATCACGGCTGCGAGTACCCGATGGTGGGCGGCGCGACGGTGATCGCCATCGGGCCCAGCGACCGCTATGTCACACCGACGATGGCACGCCCGGGAGACCGGATTCTCATTACCAAGGGCGCGGCGATCGAAGCGGCGGGGCTGTTCGCGGTCACCTTCCCGGACCGGATCGCGGCCGTTCACGGCAAGCCCTTCGCCCTCGCTGCCGAGGAGATCTTCTGGCAGATGTCGGTCGTCGAGGATGCGCTGACGGCGGTCGAGGCCGGCGTTCGCGACGACGGAGTGACCGCGATGCATGACGCCACCGAATGCGGCGTGTGGGGCGGCCTGGTCGAGATCGCGCAGGCATCGGGAGTCGGGCTCACGGTCGAGAGAGGAGCGATCATCGTCCAGGACGCGGTCGCGAAGATCTGCTCGCTCTTCAAGATCGATCCCTACAGCTCGATCAGCGAAGGCACACTGCTGATCACCTGCCGGCCGCACAAGGCCGCCGAGGTCCGCCGCCGCCTGGCCGACAAAGCCATTCCCGTGAGCGAGGTCGGCGAGATCGTGGATGCGTCCGAGGGCCTGCAGTGTTTTTCCGGCGGGCGCGGGCAACCGCTCGTCCATCCGCGCGTTGATCCGTTCTGGGCCGCGTTCGGCAAGGCGGCGGAGGCGGGTTGAGGTCCTGATCTGCGCACGGATCAAGTCACTCCATGAGAGACACGCGCAAGAGGGTCGGGATCCTGAGTGCCGCCGGCCATGGCGCTCGCGGCCGAGGCGTTGCAGGACACTCTCCTGGCCTTGTCCGCGCTCGATGATCTCTCCTGGGTGATCCGCTACCATGCTTCCCGAGCGCGAAGTCCATTCTCAAGCTGGGACTCTCGACACGGACTCAGAGCAGCTCGCGTGAGGCGGATTCCGGGCGGTGCGCGTCGAAGCGCACCAGGGCCAGTTCGGGGCCATCATGGGCGGCGGTGAAGAGCAGAGTGCGGCCGAGGCAGTCCCGCCAGGCACCGGTCAGCCGCGCCGATTCATGCACGTGTCCGTGCAGGCAGAGCCGCGGCTGGCGCGCCTCGATGAAGCGGCGGATGGCGATGCTGCCGATGTGGACATCCACGGGCACGTGGTCGATCACCCGCCCGTCCAGCGCCGCGCGATCGAGCTTCGTCTGATAGGGCGGCGAGTGCAATAGCAGGATCGCCTCTTCCAAGTCCTCGTCACCGGTCAGGCGATCGAGGTCCTCGCGAATGGTGGCATGGCGGATCTCATGATCGGGAACCGGAACGCTGCGGCGACCATCCTCGGGCGACACGCAGCCCGGATCGACGAATCGCGATACGTCATAGCGCTCCCAGTCCTTGCCGTGGAACGGCGTGGGCGGCACATAGGTGTAGCCATAGACCGGGATTCCGTCGAACTCGGCGCGGCGATCTTGGAGGTAGTCCCACAGACCGTCGCGGGAGGCTTCGATGAACAGGGGTTCGCAGGAACGCGGATCGTCATTGCCGAGGATGAGAAAGACGCGCGGGTAGTCGGAGCCGAGCGCACCGGCGAGCTGCCGGAAGACGGGCACGAGGAAATCGGCGGCGAAATCCTCGCCCGCGACCTCCTTCGTCCACTCCTGGTCCCAGGACATCGGCAGCAGGTCGCCCCCGAGGAAGACTGCCCGTGGCCGGTCGGCGGCGATCCGCGCGCAGAGCTTGCGGTAGCGATCGACTCGCCCATGCAAATCGCTGACGAAGAAACTGGGTCGCACGGATTCCGCTTCCTCTGCAGGGTCTTCCGTCGGGGATGCCCCGCCGTTCATCATTGGACGGGCCGCATGTCAAACGGACCCCATCACCGCGCTCTCTTCGGCAACCCCAATCCGTAATCGCCTGCGGAGTGATTCGCAACAGAATCCTTTGCCATCCCGGCGTGGCGCGGTCATGATCGGGCCGTCCCGCAGGGGCGCGATGAAGCGGCAGAGGCGCGAATGGGCCGCGCGCCGGCCGGGGCGCGGCGGCCGGCCAAGCGATTCGGGAGGGCATCAATGAATCAGGATGCGAGTGCCGGGATCCGGTTCGAGCGCGACTCCATGGGGGAGATCGGGATCCCCGAATGGGCCTACTGGGGGGCTCAGACCCAGCGCGCCGTGGAAAACTTCACCGTGTCGGGACTCGTCTTGCCCGGTGAGCTGATCTGCGCGCTCGGGCTCATCAAGCACCACGCCGCCATCGTCAATCGCGACCTGGGTCTGCTGGCTCCGGCAACGGCGGCGGCGATCGCGCAAGCGGCCGAAGAAGTCGCTTCCGGCGGGTGGCGCGAGCATTTTCCCGTCGATGTCTTCCAGACCGGATCGGGGACCTCGAGCAACATGAATGCGAACGAGGTCATCGCCAATCGGGCCAACGAGCTTCTGGGCGCCGAGCGTGGGACCCGCAGTCCGGTCCATCCCAACGATCATGTCAATCGCGGGCAGTCGTCGAACGATGTCTTCCCTTCCGCCATGCATATCGCGGCACGCCGGAGGGCCGCCGCGCTGGTCGAATCCCTGGCGGAGCTGGAGTCGGCCCTGGCGAAGAAGAGCGAGGAATTCGCGACGATCGTCAAGCTGGGACGCACGCACCTTCAGGATGCGGTGCCCATGACGTTGGGGCAGGAGTTCTCCGGTTTCGCGGCCCAGGTCGGCCAGAGTCGGCGCCATTTGGAGGCGTCCTTCGGCGGGATCGAGGCATTGGCCCTGGGGGGGACGGCGATCGGCACGGGGATCAACGCGCATCCGCGCTTCGCGGAGCAGGTGATCGCGCGCATCGCCACGGCGACGGGGATCCCCTTCCGGCCGGCGGAGAATCGCTTTGCCGCCCTGGCAGGCCGCGAGGCGATGGTCGCCTTGATGGGCGGGCTCAATGTCGTCGCGGTGGCGATGATGAAAATCGCCAACGATCTGCGGTTGCTCGCCAGCGGGCCGCGCGCGGGGCTTGGCGAGATCGTGCTGCCGGCTCTGCAACCCGGCTCCTCCATCATGCCGGGCAAGGTCAACCCGGTGATTCCCGAGATGGCGATTCAGGTGGCGGCGCAGGTGATGGGCCAGCATGTCGCGGTGACGATCGCGGGCCAGACCGGACCTCTGGAACTGAACATGATGATGCCGTTGATGGCCTACAACGCGCTTCAGGCGATCGATCTGCTCGATGCGGCGGCGGCGTTGCTGGCAGAGAAGTGCGTGGCAGGCATCGCGGCGGATGAGAAGCGCTGTGCGGCGCTGGTCGAGCAGAGCCTGGCCCTCGCCACGCCGCTTGCGCTGCGAGTCGGATACGATCGCGCGGCGCTGATTGCCGAGCGGGCCTGGCGTGAAGGAAGAACCATCCGCGAGATCGCGATCGAGGAAGGCCTGCTCACGGCGGCGGAGGCGGCGGAAGTCCTCGATGCCCGCAGGCTGGCCAGGCCGGAGGATTGAGCGGGCCTGGGGACCGCTTCTACAGCCCCCAATCCGTACGGGCGATGAACGACGATAACCCGCAGCTCCACATGGCAGCGGGCGCAGCGTCCCGAGCGATCAACGGCCGGGGTTCAGATTGCCGAGGCACCGCGCCAGACACATGCGCATCTCGGCTTCGGATGCGTCGCCTGCCGCCGCGACAATCCCTGCCCCAGTGTCGAAGAGCATCGCGATTCCCTGATACTTCAGCTCTCCCTGCCATCCGCCGAACGCACCGATGGCGGTCGCGGTGACGGGGACCACGCTGCGCTTCTCGAACGCGCGACCGACCTCCGTGAAGGCCGCCGCTCCCTGCGCAGGCGCGGGCGCCGGCGCGAAACAGATCATGAGGGTCCCACCGGCCGTCCGGTAGCGGGCCGCATAGGCGCGGTCCAAGCCGGTCAACCCGAGGGCCGCGCGGGGAAGGAAACCCAGCGAACCCGCGATGCGGTCCTCCACAGGGAAAACCGCCAGCTCTCCGGGCAGGCGGCTGCCGGCAAGATGTGCCTCGGAGATGGCTTCGCCGAGCGCTTGTGCCGCCTGCATCGTCCCTTCGTCCGCCGGCTCGGGGCGCAGGCGAACGTAGAAGGGACCGCCGAAGAAGGTGATCTCGTATTCCGTCCGATAGCCTTCCGCTCCGATCTGCAGGGAGACGAGAGTGGATTCGTCGCTTGGACGCTCGAGACTGTAGATCCCGAAGGCTCCCGGCGCATCCGCCATGCGATAGACTTCGATGCCGATTTCCGCCGCGCCGGAGTCCTGCCGGTAGTAGGCGGCCGTCAGCGAAACGCAATCGAAGGCCAGCATCTGGTCGGCCGCCCCGTCGATGTGCTTCCAGAGGTCCGCGGCGGCGAAAACCGACGCTTCCCCGTCCAGCTTCCATCCGGGAAGACCGACGAGAAGTGCCGCGCCATCCGGGGCGGCGGCCGCGGGTAGGGCGGCCGGCGTTTGCGGAGCAAGTCCGTCTCCCGCGGCCGTGGCGCCTTTCGCCGCGGCGACGCCCGCCTCGGCCAAGCCGATCGCCGGAGAAGCGACAGCGGTCAGCAGCAGAAACGCACTACTCCAACGCCGCGCCCGATGCCTGAAGGTACTCATCGATTTGATCCATCATGTTGAAGCTGGCCAGGGCCGTGTGCATTCCGGATCCCTTGAGCGCCCATCGCAGGGCCGCGAGATGGAAAGGATAGGCCCCCGATTCGAATTCAGGCAGCTGCGCCTGGCGCGCCGAGGCGAGCACCTTCATCGCCACCAGACCGGTGCCCTTTGCGCGGGCCTCGGCCAGCATGGCCGGGATGTCCGGATCCCCGATGGGATCGTAGCTGCAAAGGATCACGTCGAGCCTGCCCGCGGCGATCAGCGGTCTCAAAGCCGCGGCGATGCCGGGGCCGTGATGCGATGCGCCGCAGAAACGGATCTTGCCGCGGGCCTTCAGGGAATCGAAGGCGGCATAGATTTCCGGATTGGTGAGAGCGTCCGGCGCGCCTCCGTGGATCATCAGAATATCGACATGGTCGGTCTGCAGGCGTTCCAGACTGGCATCCATGCGGGTGAAGACGTCCTGCTGGGTCGTGCGACCATTCATCTCCAGCTTGGTGCAGATGACCATCTCCGCGCGCCGCCGGGCCGCCACGACGCCGATGGCGCGCTCGCTCTGCCCGCGGGCATAGCTTTCCGCCGTATCGAAATAGTTGATCCCCCGATCGAGCGCATACTCGATCAATGCCGGATCGGTCGTGCCCCCCGCGCCGAATCCGATGTCCGACACGCGCAGGCCGGTCGCGCCCAGCAGGTTGTAATGGCGGACTGAAGGCACGGGTGCCGCGCCGGAGGGATCCGGGGGTGAGGGCTCAGCGGCCCGACCTTCCACCCCGAGGAACATCACCGCCAGCAGACTTGCGGCGACAATGATCGCAGACCGTCCGATGCGGCGAAGTCCTTTTCTGTCCGCCTCCCCTGTAGATCCATCCGTGTGCAAAGCCCTGACGATCATTCCGTGCTCTCCTCTTCGGTGGCCTGGGCGGCCAGCGTGAGCCGCACCGCATCCCCGGGGGCGTAGGTGGAGTCGTCGCTCCTCATTCCCACGTAGGCCTTCACGAGCCACAACGCGGGGGTGTGATTGAACGTGGCGACGTAGTCGCCGGAGCCCATCTGGGCGAACGATTCGATATCGGTGCGGAAGGCATGTTCGGTCGCGTGGTTCTTCACCTCTGCGGTGAGTCGCGCTCCGTCCCGGACGCAGAAGCGGGCGAGATCGTCCGCGGTCACGTTGGTGATCAGGCTGCCGCCTCCCGAGAGCGCCAGGACCTGACCGAGCAACGTTTCGCCCTCGAAGCGCACCGGCGGCGCGGTGGGCGCGGGCCGGACAAAGAGCGATGGATCCAGCGACTCGTTGACGCGCAGATCGGAGAACTGTGTGAGCGGTTGGACCTCTTCGTTGGTGGTGATGCACACGCCATGAAAACGTGCGGGCAGGACCAGGCCATCGATGTTCTGATGGTCCGCAACGGTGAAGATGCTCTTGCGCTCGCGGACCTCCGGATCGGCAGCGATCTCGACGTACTTCTGCAGGAGCCCGGTCGCGGAGTCGATGTAGAACGTGCGGCGGGCCCCCGCGCCGGTCGTGCCCTCCAGGATGTCGCAGGAACGGCCGCGCACCATCTCCGTTCCCCGATAGCTGAGATCGGCGGGTGCGGCGGTGCCGACCAGGTTCTGAAAGAAGGCCTCCGCGAGACTGATCCGGTGGTAGCGGTCCAGATCCGGTCCCGGCGGAACCGCATGGACCAGGCCGTGGAACGACTGCCAGTAGTCCCGGCCGTCATAGACGACCGTTCCGGAAGGCTGCTCGATCCGAAAGCGCCCGTCGGCCAGGAGATGCATCGTGTACTGCAGCCCATAGGCTTCGGCGGTGGCGGTGCAGGAGACGCTTGCCAGCTTGTCGATCCGTTCCATTCCGCCGCAGGCTTGGACGAAGCGGTCGACGGTCTGCGCCACCTGCTCCGCGGGCGCCTGCTGCGAGGCTGCCCCGCCTGCCAGAATGAGCGTGGCGGCCAGCAGGCCCCATGCGTTGCGGACGCTGTTCTTCCGTGGGTCGTTCAAGGACACCTCCTGGTCGCGGTTCGGAGCGCCGTGTACCGGTCGGGAGAGGGAATGCTCGGGCATGGCGGGTCGCCGCGTCAAGCCCTGCCGGCCGCGCTATTCCAGCCAGCGTACGAGGCGCAACTCGTGGACATGCCGCAGGTCCTCGTGTGCCGGCAGGACCCGCGCGGTATAGCCCTGCTCCCCGCTGCGGCGGCAGGTGAGTTCGCCTTCGTAGGTGTGGGCGCCCTTGCCCGGGCCCTTCTGCAGGACTCGCATGTCCGCGATGTCCGCGTGACCGATCTCGCCGCGTTCCGTCACCCGCCCGTGGCAGATCTGGACGGCGACATCCTCCGGCGAGAGCGATCCCAAGAACACGATCGCCCGCACCTTGACACGGTCTCCTACGCGGGCCTGCTGCAGGGCGGCTCCGTCGATCGATTCGATGCGCACCTCGGACCAGGCCGCGCGCACCCGGCCGATCCACGCGGCCAGGCGCCGCGTGCGCGCGCAGTCGTCGGCGGTAAGCCTCTGCAGCCTTTCGGCCGAAGGCAGGTAGAGGTCCTCCACGTACTGGCAGACCATGCGATTGCTGTTGAAAACGGGATTGAGGCGCCGCATCGCCTCCTTCATCCGCGCGGTCCAGGCGCGTGGAATGTCGTCGGTGCCGCGGGTGTAGAACATCGGCACGATCTCATTCTCGAGCAGATCGTAGAGCGCGCGGGACTCGACCATGTCCTGGTAGGCCTCGTCGGTGTATTCCTCTCCGTGGCCGATCGCCCAGCCGACTTCGCGGCTGTAAGCCTCGTCCCACCATCCGTCGAGGATGCTCAAATTGAGCGCGCCGTTCATGCCCGCCTTCATGCCGCTCGTGCCGCTTGCCTCCAGAGGGCGGCGCGGCGTGTTGAGCCAGACGTCCACGCCCTGCACCATGTAGCGCGCGACCATCATGTCGTAGTTCTCGATGAACACCGCCCGCACGCGGATGCGCGGATCGCGCAGGCGTCCGACGAGGTCGCGAATGATGCTCTTGCCCTTGTCATCCTCGGGATGGGCTTTCCCGGCAAAGATGATCTGCAGCGGACGGTCCTCCGAGGAGAGCAGGCGCACGATGCGCTCGAAGTCCTGGAAGATCAGCAGAGTGCGCTTGTACGGGACCACGCGGCGGGCGAAACCGATCGTGAGGGCCGCCGGATCGAGAAGCTCGCCGGCCTGGTCGATCTGCGCGGCCGGGGCGCCGCGGCGCTCGAGCTGTGCGCGCAGCGTGCGGCGCGTGAAGGCGACCAGACGCTCCCGGCGCCGCTCGTGGGTGCGCCAGAGCTCCGCGTCGGGGATTTCCGGGATGCTCTCCCACACGGCTTGATCCGACGGGTCCTCGGTCCAGCGCGGCCCGAGGTAGCGATCGTAGAGCGTGGCCATCTCATAGGAAATCCAGGATCGCGCGTGAACGCCGTTGGTCACATGCCCGATCGGAGATTCGTCGTCGGGGACATCGGGCCAGAGGCGTCCGAACATGCGGCGCGAAACGGCCCCATGCAATCGGCTCACGCCGTTGACCTGATTGGACAGGCGGATCGCCAGCACCGCCATGCTGAAATCGGCATTGTCCGGAACGCGCCCCAGCTCGATCAGTTGCTCGACGGGCACCTTCATCTGCGCGGCGTAGGGCTGGAGGTAGCGCGTGGCGAGGGGCAGGGGGAAGAGGTCGATGCCCGCCGGAACCGGCGTATGGGTGGTGAACACATTGCCCGCTTCCCCGGCGACCAAGGCCTCGTCGAAGCTCAAGCCATGCCGCTCCATGAGGCCGCGGATGCGCTCGATCGCGAGGAACGCGGAGTGTCCCTCGTTCATGTGACAGACAACGGGGTCGCGACCGAGCGCGCGCAACGCGCGCATCCCCCCGATGCCGAGCAGAATCTCCTGTCGGGCGCGCATCTCGCGATCCCCGCCGTAGAGTTCGTCGGAGATGTCCTGATCGGGGGCCGGATTCTCCGGGATGTTCGTGTCCAGCAGGATCAGCGGGACGCGCCCCACCTGCGCGCGCCAGATCCGCGCCTGCACGACGCGCTCAGCCAGCTCCACGCGAACCGTCAGGGGCCGGCCGTCGGGCCCGCGTTCAAGCTGCACCGGCATGGTGTGGAAATCGTTGACCGGATAGCGTTCCTGCTGCCAGCCGTCATTGGTCAGATACTGCTGGAAGTAACCCTTCTGATACAGCAACCCGACCCCGACCAGCGGCACGCCCAATTCGGAACAGGACTTCAGGTGATCTCCCGCCAGGATGCCGAGTCCGCCGGAGTAGATCGGCATCGATTCGGTCAGACCGAACTCGGCGGAGAAGTACGCGATCGTGCCGGCGGAGGAGTCATGCACGCGATCGAACCAGCACGAGCGGGTGAGGTGGCGTTTGAGCTCACCGGAGACGCGGTCCAGGTGCACCAGGAATCCTTCATCCTCGGCCAGCCGGGTCAACTGCTCCTGATCGACTTCACCCAGCAAGCGCACCGGGTTGTGCTCGGCGCTCTCCCACAGCCGCTTCGAGACCCGGCGGAACAGTTCGATGCTGTCGTGGTCCCACGTCCAGCGCAGGTTGTAGGCGATTTCCGTGAGCGGCAGGAGTTTCTCGGGGAGCGCGGGGACGACCTGGAACTTGTGGATCTTCATCACGGGCCTCCGTGCTCTCGGGGACGCGCGCGGGTCTGCAGGGCGGACGCGCGATTGCCCGCACGCTACTCCGATGGGGGGCCGGCGTCAATCGCGGCGGGCGGGGAAGTCGATTGGCAGGCCGCGCGGATTAGACGACAATGGTCTGCTCGCGGTGCAAGAGCAGTCCGCGCTTCCGCGCGAGGCGGAGCACGGAAGCGGCAGGCAGTGGGCCGGGTTCTCAGAGCGGGTGCGTCGTGGCGATCGACATCGAGAGACAGGGGCGGGGTTTTCAGACCGGACGGGTCGCAACGATCAGCATCGTGCATGCGGTGCATGATACCTACACGGGATTTCTTCCCCCCCTGCTGCCGCTTTTTATCCAGCGCCTGTTCTTATCGAAGGCCGAGGCCGGCCTGCTCACTATCTTCATTCAAGCGCCTTCACTGCTTCAGCCGTTCATCGGCCACTTGGCCGACCGGCTCAGCCTGCGCTTCCTGGTCATCCTGGCTCCCGCGGTGAGCGCGATTGCCATGAGCCTTCTCGGCGTCGCTCCGGTGTACGGTCTGCTCGCGATCCTGCTCACGGTGGCCGGGCTGAGCTCGGCGAGCATTCATTCCGTCGGCCCGGTCATGGCGGGGCGTTTGTCGGGCACCAATCTGGGCCGCGGCATGGGGTTCTGGATGGTGGGAGGCGAGTTGGGGCGCGTGCTCGGCCCGCTCGTCATCGTCACGGCCCTGGAGGTGCTGACGCCGGGCCAGATCCCCTGGTTGATGGCCGGGGGCATCGTGGCCTCGGCGATCCTCTACGTGCGCATGCGCGATGTTCCGGCGCGGCCATCCGAGGCCGGGCTGCCGCTGCCCTGGAGCGCCGCATTACGTGCGATGCGCCCGTTGCTTGCCCCGCTCGTCGCCGTCATCATCACGCGCGCCTTCGTGCTCGCGGCCATCACGACCTATCTGCCCACATTCCTCAACGAGGGAGGTTCGGGCCTTTGGATCTCCGGGGCAGCCCTTTCGGTGGTGGAAGCGGCGGGGGTCCTGGGCGCGCTGGCCGGCGGCTCGTTGAGCGACCGGCTCGGGCGGCGGTGGGTGCTGGCCGCCTCGTTGCTCTCGACACCGTTCTTCGTGCTCGCCTTCCTCTACGCCCGCGGCATCTGGCAGCTTCCGTTTCTGGTGTTGATGGGCTTCAGCAGTCTCGCCGTCACGCCGGTGCTGATGGCGCTCGTGCAAGAAAGCTATCCCGACAATCGCGCCTTGGCCAATGGCCTCTACATGGCGATCAGCTTCAGCCTGCAAGGCCTGGCCGTCGTTGTCTTCGGGGCCTTCGGGGACGCGTTCGGTCTGCGGGCGGCCTTTGTGGCCGGGGCGTTGGTGTCCCTGGCCGGCGTGCCCGCGGTACGATGGCTTCCTGGAAGACCGCCGCGCCGGGAGTGAGTCGGCCGTTGTCGGCGGGATATGACCCGGTCGCGTCGTCCGGCGCGGCGCGGGACGCGTGTGAAATCGAATCAACGTTAGAGACAATACGGAGTGGTATGATTTTCCTGCGTCCGGGACCGACCGGGCCGCGAAAATCACCGACCGGGCCGCGAAAATCGACGTGGACCGTCCACCCCGAGGAGGTTGCTTCCTATGCAAGTCGCATCGAGACAGAACGCCCTTTCGCACCTCGTCGAGGCGCGCGGCTAGGCGGTTCGTGCCGTCATTCTCATTCATTCCGGGGGTCTGAACACTGATTCGGACACCGGGAGGATGATTCGTATCAGGCGTCTGCGCATCCGCACCTGCCTCCGCTCCACCGCGCTCCTCGCGAGACTGTCCCCACAAAGCAGCCATGGGTACCAAGGAGGTTCCGCGATGGAGTTCTCCCTCGCATCTTTGGGTTGGAATGCCCGATGGGCGGAGACATTCGAGCAGCAATGTCCCGCCGGCGATCAGACCCTGGTGCCCGGCCGAGTCGGGCGGGAGGATCGCGATCGTTACCTGGTCTTTACTCGCGCGGGAGAAGTTCCCGCGCGCCTCTCCGGTAAGCTGCGCCATGCCGCGCCGATGCGCGAGTTGCTTCCGGTCGTCGGCGATTGGGTGGCCCTGCGCCTGGCCGCCGACGGCGGGCTGGCCCTCGTGGAGGGCATCCTGCCGCGCCGGAGCAGTTTCGGGCGCAGGGGCATCTCGGTCGAGGGGCGGCGGACCGGGCAGCAGGTCCTCGCGGCCAACTTCGACACGGTCTTTCTCGTCAGCGGCCTCAACGAGGATTTCCAACCGCGCCGTATCGAGCGCTACTTGACCATCGCCTGGGACAGCGGCGCGCGGCCGGTGATCATTCTCAACAAGGCCGATCTGTGCGCCGACGTCGCCCGCCGGCGGGCGGAGGTGGAGCCGAGCGCCGCGGGCGTCCCGATCCTGGCGATGAGCGCGGTCACCGGCGAAGGTCTCGAGGCGCTGGATGCCTATCTCGCCCCGGAACAGACCGTCATCTTTCTCGGCTCTTCCGGAGTCGGAAAATCGAGCCTGATCAATCGGCTCCTCGGCGATGAGCGTCAGGAGACGATGAATGTGCGCGCGTACGACGGACGAGGCCGGCATGCGACGACGGCGCGGGAGATGTTCCTCCTCTCCGGAGGCGCCGTCTTGATCGACACGCCCGGCTTGCGGCAGATCCAGGCCTGGGGCTTCGACGAGGGGCTGGAGCGCGTGTTCGACGACATCGAGGCGCTCGCCGAAGGGTGCCGCTTCCGCGATTGCCGGCATGACAGCGAACCCGGTTGCGCGGTCAAACAGGCGGTCGCGGACGGTGCGCTCGATGCGCGACGCCTTGGGAACTATCTGAGGCTGCAACGCGAAGACGCGGTGCTCGCGGTGCGGCGCAGCCAGCGCGCGCGCATGATCGTCGGGCCGGGGGGCAAACGCCTGCGTTGAGTGTCAGGCCGGCCGGGGAGCGGATGTCCCGCGCAGCCCGGGCAGATTCCCGGCCGGCCTTCCCGCCCAGCCGGCGCCGCCGCCGCCGCCGCGTCCCCGATTTCTCCGGCAGCCCTCCGCATCAGGCCGGCAGTTTCTTGTCGCGGCCCCGCCCCGCATGCCCTTATCATCCCCCGCAAACCTCGAGGTAACCCATGGAATTCACAGTCCGCGCCATCATCGCCGGCATGTTGCTGGGCGGCTTCATGTGCCTCTCCAACCTCTACGTCTCCCTCAAGACCGGATGGAGCATGGGGGTGGCGATCACCGCCGTCATCCTGGCCTTCGCCATCTTCGCAGGGTTGGCCAAGCTGCGGATCGTCCGCAGGCACTTCGGCATCCTCGAGAACAACATCATGCAGTCGACCGCCAGCGCGGCCGGAATGATGACCGGGGGCGGGACGGTCGCCGCCATTCCGGCCATGATGATGATCACCGGCGAGGTCATGGGCGGCTGGCAGATGTTCGTCTGGATCGCCACGATCGCCATGCTCGGCCTGGTGATGTCGATCCCGATGAAGCAGCAGATGATCAACATCGAGAAGCTGCGCTTCCCATCGGGCGTCGCGGCGGCCGAGACGCTGCGGGCGCTGCACTCGACCGGGCGCTCGGCCGAGCCCCCGGCCGGATCCCCGGGCGAGCCGTCGGGCGCGGCGCCGAGCGCCGGCGAGACCAATCTGCAGGCGCGCTATCTAGGCGTCGGCGGGTTGATCGGCGCCGCAGTCGCCCTGCTGCGCGATCTCAAGGTGCGGTGGATGCCCTTCAATCTCCCGGAGAAGATCACCATTCCTTATCTGACCCTCCAAGGCCGCGCGCTGGTCGACTACACGCTGGCGTTCGAGGGCAGTCTGATGATGATCGGCGCGGGCGCGATCATGGGCTGGCGCGCCGGATGGAGCATGGTGGCCGGGGCGATCGTCAACTTCGGTGTGCTCGCGCCCTGGCTTTACGCGCACGGGATCATCGACAGCCGTCTCGGCTACAAGTACATCGTGGCCTGGAGCGTCTGGTTCGGTTCGGCGATGATCCTCACCAGCGGCCTGCTCGCCTTCGCGCTCCAGTGGCGAACGATCGCGCGCGCGATCAAGAGCGTCAGCTCGGCCTTCACCGGCGAGAAGCGCAGCGCGGAAGAGGCCCGCGAGGTTCCGATGATCTGGTTCTTCATCGGGCTCGTGTTGCTCTCACCGGTCGTGATCTTCCTCGAGTGGTTTCTCTTCGGCATCAAGATCTGGATGGGCGTCATCTCCATCGTGCTCAGCTTTTTCATCGCCATCGTGGCCACGCGCGCCACGGGAGAGACCGACATCACGCCGACGGGAGCCCTGGGCAAGGTCACTCAGATCACCTTCGGCGCCCTCGATCCCGGCAATGCGACGACCAATCTCATGACGGCGAATGTCACGGGCGGCGCGGGGCTGCACTCGGCGGACCTGTGCGGCGTGCTGAAGACCGGGTACATCCTGGGCGCCAATCCGCGCAAGCAATTCTGGGCGCAGTTCTTCGGAGTCGTGGCCGGTTCGCTCTTCGTCGTGCCGGCCTACCGTCTGCTCATCCCGACCGCGGATGTGCTGGGCACGGACAAGTGGCCCGCGCCGGGCGCGCAGACCTGGAAGGGCGTGGCCGAGATGCTGGCCAAGGGCTTTCACTCCCTGCATCCCACGGCGCAGTGGTCGATTGTGGTCGGAGGTGTGCTCGGCATCCTGATCGTGCTTCTCGAGCGATGGAAGCCTACGTGGCGCCGTTGGATCCCCTCCGCGACCGGTTTCGGGCTCGGCTTCACGACCCCGGCGAACAATACGATCTCGATGTGCATCGGTGCGCTGATCGCGATGCTGATCGCGCGCCGCCGCGCCGAGGACTACGACAAGATGGTCGTGCCGGTGGGCAGCGGATTCATCGCGGGAGAGAGCTTGATCGGTGTCCTCATCGCCGTGCTGGTAGTGGCAGGCTTGATGCAGTAGGACCCGTCTCCGCCCTCTCTTTCGGTCCGGCGCGGTCGGCAAGGCCCGGCGGCCGCGGCATCACCCTTCCAGAAATGCGCGCATGGCCGCGGTCATGAACCAGGGGTCGTGCGCGCCGCCCATCTCGCGGATGCTGTGCATGGCGTACTGGGCGCTGCCGACATCCGCGGTGGGCACGCCGAGCTGCGCGGCGGCCATGCTGCCGATCGTGCTTCCGGACTTGGCGTCGGAGCGGTTGACGAAGCGCTGAAAGGGGACCCCCGCGCGCCGGCAGGCCTGTTCGAAGAAGGCGGCCGAGTAGGCGTCCGTGGCATAGGCGCGACTGGCGTGGGTCTTGATCACCGGTCCGCCGTTCAAGCGGGGCGCATGCTGGGGCTCGCTGCGGTCGGCGAATCCCGGGTGTTCGGCATGGGCGTTGTCCGCGGAGACGAACCGGGATGAAGCCAGTGCGCTGAAGTACTGCTCGCGGCTATCGCCCATGGCCAGCGCGATGCGTTCCAACAGTTGGGGCACCAGCGTCGAGCGCGCGCCTTCCGCCGTCTGGCTGCCGATTTCTTCGCTGTCGTAGCAGACGACCAGACGCGTGGCGGGTACCGGCCGGCCGGCCCCGCGCCGCTCCGCCGCCTTCCGCGCCGGACGTTTCCGCGTTCCCGGGCGGGCCCTTGGCGAGGCCGCTTGCGAGTCGGGGGCGGAGGCGTGTGTGACCGCGGATCCGGTCGCCTCGATCAGCGCCAGCACCGCGGCGTGGCACATCGCCAGATCGTCGAGCCGTCCGCTCAGAATGAACTCCTCTTCCCAGCCGGCGAAACGGGATGGCTGGGTGTCGTAGAGATAGGCGTCGAAGTCAATCACGCGCTCCGGGCGCACGCCAAGCAGCTTCCCCAGCAGGAAACGCACCGCCTCCTTCTCGGGCAGTCCGGCGGCGACCGAACCGAGGATCGGTGTGAGTTGAGTCTGCGGGTTCAGCTTCAGGCCCTCGTCGTTCACGCTTCGATTCATGTGCACGGCGACGTTGGGGGTCCCGCAGACCGGGCGTCCACTGGCGAAGAGTCGCGCTTCCAATTTCCGGTCACCCGACGCGAGCACCGCACGGCCGCAGAGACCCAGATCGCGGTCCATCCAGGTGGCCAGGATCGGGCCACCGTAGATCTCGACGCTCAGATGCACGAGGCCCCGGGAAACGATTTCCGGCCGGGGCTTCAGTTTCAAGGCCGGGCTGTCGAGGTGCGCGCCGATCATCCGAAAGCCGCCGCGCGAGGGTGGCTCCGCGCCGACCGCAAACGCCGCCAGGGCCGAGCCCCGGCGGTTAACCAGGTACCTGCCTCCCGGCTTCAGGCTGAAGGGCTCGTCCTCTTCGAGCGCGACGAACCCCGCCGCCGTCAAACGCTCCTGCAGCGAAGCGACCGCGTGATAGGCGCTCGGACTCCGGTCCAGGAAGCCGAGCAGATCCTCGGCGACCGCCCGCGTCCGGGAATCGAGCTTCCCGTCCAATCTTCCGGCCGTTGTCTTCTTCGCCATGGCTGCACCTCGCGATCCGGGCCTTGAGTGATGCTCCCGGGGGCCGCCCGGCGGGCGGATGCACCCCGGCGAAGTTGTAACCTCCCGCGCCGCCCGGGTCCAGATGCATGATTGCGACGAGTCGGTGCTTCCTTCAAGATGACCGAGGGATTTCCGCATGCCGGGCCGCCGCGAAGGCCGGAGAGGAGGGGACGATGAAGTGGAACGCGGGGATTTTCGTCGTAGTGTTGCTGAGCGCCGCAGTGCCGGCGGCCTGGGCGGGGGAACAGCCGGCGCCGGGAGGATGGCAGAAGACCGCGGATATCGGCTTGAATCTCACCCAAAGCAGCTACAGCAATTCCTGGACCGGGGGTGAAGATGGCGCGGTCAGCTGGACGCTGGGTGCGAATCTCCTGGGCGAGAGGCAATTCACTCCGTCGGTCAACTGGCGCAACACGATCAAACTCTCATTCGGGCAGGTCCACACCCAGAAGACCATCCGTGCGGAAGGGTCCGATACGGTCGAGAAGCAGTGGTTGTCGCCGGAAAAGTCCTCCGACCGCATCTTCTTCGAATCGCTCCTGCGCCTGACCCTGGGCGGGTTCGTCGATCCCTTCGCCTCGTTCACCTTCGAGAGCCAGTTCTTGGACGCCGGCCATCCCGTGGTCGAGCGCTTCGTGCATCCGATCGTCATGACGGAATCCGCGGGTATTGGGCGGACGTTCGTGAAGAACGAGCGCGTGGAGCTCTATTCCCGCTTGGGAGCCGCGGTGCGCGAGAACCTCCTCCGGGAGATCGTCGCGCTCACCCCCGGCAGCGACTCCGAGGACGACTACGAGACCGAGAGCCGGACGACGCTGGACGGGGGAATCGAGTCGGTGACGGACTTCCGGCGCACCTTCACCGACCGGCTCAACTACATCAGCCGACTGCGCATTTTCCAGGCCTTCTTCTTTTCCGAAGCGGATGATCTCAAGGGGCTGCCCGAAGAGGACTACTGGAGGACGGCCGATCTCGCTTGGGAGAACACCGTCTCGGCGTCCGTGACGAAGTATGTCCAGGTGTCCCTCTTCTTCGAACTGCTCTACGACAAGCAGATCGATCTGCGCGGCCGCTTCCGGGAGACTCTGGGCCTGGGGGTCACCTACAAGCTGTTCTAGGAAACGAGACGCGCTCCGGGACGCGGCACGGGCGACGGCGCCCGCGGCTCCGGCGGAGGCGCGGAAGGCTCGGGCGGGAGACGAACCGTCGATTCACGCAAAGGAGGGTTGGGGAATGTTCAAGGAATTCCGGGAATTCGCGATGCGCGGAAACGTGGTCGATATGGCGGTGGGGATCATCATCGGCGCGGCCTTCGGCACGATCGTCTCGTCGCTGGTCGCCGACATGATCATGCCACCGATCGGCCTGCTGCTCGGCAATGTCGACTTCGCCAATGTGTTCGTGGTGTTGAAGGGCTCGGTCCCGGGCGGCTTCAAGTCCCTGGCGGATGCTCAGGCGGCCGGTGCCGTGACGATGAACATCGGCGTCTTCCTGAACAAGGTGATCTCATTCGTGATCGTCGCCTTCTCCGTCTTTCTCCTGATCCGCGGCATGAACTCGCTCAAGCGCAAGGAGGTCGTCGCGCCTCCGCCCCCCTCGACCAAGGACTGTCCGCACTGTTTCACCGCGATCCCGATCAAGGCTCAGCGCTGCCCCAATTGCACATCGACCTTGTAGTTTTCCCGCGCCGGTCGCCGCGCCTCTGCGGCGACCGGTCGCGAGATCTCCTGCCGTGCCGCCGCGGGATCCCGGTCACTTCCGGGATCGGCGCGTCTTCGGCCGCACCGTCACTGCGCCGACCGCACTCCGACGTGCGGCCGGTCGCTGAGCGGCCGCGGTTCGCGCGCCAGCCCCCGCGCCGTCAGCTCCATCTCCTCGACGAGGATCGAGGGCGTGACGATCGCGATCGGTTGACGCCAGCCGCTCATGGGTGAGGGTTGGCGGAAGTTGAAGACCGCCTCGTCGCCGCCGAGGGCCGCGATGTCGCGCAGCGTGCGGATCGAGACTTCATCGAACGACAGGCCGCGGACCGGCTCGCGGCGCCCGTCGTCGGCATAGACGCGGTACATCGTCACGGGGGCCGTGAGCAGTTCCTCTTCGCCGCCTTCGGTCTCGGTCCACCGATAGGCATTGGACACGCCGGGATCCTCCAGCCGGGTGACGAGCAGGCCGTAGGCATTGCCCGACTCCGTGCAGATCCGGCGCAGTTCCTTCACGCAATCCTCGACCGGGCTCCTCGACGCGACGAACAGATTCGTCACGCCCGTGGTCAGCCATTGATTGGGGAGCAGCAGTGCGTGCCCATTCGAGCCGGACAGCTTCTTGGTCGGCAGGCGTCCCATCGGCAGATCGACCAGCCGTCCGTCGCGGACGAGGGTCAGCGCCTGTGAGGCGACGCCCTCGTCGTCGATCTTCTGATAGCCGGCCAGCTTGATTCCGCCCCAGGCCTCGCGGGCCGGTTCGTCGCGGACGGAGACGAAGTCGGGCATCACCCGTCGCTGCAGGCGCCCCGTCAGCCTGGCATCGGGCATTTGATCGGCCATCCACTCCTCGGCCGCCAAGGGCGCGCGCACCGGGGAGAGTTGCGAGATGAAGAGCTGCGAGACGAACTGGGCGGCCGCGAAATCGGTGAAGAGCACCGGTCCCGCGTATTCGTCCAGCAGGGGCGCGCCCGCCATCGCTTCGAGATCCTCCGCGAGAGCGCGGACCCGGGCGGCCAGCGCGCCCCCGACGGGGATTGGCTCGTCGCGCGTGGAGAAGCGCAGGAACCCGGTCAGGCGCTGGCCGTCCGGTGCCTGCGCGGTCGCCGAGACCTCGAGCAGATGCTGCACGCCACCCTTCAGATGGCGATGACCTTCTGAATTCAGATGGCGTCGGTTGACGGCGCCTCCGAAGTAGGTGATGCGCCAGTCCTGCAAGGAACGATAGCCGCTCAACAGGCGCGCGGCTTCGCGCACCTCATCGGCCCACTGCGCTTCATCGACCTCGAGCCTGGCCGGCGCCTCGATCCGATCGACCGCCGCGGCCGCGACGAAGTCGGGTAGGGTGTCTTGAGGGGGATGCGCCTGGAGATGGGCCTGCTTGCGCGCCAGGGTCTCCAGCCCGTCTTTGTAGGCCGCGTCGGTGTGCAGCCAGAGTTGATGGCGCAGACTGAGGTAATCATCCTCCTCGGCCATGCGCGCGCGCATCCGGTAGAGGTCGTCCCAGCCGCCGATGAACTCGGTGTTGTCGAGGGCCGGCGAGCCGACGCGCACTTGCGCGGCCAGGTAGCGCTCGCGGTCGCGCGCCGTCTGCACCAGCGCCCCGTAGCGCGCCTCGATCGTCAGCGTCTCGTTGTCCTGGATCCAGTAGGCGAGAAAGTAGGGCGGCGTCATGCCGGGCATGACGAGTTGCGTCATGGCGCGGTCCATTTCATCCTGCATGGCGCCGAAGACGGGATCCCCCTGCGGCGACGGCGGCGTGGGCGGGGGCAGCAGCGGCGGCTTGTCCTGTCCCTTCTGGCGCTTCTCGACTTCTATTTCGGAGACCAGGATGCTGGGCGAGACGGCCGACACGGGCACGCCGCCCGACTCCGCCCCGCAGGTGCCGTTGAAGACCGCATCATCATCGGCAGTCAGGATGATCTTGCTGAAGCTCGTCAACGGCGTTCCGACGATGTCGACGCCGCGGACGATCTCGTCGGGGCGCCCGTCGGCGTAGACCCGGTAGACGTAGAGCGGGTTTACCTTGAAGGCCTGAGGACCGCCGCGGCCGGTCATGGTGAAGCCGCCCGAGATGTCGGCGAAGACCAGACCGTACGGCTTGCCCTGCCGGAGACACTCGGCGATCAGCTCCCGGCGCAGTTCGTCGAAGCCCACGACCTTCTCCGAACGCACGATCAGATTGCCCTGGCGGGCCACCACATCATGGCCAGGCTCGCGGCGGCCGTGCCCATTGGAAAACGGGAAGTTCTCGATCGGCGAACGGCTGGTCAGGAAACTGCGCAGAACGCCCTTCTCGACCACCGTGACCGCCTGGGCGGGCGTGCCCTCGCTGTCGAAGCGATAGGCTCCGCGCAGGTCCGTCCCCGCGAACTGCGTCAAGGTGGGGTCGTCATAGACGCTGATGAAGTCGGGCAGGATCGTTTGTCCAACCTTCTTGGTGAAGGTCTGTCCCTCGGATTCGCTCTTCTGCCGATGGCCTTCGATGCGGTGGCCGAAAATCTCGTGGAAGAAGACGCCGCTGGCGCGATTCAGAAGGATCGCCGGGCCGATGTAGGGCTCCACGATCGGCGCGTCCATCAGGCTGCGCAGTTCCTCGACCAGGCGTTGCGCATCGGCCAAGAGGACGTCCGCGGCGGGCAGGTGTTCCATGCGGGCGGCGTCATGGCCGACGCTGCGATGAAGCGCCATGCCGTCCGCGGCCATTCCGTAGATGCTGATCCTGAAACGAATGTAGTGATTGCCGTGTTGCAGGCGCGCGCCCTCGCTGCTGACCAGACAGTTCCCCACGTCGGTGACCGTCAGTCCCACCTGCGAGCTCTGAACGAAGGGAAACTGCGTGAAGTAGTCCCCGAGACGATCGAGGATTGCGGACCAGGCGGCTTCGTCGACCGGGGTCGTCGTGAAGGGCTCGTTGTACGTCGGGGCGCCTCCGGGGGAGAAATCCGCCGATTGATCCTCTTCTGCCACCTTCACCTGCCGGTTGGCCTGCACCTTGGTGTAACGTTCCTGGGCCTTGCGGTACTGGTACTCGGTTTCGTTCCACAGGGTCGCGCGGATCGAGGCAGGGTCGTTCTCGATGGGGAAGTCCACCAAGCGGCGTCCCGCGTAGTTGTCCCGCCAGTCGCCGCCGCGGATCTCGTGCGTGTTGTCCAACTCCATGCTCCCCACGCGCAGGTCGACATCCAGATACCGGCGGTGCCCGCGGGCGGGGGC
>JAZDGX010000017.1:0-16843 GCA_043806645.1 Candidatus Eiseniibacteriota bacterium | reverse complement strand
GGAGCGGGCCGCCTTGGCGGCCGAGGGGATCGAGCTGCGCACGGAGACCGTGATCAGCGCCCTCTTCGGCACGGGAGAGCGCCTGACCGGAGTGCGGCTCGAGACCGCGGCGGTCGACGGCGGCGATCCCGCGATCGAGATGCGCGACGCCGACACCGTGATCCTGGCCATGGGTCGGGTGCCCGAGCTGGTTTTCTGCCCGGTGGTGACGGCTGAGCGCGCCGTGAAGATGGAGGCGGAGGGGCAGGAGCAGGTCGAACCGGAAACGTATCCAGAACTCGCCGTGGCTCCCACCTGGAAGACGGCCGAGGTCCACAGGACGCTGTCCGCGTTGAACGTGGCCGGGATCTTCAGCTCACCCGAATCCGGCCGCACGAGCGATGCGAGCGCGGTGGTGCGCGCGATCCTCTCCGGGCGGCGGATGGTGCGCGGCGTGCACCATGCGTTGATGGGCCGGCGGATCGAGCCGCTTCCGGACCTCGCGGTCGAGAGCGATGAGATCCTCGACGTGCGGCAGATCTTCGGCGTGACGGTGACGCCGCGCCACGAATCCGCAGACTTCCAGCCCGAGCCGAGCACGATGGCAGACTGGACCGCGGCGGCGGAGCGATCGGGCCTGAGCGACGAGGATGCTCGCGCCGAGGCCCAACGCTGCCTGCAGTGCGGCCTGATCTGCTACAAAAAAACGATCTAGGGGACGCAATGGCGATGAATGCGGAGAACCTGATCACCATCAACGGGCGGCAGCTGACCTTTGCGCGGGGCGAGACGATTCTGGATGTCGCCCGGCGCAACAGCATCTTCATCCCGACGCTGTGCCATCTGGCCGGCACGACCCCCACCGGGGCATGCCGCATGTGCGTCGTGGAAGTCGCGGGGGCCCGCACGCTGATGACGGCCTGCACCGTGCCGGCCGCACCGAAGATGGTGGTCCTCACGCAGACCGCGAAGGTGCTCGAGGCACGCCGGACGGTGCTCGAACTGCTGCTGGCGGCCGGGAACCACAATTGCTCGATCCGCGCCGAGGCGCCCGCGCGCTGGACGGAGCTGCAGGTGCGGGCCGCGGATTACGACGCCGCACCCGAATTGTGCGAGGCCTACGGCGCCTGCAAGCTGCAGGCCCTCTCCTACCGCTACCAGGTGCGCACGGGCCGGCTGGCGGGACGGCTTCCGGAGTACCCGCGCGAGGATGCCAGCCCGTTGATCGTGCGCGATTTCTCCCGCTGCATCCTGTGCGGGCGGTGCGTGCAGGCCTGCAACGAAGTGCAGGTCAACCGCGCGATCTCACATGGATTCCGCGGCGCCAAGGCCAAGATCATCGCCATGGGCAATGACTCGCTCGACCGCTCGGAGTGCGTCTTTTGCGGCGAGTGCGTGCAGGCCTGCCCCGTGGCGGCCTTGGTCGAGAAACGCAACCGCTATCGGATGCGGCCATGGGAAACGACGCACCTTCGCACGACCTGCGGCTATTGCAGCGTCGGCTGCCAGCTCGACGTCCAGATCAAAGACGGCCGGGTGCTCAAGATCGACGGCGTCGAGGAGGCGGCGCCCAACCGGGGACGCCTGTGCGTGCGCGGGCGGTTCGGTTTCGACTATCTGAATTCTCCGGAGCGCCTCACGGCCCCCTTGCTGCGCCGCAACGGGAAGCTGAGCGAAGCCTCCTGGGACGAGGCGCTCGACGCAGTCGCCGGGAAGATCCGCGAAGTGAAGGCCGCGACGGGTCCCGCTGCCGTCGCCGGCATCTGTTCGGCGGGGCTGACCAGCGAGGCGCTGTACGCCTTCCAGAAGCTGCTGCGCGCCGCCGTCGGGACCCACAACGTCACTGCCCCCTTCGCCGCCGCGCCGATGACCCACTCGCTGCAGGACCTCGAGACCGCGCCGGTGATCCTGCTGCTGGGTTCCGACATCACCCAGGAGCACCCGGTGGCCGGTACCTTCGTCAAACGCGCCGTGAATGCCGGGGGCACGCTCATCGTCGTCGATGACCACGAGACCGTGATCGCCGGGCACGCCCGGCTCTTCCTCAGGGTGCGCCCCGGAACCGAAGCGATCCTGGTGCAAGGCATGATCCGGCGCCTGCTCGAAACCGGCCCGCGCGCCGCCGCGATGGAGCGGGAAAGGTTGAGCCGGCTGCACGCGTCGGTCGAGCAGTTCCCGCTGGAGCGCGTCGCCGCGGCCACCGGCGTCGCACCCGAGGAGATCGACCGGGCGGTCGGGATCATCGGCGCCGATCGGCCGACCATGCTGCTCTATGGTCCGCGCGCGGCCGCCTGGGAGCCGGAGTACGTCCGGCTGCAGGAACTGCTCGGCAACCTGAGCGGTGAGCACGGCGGCGTGGCGGGGCTGGGGGATCTGGCGAATTCGCAGGGGGCATCCCTGCTCGGCCTCCATCCGCACATGCTCCCCGGATACGCCGCGGTCGGCGATACCGCCGCGCGCGAACGGTGGTCGCGCGCCTGGGGGATCGCCTTGAGCGAGACGCCGGGGCTGATCTTCCCCGAGATACTCGCCGCGGCGGCCGCCCCGGCCGCGGAGCGCAAGATTCGAGTGCTCCTCAACGCCGGAGAGAATCTGACGATCGCGCAGCGGGCTGTGGACGGGGCGCCGCGAGCGGTCGAAGAGGTCGAGTTCCTCGTCCACTGCGACACGCTCAGGGGCGAGATGCTCGAGCACGCCGATGTCGTTCTGCCCCTGGCCGCATGGGGCGAGGAAGAGGGCACCTACATCAGCGCCGAGCGCAGGATCAACAGGGCCCACCGGGTGGTGGATCCCGCCGGCGATGCCCGCCCGGCGACCTGGGTGTTCAGCGAACTGGCCCGGCGCCTGGGTGCCTCCTGGCCTCAGTCCGAGCCGCGTGAGATCTGGGATTCCGAGATCGCGCACCATGTGCCGCAGCTTGCGGGCGCCGCGTACGAGCGACTGGCGTCCGGCGGCCTGCAGTGGCCCGTGTCGGCGGAGCGGCCGGAGGGGACGCCGCGCCTGGCCACGAACGAGCGCCCGCCCTTCATCAAGCCCGAGTGGTTCCCGATCAACGATCATCATCGCCGTCTGCTCGAGCAGTGCGAAGGTTTGCTCGAGTCGATCGCCGAGGCCCGTGCACCCGGCGATGCGGTGAGCGATCCGGATCAGATCCGCCGCGAGATGAAGGCCTTTCTGAAGACCGAAAATGCGACGGACAAGCAGGGCGTCTTGGACGAGATCCTGGCACGCTATCGCCCGCGGCGGGGCGGGTTGATTCCCGTGCTGCAGCTGTTCCAGGAGCAGCTCGGTTTCCTCCCGACGGTCGTTCAGAACTACATCGCCCTCGGACTTGGTATTTCGGCCGCGGAAGTGTTCGGCGTCGTCTCCTTCTACGCCTTCTTCACGATGACGCCCCGCGGGCGGCACACGATCCGCGTCTGTCTGGGCACCGCCTGCTACGTCAAGGAATCGGGCAAGATCATCGAGAACATCATGGAACATCTGAAGGTCAAGGTGGGGGAGACGACGGAGGACCGCATCTTCACCCTGACCGGTGTACGCTGCGTGGGCGCCTGCGGACTGGCGCCGGTCGTTGTGGTCGGCGAAAACACCCACGGCATGGTCGATCCGGCCAAGGCCGCCGCGCTGATCGAATCCTATAGGAGCAAGTAGCCATGACGCTCAAGGATGTGGCCCAGGAGCTGGCGGCCCGTGTCCTCGTCGGCGTGGATGAGGATCTGGCGCAGAAGGTCGAAACGGTGGCGGCCGGAGATCTGATGAGCGACATTCTGGCGCGCGCCGACATTCCGGACCTTCTGGTGACCGGCTTGGCCACGATCCAGACCATTCGAACCGCGTCGGTGGCCGGAATCAAGACGGTGATCATCGTCAGGGGCAAGGTGGCCACGGAGGAGATGATTGAACTGGCCCGCGAAGAGGGCCTGCTCCTCATGGTGACGAAGATGAAGCTCTTCGAGGCCGCCGGCCGCCTGTGGGCCAAGGGGTTGCGGACGGGCGAACCGCGCGCCTAGCGCGGGCGGGGCGTGCCCGCCCCGCTCCGGCCGCCAGAAACGGGGGCTCGACTCCAAAGCCATGGACGCCCAGCACGCCCAGCATGCCAAGACGCAGGAGCTGCTCTTCGAGCTCCGCGTCGCCGACGTGATGCGCACGCAAGTGATCAGCGTGCGCCCGGACCAGAGCATGACCGAGCTGCGGCACCTGCTGCGCGAGCATCGCATTTCGGGCGCCCCGGTGGTCGACGGGACCGAGTTGGTGGGGATGATCACGATCGCCGACCTGATCGCCTTCCTCGTCTCGGGCGAGAGCGATGCGCTGATCGGCGAGAGGATGACGCACAATCCTCAGGCGCTGCTGAGCGACCAGCTCCTGGTGCATGTGCTCAAGCAATTCGACGAGACCCGCTTCGGCCGCTTCCCGGTGCTCGATCCGCAGAGTCGCAAGCTGGTGGGGATCCTGACCAAGGGGCTGATCATCGAGGGTATGCTGCGTGGCATGGAGAAGGCGCTCAAGGAAGAGGAGATCCGCCAGTATCGTGCCAGCCACATCTTCGAGGATCTGGTGGCCGAGTATAAGGAGATCTACCTGACCTACGAGCTCGTCGGCCGCGACTTCGACCGCGCCGGCAAGGCGTCGACGCAGATGAAACGCAATCTGAAGCGCCTCGGCATCCGGCCGGACATCGTCCATCGCCTGGCGGTCGCCTCGTACGAGGCCGAGATGAACACCGTCATCTATGCCGACAGCGGTGTGATGGAGTTCCGCATCGCGCCCGAGGAGGTCGTCATGCGCGTGCGCGATCGAGGTCCCGGCATCCCCGACGTCGCCAAGGCCATGCAACCCGGCTTCTCGAGCGCGCCCGACTGGGTGCGCGAGATGGGGTTCGGCGCCGGCATGGGCATTCCCAATATCATGAAGTGCGCCGACAAGATGGACATCCAATCGACACCCGGAGTGGGTACCACCCTGAGCGTGCGGATCTTCACGGGCCGCGATGGAGATGGATCATGAAACTGCGCGAAATCACCGAGCGCCTCGGCTTGACCGTTCACACCGGAGCCGGCCGGCTGGAGGTCGAGGTCACGCGGGGCTACATGAGCGACATGCTCAGCGACGTCATGGGCAATGCCCCGATCGGGAGCCTCTGGATCACGATGCAGAAGCACAAGAACATCGTTGCCGTGGCGGTGATGAAGTCGCTGGCGGGCGTCGTGCTGGTCAAGGGTCGCACCCCCGACGCCGACACGGCGCGGTCGGCCGAGGAAGAAGAAGTGGTGATCCTGAGCACCGACCAGGGCGCGTTCGAGCTGGCCGCCCGGCTGCACCAGCTCGGCGTCAGCGGGGATTGAGCATGGGGCGGGCGTGGGCGGCGGACCTGCATGTGCACACGTGCCTGTCGCCCTGCGCCTCGTTGGACATGACGCCGCGCAAAATCGTCGCCCGGGCGCGGGCGCAAGGACTGGCGATGATCGCCGTGACCGATCACAACAGCGCCGAGAATGCGGCGCCCCTGATGCGCGCCGCGCAAGACAGCGGCCTGTGCGTGCTGCCCGGCATGGAAGTCACGACCGCCGAGGAAGCGCACGTGGTGGCGATCTTCGGCGACCTTGCCGCGGCGCAGTCGCTGCAGGAACTGGTCTACAGCCGCCTGCAGCGGGGCGAGAACGACGAAGATCTTTTCGGCATGCAGGTCGTGGCCAATGAGCACGACGAGGTCGAGGGCTTCAATCCGCGGCTCCTGCTCGGGGCGACGGAACTCGGGATCGAAGAGCTGGTGGCGGCGGTCCACGAGCGGCGAGGGCTGGCCATTGCCGCCCACATCGACCGCGAGGCGTACAGCCTGGTGGCCCAGCTCGGTTTCATTCCAGCCGATCTCGCGCTGGACGCCGTCGAGATATCGGGCGCGCTCGATCTGGCCGGGGCGCGGGCGCGGTTTCCGGAATACCGCGGGCGCGTCTTCGTGACCGCGTCGGATGCGCATGAGCTGGACGATCTCGGAAGCCGGCGGGTGTGGATCGAAGCAGCCGAGCCGAGCTTCGCCGAACTGTGCGCGGCACTGCGTGGCGAGGGGGGGCGGCGCGTGCTGGAGGGCCGGCCGTAAGCGGGGAGGGGCGGCGATGGAGGACCTGTCCCTGCACATCCTCGACATCGTCGAGAACGCGACGGCCGCCGGGGCGACGCGGATCGAGGTCCGCGTGTGCGAGGATCGCCGGGCCGACCGGTTGGAGCTGGGCATCAAGGACAATGGACGCGGCATGGATTCACGGATGGTCGCCCGCGTGCGGGATCCCTTCGTGACCACGCGCACGACGCGGCGGGTCGGGATGGGGCTCCCGCTGCTCGAGCAATCCGCCCGCGAGGCGGGGGGGGATCTGGAGATTCGTTCGACGCCGGGCGCGGGCACCGAGGTGATCGCCCGCTTCCAGGCAAGCCATATCGACCGGAGGCCCTTGGGAGACATGGCGGAGACCATGATCGCATTGATCCTGGGGCATCCGGCGGTGGATTTTTCTTTCGAGCATCGGGTCGATGATCGTGCGACCCGCTTCGATACCCGGGAGCTCCGGGAGCAGTTGGAGGAGGTGCCGATCACGGACGCCCGCGTGCTGGAGCTGATCCGCGATCTGCTCAGCCGCCCGCCCGCCGGCGAGCGGGAGGCCGGTGGAGGTGAGGACGATGAGTAAGCTGCGGATCGAGGACTTGAAGAAGATCAAGGAGTCGGTCAAGGGCACCGTGAATCTGCGCGACGGGCATTATCGCGTGAAAGTGACGGTGCACATGGGTACCTGCGGCATCGCCGCCGGCGCGCGGCCCGTGATGAGCGCGCTGCTGAAGAGGGTTTCCGAGGGTCAGGTCCAGGATGTGATCCTCACCTCTTCGGGCTGCGCCGGGCTCTGCAGCCACGAGCCGATGATGACCGTGGAAGTGCAGGGGCAGGCGCCGGTGAAATACGTGCGGCTGAACGCGGAGAAGGCGGAGCGCGTCTTCCGCGAGCATGTCATGGGCGGCACGCCGGTGATCGAGCTGGCCTTCGCCGAGGGCAGCGAGACGACGGGCTAGCAGGCCCCATCAGCGGCCGGACGGGACAGGGGCGGGAGCGACCGGCGGCACGAGCGGCTGCCGGGGATGTGGACTCGCGCGGGGCAGGGTCTCGGAGAGAAGCGAGAAGGACGAATGGCAAAGACGTATCGCACACACTTGATGATTTGCGCGGGGACCGGCTGCGTGGCCAGTGGATCGATGCGCGTCAAGGCGGCGCTCGAAGAGGAGCTGAGGCGGCGCGGCCTGGCGGGGGAGGTGCTGGTCAGCACGACCGGGTGCAACGGCTTCTGCGCCGCCGGGCCCCTGATGGTGGCCTATCCCGACGGCATCTTCTACCAGCGGCTCACCCCGGAGGACATCCCGTTTCTGGTCGAGGAGTACCTGATCAAGGGCCGCGTGGTGAAGAAGCATCTCTTCGAGCCCAAGAAGGGCGCCGAAGTGATTCCCAAGATGAGGGACATCGGCTTCTTCAAGAACCAGATGCTCGTCGCCTTGCGCAACCGCGGCCTGATCGATCCCGAGAAGATCGACGAGTATATCGCGCGCGACGGCTACCTCGGCGCCGCCAAGGCGCTGACCGAGATGAGTCCGCAGCAGATCGTCGAGGAGATGAAGACCTCCGGGTTGCGGGGGCGCGGGGGGGCCGGCTTCCCCACCGGGTTGAAGTGGCAGTTCGCCGCCGAGGCCGAGGGCTCGCCCAAGTACATTCTCTGCAACGGCGACGAGGGTGATCCGGGCGCCTTCATGGATCGTTCGGTTCTCGAGGCCGACCCGCACGCCGTGCTGGAAGGCATGATCATCGGCGCCAAGGCGATCGGTGCCCATCAGGGGTACATCTATGTCCGGGCCGAGTACCCGCTCGCCATTCAGCGGCTCAACATCGCGATCGACCAGGCCAAGGCCTACGGGCTGCTGGGCGAGGACATCCTCGGCAGCGGCTTCGACATGAGTATCGAGCTCTATCACGGCGCCGGCGCCTTCGTCTGCGGCGAGGAGACGGCGCTCATGCGCTCGATCGAAGGCCAGCGCGGCATGCCGCGTCCGCGCCCGCCGTTTCCGGCCCATCGCGGCCTATGGAACAAGCCTTCGGTACTGAACAACGTCGAGACCTACGCCAATGTGCCGCAGATCATCCACCGCGGCGCGGAGTGGTACCGCAGCATCGGCACCGAGCGCAGTACGGGCACCAAGGTCTTCGCGCTCACCGGCAAGGTGCGCAATATCGGCCTGATCGAAGTGCCGATGGGCACCCCCCTGCGCACGATCGTCTTCGACGTCGGCGGCGGGGTCCCCGGCAACCGCAAGCTCAAGGCGGTGCAGGTCGGCGGCCCCTCGGGAGGCTGCATTCCCGAAGGACTGATCGACACTCCGGTCGACTTCGAGTCGATTCCGGCCACCGGGGCGATCATGGGTTCGGGCGGCATGGTGGTGATGGACACCTCGACCTGCATGGTGGATATCGCCAAGTACTTCCTCGAGTTCACCGCCGAAGAATCCTGCGGCAAGTGCACTCCCTGCCGCGAGGGCACGCTGCAGATGCTCGAGATCCTGGATCGGATCTGCACTGGGCGCGGGCAGCCCGCGGACATCGACAGCCTCGACCGCTTGGCGAAGGTGATCGGCCAGAGCTCGCTGTGCGGCCTCGGCCAGACCGCCCCCAATCCCGTGCTGACCACGCTGCGCTATTTCCGGAACGAGTACGACGAGCACATCCAGCAGGGCCTGTGTCGCGCCAAGGCGTGCAAGGCACTGCTTAAGTTCAAGGTCGATCCGGAGAAATGCAAACGCTGCGGGCTGTGCTTCAAGGCCTGTCCCGCGGCGGCGATCCGTTGGGAGAAGAAAGAGGTCGCGGAGATCCTCTCCGAGAAATGCACCCGCTGCATGTCCTGCTATCGCGCCTGCCCGTTCGATGCAATAGACTAGAGGCCGGGCGCGCCGGGAATGGCCGGAGGGCGGCGGGAGATGCGGACCGGGGAGCGTAGGAGCCCCATCATGGCTGGACGGGACGGAGAAGTCGTCGATCCGCGATTCGCGCCGATTCCACACCCCGCGAAGCCGAAGGTCCTCCGGACCGGGACCTACCTCCACACCTCCTGCCCGGCCTGTGGAGCGGAAATCGTCGACCGCGACTGGATCCACTTCATGGTGATCTCGGCGACCGGAGCAACCGGCGAGCTCCTGCTATCCGCGCGCTTCAACGTCTTCGAACAGCAGGCGACCATTCCGCTGGGCGCGGGCGACGAAGTCCGGGACGTCCTCTGTCCCCACTGCCGCACTTCGCTGCTCGATCCGGAGCAGCGCTGCGAGTACTGCGGCGCGCGGGCGATGCGGATTCGCGTGAGCGCCGTGCGAACGGAGCTCGAGTTGCTGCTGTGCAGCCGCTATGGGTGTCACTGGCATGCCGTTCCGGAGAGCGACCGCCAGCGGCTGATCCTCGAGAACGAGTCCTAGCGACGCCGATCGATCTCCCCGAAATCCGGTCGGCGAGCGATGGCCCTTCCGGCTGGGGATGTTTGCGTCCGAGGTACCCGCCAGGGCGGAGAGGGCACCGATACGAGTGAGAACGCTGTAAGACCGAAACCTGGAATCCCTTGGCCTCGCCGATCCGCAGATTTCAGACCACAACCTTCGGGAACTACGTCCGGGGATCCGCCGTTCCAATCTAAGCGGCTGGGATGATGGGGGTGATCGAGGAGACCGATCGCCGAGGATGGTCCCGGGCGTGATCCCCGGGGCGATCCCGGGGTTTCGCGGCGGGCGGAAGGGGTGTACACTCCTCCGCGATGCAGCCCGCCCGGTGTCGGACGAGGGGCACGGGCGGGACGGGGCTTGCGGCGAACTCGCGAGCGAGCCGCTGGACACTCGCCAGAGGGAGGTTTGGGGGATGAGAACGATCGTCTGGCTTGCCGTCGCTTTGTTCTTCCTTGCGGGCGCCACGGTGTTCGTGACCGCTCGAGGGGATGAGGGGGCGCCGGCCGTGAAGAAGGAAGCCGAGAAGAAGGAATACGGATTCATCGGCGCGCAGTCTTGCAAGACCTGCCACAACATTCCCGCGAAGGGCGAGCAGTTCGCCAAGTGGCAGAGCAGCAAGCACGCCAAGGCCTATCAGACATTGCTCAACGATCAATCCAAGGCCATCGCCACCGGGAAGAAGCTCACCAAGCCGGCGCATGAGGCCCCCGAGTGCCTGCGCTGCCATGTCACCGCATGGGATGCGAAGGCGGAGCTCAAGGGCGCGAAGTTCGATCCGGCCGAGGGTATCGGCTGCGAATCCTGCCATGGGCCGGGCGCCGAGTACAAGGCGGTGCACATGAAGGATGTCCCGAAGGCGATGACCCTCGGGATGATCGCTCCCGGAGAAGCGCTCTGCGTGAGCTGCCACAACCCGGAGAGTCCGACCTTCAAGGAATTCAAGTACGCGGAGGCGCTGGCGGTCGTCGCGCATCCGAATCCGAAGAAGGCGAAGTAGCGCGCTTGCGCCCCGCCCGGCGCCGGGCCGCCCCGGCCTGGTCGAGGGAGCGCGGCAATGCAAAGGCCCTGCGGCCGGTTCGTCCGGTTCGTGGGGCCTTTCTTGATCGGCTCGGCTTCGCTACTCGGACGCGCCGCTCCCGGCCGACCCGGAACGAGCCTCCAGCCACTCCTGCAGTTCCTTGATCGCTTTCGCGTGCGCGTACAGCCCGTCGGCGAAGACCGCATAGTCCCCGCCACCGGCCATGGCCGAAGCGAAGCGGATCGAGTTTCCGTAGAAGAGCCATGCGTCGCACCAGCGCTGTTCGATGGCTTCGTCGAAGGCGCTCCCCCCGCGATCGGTCCCCGTGGCCAAGCCGCGGCGCCAGATTTCCTGCAGAATGCCGGTGGCTTCCGCCGTGGCGGCGTTGGTCGCGGCGTGCATCCGCTCGTAGCGGTCGAAGTGCCCCGCGACCCAGGCGCTGGAGTGGCAGGCCGTGCAGACCCGCGTCATGGTCTCCCGCCGCCGCGCCTGTTCCGCCTCGTCGATCAGATAGTCGGCGGCCGGGCGGCCGTCGAGCGCGGTGGGCAGCGGCAGCCCATCGGCGCTGCGAATCCGGCTCGTGCGCGGGTCGAGCGGTTGGGGGTGGGAGTAGATCAAGCCGAAGATGCGCCAGGCGAGGCGATCGTTCATCTGGTGCGAACGCGGGGCGATCACTTCATCTCCTGCGCCTGCCAGAAGACTGACATGGCACGCCGCGCAGGTCGGGGCGGTGAAGTCGGCGCCGATCCTCCAGGGCACCGCGTCGAAGTTCCAGCCCTGGCCCTGCGTCTCGAAGATATTGCCGTGCTTGCTGGACGAGTAGACCTTGTAGACGGGCACATCGGGGCCGAGATGGCACTCCTTGCAGGTGTAGGGCTGGCGGGCCATCTCGATCGAGTACTCATGCCGCGTGTGGCAGGCGGAGCAGGAGCCCAGGCTGCCGTCGAGGTTGACGCGGCCGACGCCCTGATTGGGCCATCCCGAGAGGATGGGGAAGCTCATCGTCCCCAGGTTCGTCTCGCGTTCCTGTGTGCCGAGCACCGCGAGCCGCGTTCCGTGGCAGTAAAGGCAGGTCTGTTCCTTTACCGCCGGATCGGGCTCGCCGAAGGAAAGGCCCCCGGCGCCGCGGGCCGGCGCTCCCAGGATGTTGCGCTGGAGATCCTGGTAAAGCGCATTCTCCTCGAGGTTGGCATAGGCATGGGCCATGACGTTGCCGGAGTACTGACCGACTTCGACCGCATGGCAGGTGGCGCAATCCTCCGGGCTGACGACGACGTGCACCTCTCGGCCATTGTGCTCGAAGGTGTCGCCATGCTGCCGCGGTCTCAGCGTGTGACACTCCGCGCATCCCACGACGCTCCCCATCAGCGACGGGGAAATCGCCTCGCTGGAGATCCGGCGCCCGATCTCTTCGACCGCGAGCGCCTGGGCGGGAGAGCGATGTCCGTGCCGGCTGCGTTGCCAGTCGGAGACGATGCCGGGATGGACGAGCTCATGACAGCCGAGGCACTCCTGTGTCTCAGCGCTGACGGGAGGCTCCTGCGCCCCTGGGCCCGCCCACGCCGCCCAGAGGCCCAAGAGAGGCAGGCAGAACGCGCTACGCTTCATGGTGGCCAACCTTTCCTATTGAGAGGCGGGAGAATCGGCCATTTCGGTGGCATGATAGGAGTTGCGGCAAGCTGTTTCCACGGCTTTCGGCGCCCGCGTGCGGCTCGGCCCGGTCTTGGTCGTCGAAAAAGGAAACCGGACTCCTTCGCAGATCTCTTGACGTGCAGGTACCGCTGGCCTCCATGGATTCCTGCCTCCATAATGCCCCCGGAACGGTCCCGGCGACACTCCGGGCGTCACCGCCGGCAGGAGCCCGTTCGAGGCGAACCACACGGGGCCGCAATTCGAGGAGAAGGGGCATGTCATCGTGGAGATCAACGCCGCTCACCCTGCGTCTGTTGGCGATCGTCTTGGTTCCGGTCCTTGGATCTGCGCCGACCGGCGGGCCGGCCCGAGCCCAGTCGCCGGAATACCGGAGCCCAAGCGACATCCCGATCGCGGATGAAGGGTCCCGGGATGCCGGCGATAACCCCGCACTGGGTCTCACCGGAGGATCGCGGCATCCCCAACCTCCGCGCCCCGATCCCGTGCATGTGCCGCGGACCTGGTTTGTCGCAACGACCGGTTCGGATCTGAATTTCGGCAGCGCGGCTCGGCCCTTCGCGACAATCCAGCGCGCCATTGATGCCGCGAGCTATGCGGACAGGATCGTCGTCGCATGCGGAGTCTATCGGGGCCCGGGCAACCGCGACATCGATTTTCTGGGCAAGTCCGTCGAGGTGACCTCTGCGACGGGAGACTGGGGGTGTTGCACGATCGACTGCGAGGGAACGCCCCAGGATCCCCACAGCGGGTTCATCTTCCGGTCGGGAGAACTGGACAAATCGATCGTGTCCGGTTTCACGATCACCGGGGCGACGACCACGGAGAGCGGGGGAGGCGGCGTATTCGTGCAGAGAACCCCCGTCCCCGGCCGGCCCACCTCCACGGACGAGTTCCGCAGCTACCTGGAGTCCCAGAAGACGCAGGTCGTGCTCGGTCCGGTGATTCGCGGCTGTTTCTTCGACAAGAACGATGGCGTCGGTGTCTTGGTCGTCGGCCGGGGCCCCGGGGCGATCATCGACGGATGCCGCTTCGAGCTCAATACCGAAGCCGGGATCGAACTCGACAACTGGACCTACGGCGTGCGGATCCACTCCACCAGGATCTGTGAGTGTGGCCGCGGCGCCCGCATCGCCGTCTATTCAGATGGGCGGGACATTCCCTGCGAGATCCGCGATTGCCTCTTCTCCCGCAATGCGGCCGAGGGGTTGTTGATCAACGTCAATCCCGAAGGCTGGACGAAGGCGGCGATCCGAAGCAGTCGCTTCGCGGACAACGGCGGGGATGGGATCCGCTCTTGTCACGCCGTGACCCTGATGGATGTCCGACTCCGCGGAAACGGCGGTTGCGGGATGGTGGCGCGGGGGACGGGGTATCCCTACATCGTCGACATCCTCGATTCGGAGATCCGCGACAATGCCGGGCACGGCATGGAGAGCCATCAGGTGGGGCGCTTCCGGATGGAACGAAGCGAGGTCACCGGCAACGGCGGCTGGGGCGCGCGAATCGACGATGGGCTTCATGGGGACAACCTGCTCGAAACGGTCCTCATCGCGGGCAATGACGCCGGCGGAGTCGAGATCCTCGACTGCGGCTCGGGAGACCCCACGCTCGCTTTCCGGGGGACGACGATCGCGGACAATCTCGGGCCCGCCATGGGATTCACATCGGCGGGAGGCGCCCTGCAGGTGACGCTCGAACGCGCCATCCTCTCGGGCAACCAGGTGTCCTGCGCCTTCGGCGGGACTCCCCCCACCTTTGATCCAACCTGCGTGGACATTCATGGCAACGTGGATGGCGACTGGCTTCCCGAGATCGCCGGCTTCCTCGGATCGGCAGGCAACTTCTCGGCGGATCCGTTGTTCTGCGACCCGGAAGCGGGCAACTGGCTTCTGGCGGCCGATTCTCCCTGCGCTCCGGGCAACCATCCGGATGGGGAGACCTGCGGCCGCATTGGTGCCCGCGATGTCGGTTGCGAAGCCTCCCCCGGGATGGCCCGCAAAACGCTCGGAGCTGCGGCGGGAAAAACCGGCGGCAGCGGCCAGAGTGGACAGCAGGACGGCCTCGCGGGAGACGAAGATGTCCTCACCGGCGCGAGGGCAGCCTCCGGAGCATGCCTGCGCGTGTGCGATGCCGCTCCCAACCCTTTCCGCGCCGAGACCGTGATCTCCTATGAGTTGACCGCGTCCATCGCGGTGCGGGCGGCGATCCACGATTCCCAAGGCCGCGTCGTGCGACTGTTGAAGGTCGAATCCGCGGAAGCGCCGGGCCGTCACGAGCTGATCTGGAACGGCCGGGATGAGCAAGGGCGCCTCGTCGCCGCCGGGGTCTATTTCTGCCACGTCGAGATCCCCGGAAAGGTCGAGACCCGACGCATCATTCTCGGACGCTGATTCTCCAGGGCCTTCGCCGGGGCGGCAGGTTTCATCCCACCAACGATCGGTTTCTTTCCGCTCCGTCACCTGATCGACAGTTGGCGCCGGAGGCCGCAGCATCCATCCGCGCATTTCTCGGGCGGAACTGACAAGATTTTTTGCACCTTGTCTCCACTTCCGGCCCGGCCGGGGCCCATCGGCCCGGATGCGTTTCTCCGATTCCATTTCCATCCCTGAATCATCCCCTGTATCCATCGACTTCTCCGCAGCGCGCACACCCGCAATCGCCGGCGGAAGCCTGGGTCCGTCCTCGCAGGCAGGCCGGCGGATGTCAACGTCGGGTGGGCAAAGAAGCCCTGCTGCAGCAAGGCACGTTTATTGCAGATGCATCCCACCTCTATCTGTCCCGCTATTCCTTAGGATTCCTGGCATCTTGGCGATCAGCGTGCTTGGAGGGTCCAACATGTGCGAAAAACCGCGCATTTTGCATCGTGCGCAGCGAGTTTTTGCATGGGTGGGGGTATCGGGGCGGGCCATCTTTCTGGCGGCGATTGTGTTGTTGTTGGTCGACGGTGTGGCGGCGGTGCCGCTCATTGAGGAGGTCTCGGGCGAGGTTGTTTCGGGTAACAGGATCGATCTGTACGGTCAGGGATTCGGGATCAAAAGCACTGCCCGTCCGTTGCTCTATGACACGATCGACAACATTTCAGCCTATGAATCGCACGACCTGGATCATGGCGAGGAAGTGCCCGTCGTGGCCGACGGCGACTGTCCGGACTGCCCCTGGCAGGAGACGATTCCGACGAGCTGGGGAATGCGACCCCGGCTCTACGACGATCCGGCGCATGCCCGGGTGTCCGGGCGGCCGGAATACTATGTGAACCGCAAGGGGTACTTCCGCGGTCCCAATCCCCTCGCGGTGCTGTCGCAGTCGGATGTCGTCTACGTGAGCTGGTGGTTTCGGGCGAATCACACCCTCTACCATGCGCCCTCGGGCGACTACGTTTTCAACAAGCTGATGCGGTTCACGGCGGGCAATTCTTCCTCGGACTGGGAAGAGCAGGTCGAGATCGAGCCGCAGAACTGCTATGGGACGCGCAATAGTTGCGGCGACGGAGGCTGGGATTGGTTTGGGGGCTACTCGGAGATCCAGGCCAATACCTGGCATCATGTCGAGATGCTCATCGAGGGCGGGGGCAATCTTCCTGCCGGCAGCGGTCGGGCCGACATCCTTTTCGACGGCGTCCGCCTGTCGGGGACCAGCAGACTCTACTCGTGCTATGGCATGCTCGACCACGTCTATGTCTGGGGCTCCGATCCCAACATCCCCTCCTCCTACCCCTCCAACTCCGAGATTCTCTTTGGGGAGTTCTATCTGGACAAGAGCCGGGCGCGCGTGATCCTGAGCAATTCGGACGACTACATCTGGAAGAACCCCACCTCGACGCATTGGGAGATCCAGCCCGCCGTCACCTGGGCGAACGACCACATCTCGATCGACTTCGATCGTGGTGCCCTGCCGCAGGACGAGGACCTCTTCCTCTACGTCATCGATCCGGCGGGGAACATCTCGCCGGCGTTTCCTCTGTCTGTGTCCGCGCCGGGCGGCGACACGACACCTCCGGCGGCGGTGACGACGTTGTCGACTGCTTCACCGACGCAGACCTCGGTGACGCTGAACTGGACCGCGGTCGGAGACGACGGGACGACGGGAACCGCGAACGCCTACGACATCCGCTATTCGACCTCGCTGATCACGGCGGCGAATTTCGGTTCCGCATCGCAGGCGACCGGGGAGCCCACGCCGAAGGCGGCGGGGCAGGCGGAAGCCTTCACGGTCTCAGGGCTGACCGCGGGGACGACTTACTATTTCGCGATGAAGGTGCGCGATGAGGTCCCCAACTGGAGCGGCCTGTCGAACGTGCCGGGCGGGACGACCTCGCCGGTGCCCGACACGACACCTCCTGCGGCGGTGACGACGTTGTCGACCTGTTCGCCGACGCAGACCTCGGTGACGCTGAACTGGACCGCGGTCGGAGACGATGGGACGACGGGGACGGCGAACGCCTACGACATCCGCTATTCAACCTCGCTGATCACATCGGCGAACTTCGGCTCGGCATCGCAGGCGACCGGGGAGCCTACGCCGAAGGCGGCAGGGCAGGAAGAGACCTTCACGCTGACCGGACTCACGGCGGGGACGGCCTACTACTTCGCGGTGAAGGTCCGAGACGAAGTCTACAACTGGAGCGATTTATCGAACGGACCCATCTGTCAAACAGTACCTCTGCCGGACACCACGCCGCCC
>JAZDGX010000016.1:0-3703 GCA_043806645.1 Candidatus Eiseniibacteriota bacterium | reverse complement strand
CGCGCGATATGAAGTGATCGGTCCAGTCGTCTTGAGGCGGATTGAGCCGGTCCGCGCGGTTCGGTGGATCGCAGTTGTCCTCGTTGGCCGCGTAGGGATAGCCCTCGCACGCCCGAGCGATATGCAGATCGGGTACGATCGTCCACTCGATGCCCGCCTCGACCAGCAGCGGGATGAGGCGCTCGCTGAAACACATCTCCGCCGGGAAGAAACCGTTCGATGCCGCTCCCGCGCCCCACGGTTCACCGTAGATCGCCTCGGCGCACGCCAGTTCCATGCGCACGGCATTGGCATCCATGAGCGGGTAGATCCCATGATGGAAGCCCACCCGCAGCATGTCCATGCGGCTCTGGCCCGCGCTCGTCAGCCACGCCCGCGCCTCGCGATAGCCGGCGTACCAGTTCACCGCGTAGCGGCCTCCGTTCCATCCATGGTCCCCGAGACTGAAGAGGTTCTCGACCAGCGCCCCCGCGAAGGAAACCTGCGCGCCCGCGTCGGGCAGATCGAGCACCGCGGCGATCGCGTTGCGCGGATATCCCTGGTAGTCCGCAACACGATCGTCCTTGTTGAAGATCTCGAACACGTCGTTCTGGCTGTGCCCCAGCGTGATTGTCTCGTAGGCGGTTTCGTACCGCCCCGGCGACCCCGTGCTTTGGTCCGGCCAGTAGATCGGTTGATGCATGTGCCAGCAGTAGGTCGTGTGCACGCCCGTCGAGGCGCAGGCCAGACCGGCCGAACCCAGGGCCCACGCGGCCAGGATGATCCCTCTCATGATGTCCCCTGATATCCTCTAATGTCCTCTGATGTCCTCCGGTTGTCTGGATCATTCTATCCGTTTTGCCCATCCGGCGGGGCAGCATTCCCGCTCACCGCGAAGGATGGCGCGACTCCGCGGCGAGTCTTGCGCCCCTCTTCTTGACAGTCCTCGATCCCCCATGCAAGGGTTGCCCCCTGGAGCAACGAGGTTCGCCGGGCGCGCAACGGAATAACCCGAGGAATGCAGGTTGTCTGAATCGCCATCGGACGCGGGACGCCCTGCTCGCCCCCGAGCGACCCGCCAGGGGCCCCCATCCACGGGCCCGCGCCTCGGCTCGCCGGTCCCGTTCACCGTGGACCGGCGCCTGATCGCCTGGGGCTTAGCGATTCTCGCCGCCCTGGTCGCCGCCTGGCAGCTCCGTCCCTTGATCTCCTGGACCCCGGCGCAACTCGCCACGCACGGGTTGCTCGCCGACGACGCCTTCTTTTATAGCGTGCTCGCACGAAACTTCGAGCGCTACGGTTTTCTCACCCTGGATGGGGAGATGCCCACCAACGGGGTGCAGCCCCTCTGGATGGCCTTGCAGATCCTGCTCGTCAAGCTCCTCCCCCGCGCCCACGAGGCCGCCCTCCTCGCCTGGTCCTCCTGGGCGGTCTATGTGCTCACCTGCCTGGTCGCCGTGCGCCTGCTCGCCCGCGGCGGCACGCTGCTCGCCGCATGCCGGGCGACCTTCGTGGCCGGCCTGGTCCTGCTGAATCCGCGCTTTCAAGCCTGGACCGTGCAGGGTCTCGAGACTCCTCTGGTTCTGCTCTGGTTCGTGCTCCTGATAGAGGTTCTTGACCGGGCGGCCGGTCGCGACGGGGCGGATCATCGTGAGCGCGCGAACCCGCCGGGCCCTGCTCCATCCTCGGGGTCGCGGCTCCGGCCGGACGCCGCGCGATCTCCACGGTCTCCGCTCGCCCCCGCCACGCTCGTGCTCATGGGGACGCTCGCCGCGCTCTGCTTTCTCACCCGCACCGATCAATTCTGGCCGGCCATCTGCATCGGCGCATGGGTGCTGCTCCGCGGCAGGGGGCGGCTCCGTTCGATCGCGCTGTACGCCGCGCCTCTGCTGCTCCTGGTTCTGCCCTACCTCCTTCACAATCTTCGGAGCCAGGGCGGGCTGATGCAGGTGAGCGGACAGGTGAAGTCCTACTACGTCGAGGTCTTCTTCACTTCGGCCGCGCAGTACCTCTCCTCGGACGAATGGTGGGCGCTGGTCCATGCGTTCTCGAACCTGATTCCGATCGCGCTGCCCCTGCCGGTCATCTGGACGCTGCTCGTCCTCCTCGCCGCATTCCTCCTCGCCTGGAGGCGCGGCCCTGATGGACACCCGCAGCTCACCCTGCGCCTCTTCTCGCTGGCCGTCCTGACGCACGCGCTCACCCTGTACATCTTCTACCGGGAACTCATGACCCGGAATGCGTACTACTTCGCCCCCACGGTTCTATGGGCTGCCTATGTTTTCGCCCGCGCCCTGCCGGAGCCGAGAGAGCCCGCGCTCGCGCGACCATTGGCGACGAGGCTGCGGCGCCCGCGCGCATGGGTCGCCTCCGTCGCGGCGGCCGGTGCGCTGCTGATCCTGGCCCTCGCCTCGCCCACCGCGCGCGTCGAGCCACAGCCTTACTGGCTCAAGAGAATGCAGCTCGCCGAGGATATTCGCCGCTTCGTCCCCCCGGGAGAACATGTGGGGGCCTTCTGGCCCGGGGTATTCGCCCAGTTCTGCGGCCGCCCGGTGACGCCGCTGGATGGAGTCGTCGGATCGCGCTCTTACCTGGAGGACTACATCAAGCGGGGCCGGGAACTCGACTACATGCTCGAACGCGATCGTCCCTATCTGGCGGTCCACCTTCCGATGTATCCCGATTCGTTGCTCGCGGCCGATGACATTCCTGTCCCGACGTGGACGCGTCTGGGTGTCCGGCGGATCTGGGAGCGCCGGGATTCGCTGCACTTCGAGGTCCTCTCCGCAAACCGGGTCGCGAAGGGAGAGGGGGGCTGGTGCCTGCTCAGGATGGAGCCGAAGAACCGCGGGGAACCCCGCTAGCGCGCGCGTCGCATCATTCGATCGCCGCCGCCAGGGCGCGCAGCCCTTCGTCCATGCGCGTCCCATACCAGGCGGCCCACCGGCCGGCGGTCAGCACGATGCGCGGACCCGGACCCGTCCACAACGCGGCCAACTCTTGCGCATCCGCCTCGCCGAAGCGCCACGGTTCATCCGGAAGCAGGATGCGCTCGGGCTCGCGCACGGGGAGCTCCCGCGGATTGATTTCCGGATATGGCGCGGCGCCATCGGCGAACACCGAAACGCCCCCCGCCTCCGCAAGCATCGCCGCCGGGAAACACCCGCGGCCGACCGCCAGCCACGGATCCCTCCAGACCGGATAGAAGACCCTCCGCGGCCTCCGCGGGGGCTCGCCCGCGTGGGGCTCTCCCCCGCGGCGCGGACGGATTTCCCGGCGCGCCGCTTCGAAACGTTGCAGGGTCTCCGCAGCCGGCCCCTGCGCTCCAAGCAGATCCCCGAGCGTGCGCACCATTCGAAATGCATCCTCCAGGGTGCGACAGGAGAAGGCAAACAAGGGAAACTCGTTCGCAATGGACTCGAGCTGTTCTTTGGTATTCTCTTCAATGCAAGCGATTACAGCGTTTGGACGAAGGCTCCTCAGTGCGTCCAGGCGGAGCGTCCGGGGCCCTCCGACGCGAGGCAGATCGATTGAGGCCGGGCAGTACTCGGTTGCGCCGACGAGGCGATCCTCGCCGCCGAGATCGAGGATCGCCTCGGTCAAGCTTGGCACGAGAGAAATCAGCCGCGTGGGCCGCACGTCCATCGGCGTTTCACCGGGGGGAGACCCGCACCCGGTCCACGGCCACGTGGCCGGCCTCGTCGGTGACGCGTATGCCAACCAC
>JAZDGX010000015.1:0-16070 GCA_043806645.1 Candidatus Eiseniibacteriota bacterium | reverse complement strand
CGTTGCAGGGGGAGATCTCGAAGATGCAGTACCAGGGCGGGTCGTCTTGCGGCGGCGGCGGATCCGGCGAGTCGACGTCCTCGCAGAAGAGCGGATCGCCCGAGAAGCTGTGCGGGCCCGGGCCGCAGGCGAAGTAGTCGATGCCGTCGTTGTTCCAGGCATCGCAGTAGTCCGAAATGATCTGCGCCCCGGGCGCGCCGGGGTCGCACACCAGTCCCCCGCCCGTGTTGGAGGAGACGATCGCGCTCAGCAGCTCCACGCGGCCGTCGGCGGCGTAGACCCCGCCCCCGGGCGGGGTGAGGCCGCCCGCCTCCAAGGCGAGGTTGCGGTGGAGCGTGCAGCGGCGCATGAAGATTGCGGGCGTCATCGTGTCGGCGTGGGAGAGCAACCCGCCGCCCCGCCCCGTCGCTTCGTTCCAGGCGATGACGCATTCGTCCAGCACCAGGCTGTCGGCCTCGTAGCAGAGAACGCCCGCCCCGTCAGCTGAGCGGTTGGCCGTGATCAGGTTGCGCTCACAGGCGGGCCGGGGAAGGGTCCCGTAGAAGTAGCAGAAGCGAATGCCTCCGCCACCCGCGGCCGAGGTGTTGTCGTGGATCCAGTTGTCGGTGACCCGGGGGTCCTGGCGGGTGGGAAGCGCCCGGCCCTCGAGCGGCGTCTCGCGATCCAACTCTCCGCAACTGCGGAGCGCGCCGCCGGGGATTCAGTAGAACAACCCGCCGCCGAAGCTGCCGCCATGGTTCTGGTAGATCCGGTTGCGCTCGATGATCGAGCTGCAGTTGCGGCTGGCGATGCCGCCGCCGTAGTAGGTGGCCACCTGGTTGCCATGGATGTCGTTGTCGGCGATCGTCGGTTCGGAGTGCTCGCAGAAGATGCCGCCGCCGCGGACTTGCGCGACGTTTCCGGCGATCGTGTTCTCGCGGATCACCGGGGCGCCGTAAATCGCGCAGATCCCGCCCCCGTCGCCGTAGCTCGGGTTGAAGCCGGCCAAATTGCCGGTGATCGTGTTGCGATGGATATCGGGCGTGCCGTCCCAAACGAAGATACCCGCGCCGCCATACTGGCCGCCGAGGTTCTCCGTTCAGTTGCCGTCGATCCGGTTGTCGCGGATCTCGGGGCCGCCCAGGTCGACGCGGATGCCGCCGCCGTCGAGCCAGGGACAGTTGTTGGTGATCCGGTTGTGCGCGATCGTCGGGCTCGAGTCCGCGCACAAGACCCCGCTGCCCTGTGAGCCGCCGCCGCCGGTGATGGTGAAGCCGCTCAGCAGCGTCGCGCGCGTCTGACCGCCGGGGATCAGCACCACCGGCAGGTCCGGAGCCGCCGAGTGGATCTGGGTCTGATCGATCCAGGCCGGGTCTCCGGTCGTGAGATACCGGCTGGCGACGATGACATCGGCCGGCGGGAAGATGACGTTCTCTGGGTAGATCCCCGCATCCACCAGCACCGTGTCGCCCGGCTGGCAGGCGTTGATGCCCGACTGGATGGTCGGGTAGGGGTCCGGCACGTGCCGGACATCCGCGCCGGGCGCGTCCCAGCCTGCGCAAAGGCAGGCGAGGGCCGCGGCGGCGGCGAGCAGTGCGGGCCGCTTCGTGCGCATGATTCCTCCTGGCACCGGGCTCTCCCGGCGCGGTGGCCGACGGGGTCGCGATCCGTGCGCGTGCCGCCATCCGGGGGGAGTGCGGACACGCGGAGAGACGCCAGGGAGTTGGTTGCGAGGGTGGAGGGAATATTGAAGGGTCTCGATTCCGGGGCGGGAGGTTCGGGCGAAGGGAGGGGGCAGCGTGAAGGGGGGTGCGAGACCGGAAGTGGATCGTGCGTGAACTGCCGGAGTCGCGATGGACTCCTGACCACGGGAATAATAAGGCGACGGCCTACATCGCGTCCGGAGCGTGAATGCCGAGCAAGGACAGGCCGCGCCGCAAGGTGGCCGCCACGCACAGGCAGAGGTGCAGCCGGGCGCGCATGAGTTCGTCATCCGATGCCTGGAGCACCGGGCAGTTGTGATAGAAACGCGCGTAGGCCTTGGTCAGATCGAGCAGGTAGTTGGCCACCGGAGAGGGGCTGAGCTGCTCGGCTGCCAGGTGCAACGCGCCGGGGAAGCGAGCGAGCTCGAGACAAAGCGCCTTCTCGTGAGGATCGACGAGTAATTCCGCCCGGGTCCGCGCAGGATTTAGTCCGCTCGCCCGTCGCACCCGATCTCGCAGCTCCGGATCGATCTCGATTGTGGAAGCGACGGGAACTCTCCCCTCGGGGGGCGGGTCCCCTTTGCCCGCCACGCCCGCCGGTTCCCGCGCTCCGAGCGGAGCCTCGTCGGCGGTCCCCACCGTGACCGGCGCTCCCGTGCCCAGGGCGGCGAACGAATCGGGCAGCGGGACCTCCCGCAGGTCGGAGGCCGAGATCCGCCCCGTCGCCAAGGCCTTGCGGGCGATGCTGCAGATGCGCGCGTGGCTGTACTGCACCGCCGGCCCGGTGTCGCCCTCGAAGTCGAGGGTGCTGTCGGGATCGAATTGGATGTTCTTCTCGGCGCCCACCTGCAAGAGATACATCTTCAGCGCGCCTTGGCCGATGGCGTCGCCGAGGGCGGCCAGATCGGCCTCATTCTCGGAGGCGTAGCCCCCGTCCTGGGCCTTGCGGCGGGCGAGCGCGGCGAGCTCATCGAGCAGGTCGTCGGCGTCCACGGCCCGTCCCTCGCGCGACTTGAGTTTCCCCATGCCCCGCGGCAGCGTGACCAGGCCGTAGCTCAGGTGACGGCAACCCTCCGCCCAGGGCATGCCCAGCTTGCGCAGCAGGGCGAAGAGCAGGCGGAAGTGATGGATCTGCTCGCTGCCGACGACATAGATCGAGCGGTCCATGCGGAAGTCTTCGTACTTGAGAATCGCAGTGCCCAGGTCCTGAGTGATGTAGACCGAGGTGCCGTCGGAGCGAAGCAGAATCTTCTCGCCGAGGCCATCCGCTTCCAGATTCGCCCAGACCGAACCATCCGCGCGGCGTTCGAAGAGGCCGCGGGCGATTCCGGATTGAACGAGTTCCTTGCCCTTTTGATAGGTGCGGCTTTCGAAGTACCATTTGCGGAAGGCGCAGCCGAGCCGGGCGTAGGTCTCCGCGAACCCTTCGTAGACCCAGCCGTTCATCCGCTCCCACAGCGCGCGCGTGCTCGGGTCTCCCTCTTCCCAGCGCCGCAGGCTGGTCCGGGCGGCCTGCATCAGATCGGTCTCGTCTTCAATGCGCCGCAGGCCTTCCTCGTCGAGGGCGGCGGGATCGAATCCCCGCGCGCGGGCCCTATCGGCCGTCTGCTCCTTCAATGCCTCGCCGAAACGCACGTAGAAGTGTCCGACGAAGTGATCCCCTTTCACTCCCGCCTCCGCGGGGCTGCGCCCTTCGCCCCAGCGCTCGTAGGCGACCATCGATTTGGCGATGTGTATGCCGCGATCGTTGACCAGATTGACCGGGATCACATCTTCTCCAACGGCGGCCAGCACGTGGCACAGGCTGAGGCCGAGCAGGTTGTTGCGGACGTGGCCGAGATGAAGCGGCTTGTTCGTGTTGGGCGCCGAGTACTCGACCATGGTCCGGCGGCCGCAAGAGGGCATGGCGCGTCCGAAGGGCGCGGCCCCGGCGGCGATCCGGTTCGAGATCCAGTCCGCCAGGGAGCCCGCGTCGAACGTGAGATTCAGATAGGGTCCGGCGGCGGTGATCGCTTCGACCACCGGCACCTCGCCCCGCGCCGCGGCCTGCTCCAGTTCTCCCTTGAGAACGGGGCGAAGCCCCGCGGCGATCCGGGCGGGGTTCTCTCCGAGAGGCTTCGCCAAGGCGAAGCAGGGAATCGCCAGATCCCCCATCTCGGGGCGCGGCGGGCGTCCCGGCGCCAGGGCCTCGGGGGAGCGCTCCAGATCCAGGTCGCGCCCGGTCCAGGCGAGTGCCGCCAGGCGCGCCCGCGCGTGCACGGAATGAGAGAGATCGGCGATCGAATCATGCGGGACGCGGGCGGATCCTTCCGTGCCGAGGACCTTTTCCATGTGACCTGCCTTTCCCGAGGTGCCCGGGCGAAGCGCGCGGCTGCCGTTCCGGGACGGTCGTCCGACCGACCGGCTGCCGCAGCGGACGGGTGGCCCGAGTGACACGGGACTATAGGGGATGGCCCGCGCGCGAAGAAGGGGGTATGCTACCGCGTTCGTTTGCGGGACGTGTATCCGCTCGAGGTCTCCAGACATCGAGTCGATGCGGCCTCCCGAACCGCGGGTGGCCACAACCTCCTCGTCAGGCCTGGGCCGGACCGGCCGCCCACGCCTCAACCAGGAAGGGAGTTGAAGTCATGCGGACGGCGACTGCATGGGCCGTACTCGCGGCGGCAGGGGTCGGGCTGGTCCTGACCGGCCTGCCCGACACCGCCGGGGCGGTCCTTCTGGAGCAACTGCGCGAATCCGTGCAGGAGTTCACGTTGGAGAACGGATTGCGCGTGCTGGTCATCGAACGCCACGACGCGCCGGTCTTTTCGTACGCGACCTGCGTGGATGTCGGCGGCGTCTACGAAGAGACGGGCAAGACCGGCATCGCCCACATGTTCGAGCACATGGCCTTCAAGGGCACCGAGTCGCTCGGCACGAGCGACTACACGGCCGAACAGAAGGCGATGCAGAGAGAAGATCAGGCGTGGGACGCGGTGCTCGAAGAGCAGCGCAAGACCACGCGGTCCGATTCGGTGCGGCTGGCCGAACTGCTCGAGAGCTTCAAGCAGCTCCGCGAGGAGGCCAAGAGCTACGTCGTGGGCAACGAGTTCTCGCGCGTCCTCGAGCGCAACGGCGCCCGCGATCTGAACGCCTTCACCGGGACGGACATGACCTGCTATTTCTACAGCCTGCCCTCCAATCGCCTCGAGCTGTGCATGCGCATGGAGGCCGATCGCCTGGCCTATCCGGTGCTGCGCGAGTTCTATCTCGAACGCGATGTCGTCCGCAACGAGCGACGCATGGGCACCGAGTCGAGTCCCTTCGGACGGCTGATCGAGAACTTCCTGACCACGGCCTTCATGGCGCATCCCTACAAGAACGGCGTCATCGGACACTCCGACGACATCGAGACCTTTCACCGCCGCGACGCCCTGGCCTTCTTCGAGAAGTACTATGTCGCCTCGAACATGACGGTGGTTTTCGTGGGCGACGTCACCCTGGCCGAGGTTCAGACCCTCGCCCGCAAGTACCTGAGCCACATCGCCGCCGGTCCCGACCCGACGCCGAGGCTGACGCGGGAGCCGGTCCACAACGCCGAGCGCCGCGTGGTCGCCCAGGAGGAGGCCAATCCGACCGTGATCATCGGCTGGCAATCGCCCGGTCTCGACGACCCGGACATGCCGGGGATGGAGTTGCTCGCGGAGGTCCTGGGCCGCGGCCGCACGAGCCGCCTCTACGAGCGCCTCGTCAAGACCGAGAAGGTCGCCGCTTCCGTACGGACGGGCACCGGTTGGCCGGGCAACAAATACCCCAATCAGATGATCGCGATCATCACCGTGGCGGCCAACGAGGATCCTTATCGCGCCGAGGCGCTGGTCTATGAGGAGGTCGAGCGTCTCATCGACGCAGGCGTCTCGGCCGAGGAGCTGCAGAAGGCCAAGACGAGCTACCTGGCGCGCGAGATCCGCCAGCTGCGGGACGAGAGCAATCTGACCCTGCAGATCGCGATCTCGGACCAGCTCATGGGGCATTGGACCCGCGGCTTCGAATTCCTGGATCGTATCGAGGCGGTCACGCCGGAAGAGATCCAAGACCTCGCGGCGCAACGCCTGGTCAAGCCTCGGCGCACGGTGGCGGTTCTCGAGAAGACTCCGGCGCCGGCCGGCGGAAAGGAGGGCTGACATGAGACGCAAGGGAAGCATCGCGGCCGGCGGCTTGGCGGCGGTTCTCGTCCTTCTCTTTGCCGGCGCGCTCCATCCGCTGCCGGCGAAGGACTTCAAGAACCCGAGCGAGCTCGTCTATCCCCCGTTGCACGAAATCCGCACGCCCCCGATCGAGCGGCATGTGCTCGACAACGGGTTGGTCGTCTACCTGCTCGAGGATCATGAATTCCCGATGGTCGACTATCAGATGTTGGTGCGCGTGGGCCAGATGTACGAGCCGGTCGAGCGGCGCGGGCTGGCCGCGGTCGCGGGCACGGTCCTGCGCACCGGAGGCACGCGCACGGTGGCCGGCGACGAGCTCGATCTGCGCCTCGAGTCGATGGGCGCGGTGTTGGAGGCGGACATCGGGGCCACCGAGGGCCGCGTCACGGGCTCGTTTCTGAGCGCCAATGCCGTCGAGGGGCTCGGCTTGCTCGCCGACATCCTGCGCCACCCCGCCTTCCCGGAGGAGAAGATCGACCTGGCCAAGGTGGAGGAGCGCACGGCGATCGCCTCGCGCAACGACGAACCGATCCAGATCGCCATCCGTGAATTCCAGCGCATCATGTACGGCGCGGACTCGCCCTACGGCTGGTATCCGGAGTACGAGACCATCGAGGCGATCAGCCGCGACGACATCGTGCGTTTCCACCAGACCTTCTTCCAGCCCGACCGCATGATCCTCACCGTCTTCGGGGATTTCGAGGGCGGGCCGATGCGCGAGGAGGTCGCGAAGATCTTCGCGGACTGGCAACCGGCGGGCAAACCCCTGCCGCCCGATCCCCCGGTCCCGCCGCAGGCGCCCGAAGGCATCTTCTACGCCCGCAAGGAAGGAGTCACCCAGAGCACGGTGCTCTTCGGATTGATGGGCATGCGCGCATCGGACCCCGATTACGCGGCCATGCAGCTGCTGGACCAGGTCCTCGGCAGCGGATTCAGTTCGCGCCTGGTCAACGAGATCCGCACCGAGCGCGGGCTGGCCTACGCCGTGGGCTCGGCTCCCGGCGCGGGCTGGCATCACCCGGGGGTCTGGCTGTGCTACCTGCTGACCCAGAGCGATTCGACCGTGGCTGCCGCCGGCGCGATGCGCGAGGCGGTCGAGCGGATCACGCGCGAGCCGGTGACCGAGGACGAACTGCAGATGGCCAAGGACATCGTGCTGAACGAACTGATCTTCGATCTTTCTTCGCAGCGCGAGGTGCTGCAACGCAAGGCCTTCTACGAGTACCACGGCTACCCCGAGGACTTCCTGGAGCGCTACCAGCAGAAGGTCCGCACGTTGACCACGGCCGATCTGCTCGCCGCCGCGCAGCGGCACATCCACGCCGAGGCGCTGGCGGTAGTGGTCGTCGGAATCCGCGAGGACTTCTCCCAGCCGCTGGAAACCCTGGGCCCGGTCGCGGAGCTGGATATCACGATCCCCGATCCTCCCTCGCGGCGGGTGATTCCCGAGGCGACGAGCGAATCGCTCGCGCAGGGGCTCGCCCTGCTGCGGGCGGCGGCCCAGGCCCACGGCGGTCCCGCCCTGGCGGCGGTCGAGAGCGTGCGCATGAAGGCGGGCGGGACGGTCTCGATGATGGGCAACACCATCACGGTTTCCATGGAGGAGCTGCACGTCGTGCCCGAGCGGCGCTGGCAGAAGGTCAACATCGGCGGCATGTTCGAGCTCACGGAGGCGATCGATGGTGATCGCGGCTGGGCCAAGAGCCCCGGCGGAGTGGAGGATCGGGCGGGCGAGGATCTCGCCAAGGACAAGCAGGACCTCCTGCGGGAGTTCGAGTACTTCCTGACCCGCTACGAGGGCATGGGCTGGCAGGCGCTTGGTCCGCAGGAGCTGGACGGCCAGGCCTACCCGGCGGCCCTGGCGCGGGAGGTGCCGATCCAGGAGTGGATCGTCTACTTCGATCCGGGGACCCATCTGGTGAAGGCGATGGAATATCGGGGCCAGGGCCCCCAGGGCGCTCCGGCCCACATCCAGGCCTTCTTCAGCGACTATCGAGAGGTGGGCGGGGCGAAGTGGCCGTTCGAGAGGAAGATCCTGGTCGACGGCGAGGAGTTCTTCAGCATCGTGGTCGAGTCGATCGACCTGAACGGGCCGGTGGACGCGGCCTTGTTCCAGAAGCCGGAATAGAGAATGTCATCCGGAAAACCGTAGCCTATCTCCAGGCTGACGAAATCCGAACCGGGGCGGGCCAAGTGTCTGCCCCGTTTCGTGTTGAAATGGGACACCCGCCATGGTACACTGTTTCCGGATCAAGGGTGTTCCATCCGCTTTCGCGAGGCGGAGTCGCTTCTGTCGAGTCGGCATCTCGGCACCCGCAAGCGGGATCGGATTCGGCGGGAGTGGGTGGTTCCGGCACCATCCGGGCACTCGGGATCCGGCGGGTTTCAACGCGTTGGGTTTTGCACCTTGTGGAGAAAGGACCTTGCAATGCGTGCACGCAGACTATTTCCCCTACTGGCTGTTCTTGCGTTGTGCACGGGGGTCGCGGGAGCTCAAGTCCTGATCAACGAGCTCGACAGCGATACGGCTTCGACTGACGTGCTCGAGTTCATCGAGCTCTACGGTCCCCCGAACACGCCGCTGGACGGTCTGGTCGTCGTCTTCTTCAACGGAAGCAACGACCTCTCGTACGCGGCCTATGACCTGGACGGCTGGAGCCTCAACGCCAGCGGCTACTTTCTGCTGGGCAATGCCCTTGTCGTTCCGACGCCCTCGATCGTCTTCAACGACAACTTCCTGCAGAACGGGGCCGACGCGGTCGCGCTCTACACGGGCAATGCCACGGACTTCCCCAACAACACGCCGGTGACGACGACGAATCTGATCGACGCGGTCGTCTACGACACCGACGATGCGGATGATGCCGGTCTGCTGGTGCTCCTTCTGCCCGGAGAGCCCCAGATCAACGAGAATCTGAACCTGGACAAGGACTTCGATTCGATCTTCCGTTGCGCGGACGGCGCGGGCGGCGCTCGGGTGACGAGCCAGATGAACGTGGGCACTCCCACTCCGCTGGCGGCGAATGTCGGCACCTGCCCCCCCGAGGAGCAGGCTTGCTGCTTCGAAGACGGCACCTGCGCAATGCTGCTTGAGGCCGACTGCCTGGCTCAGGGCGGCGTGGTCTACGCGGGCACCTGCAGCCCGAGCCCCTGCCCAGTGCCTCCGGCTGAGATGAGCCTGTGCGACGCGATCGCCGACGATGTCAATGGCGATCCGGTCAACTACGGCCTGCGCGTGCACATCACCTCGCCCTTGCTGGTGCTGAGCGACCATGGCACCTACACGGGCGCTCCGACCTGGAGCGTCGATTGCGGCGCGACAGACGGCGACTGCTGCGTGAATCTTTTCGACTTCAACAACACGACGGTCCTGATGTCCGGCGACCTCGTGGATGTCACCGGCAAAGTCGACCGCTACAACGGCAAGGCCGAGCTGACCGAACTCACGCTGACGGTTCTCAGCTCTGGCAATCCGCTGCCGGCCCCCGAAGAGATCACGGCGGAGGAGCTCTTCGTCAATGGCGAGCTTTATGAAAGCTGCTTGATCTCGATTTGCGGTCTGGAGATGTCCGATCCGAGCCAGTGGCCGGCTGCGGGCTCCAACTCCAACGTCGACGTCTTCGACGAGACCAGCATCCACATCACGCTGCGGGTCGACAAGGAAACCGACATCGACGGGACGCCGGCTCCGACCGAGCCCTTCACCTGCATCGGTCTCGGCGGCCAGTTCGACGCCGCCACCCCGTTCTTTGACGGCTACCAGCTTATGCCGCGCATGCGTGCCGACGTCCTCGACGGCGTCGATTGCCCGCCCGAGCCTCAGGCCTGCTGCTTCGCCGACGGCTCTTGCCAGGAGCTGGTGCCTACGGAGTGCGTGCTGGCCGGCGGCGAGGTCTACCCCGATCTGACCTGCGCTGTGAATCCCTGCCCGCAGCTGCACGCGTGCTGCTTCGCCGACGGCGAGTGTCAGGTGCTGCTGGAAGCGGACTGCACGGCGGCCGGCGGCGAGGTTTATCCCGACCTGACCTGCACCGTGAATCCCTGCCCGCAGCTGCACGCGTGCTGCTTTGCCAGCGGCGAGTGCCAGATGCTGCTGGAAGAGGACTGCACGACGGCGGGTGGTACGGTCTACAGTGGCGTGGACTGCGCGGCGGATCCCTGTCCGCAGCCCGAGTTCGCCTGCTGTCTGCCGATGGACGAGGCCTGCTACATGATGACCCTGGATGCCTGCACGCTGGCGGGCGGTCTCTGGTACGACCAGATGATCTGCACCGCGGCCGGCGGCAGCTTCGACTGCCCGATCTGGCGCGTCTGCTGCGTGGATGATGTCTGCCACATCACCACGGAGAACGGCTGCTCCGGTGAGTGGCATCCCGAGTGGACTACCTGTGGTACTCCCGATCCGTGCCAGCCCGTCGTTCCGAACGACGTCGATAGCTGGGGCGAGATCAAGTCGATCTATCGGTAAACCGACCCGCCACGCGGGAGAGGGCGACGCCGGCAAGCCCACCCTCGCGTAGGAAGAGATGATGAGCGGCCTGCTCGCCTGAGCAGGCCGCTCGTCCTTCCGGTGTGCTTGACCCCCGCGCAGGGCCCGCCTATCCTCACTTCGCCGCGCGGTGCATCGCCCGTCTCCTTGCCGCAGTCATGGCGTCCGCCCGGCCGGAGGGTTCGATGTCGTTCGCCGATGCGATCCGCACAGGGATCGAGATCGTCAAACTGAACCGGGCCGTCATCCGCGAAGTGGCCGAGGAGCCGCAGGCGTTCTCTCCGGCGCTGCTTATCTCGGCGATCACCGGTCTGGCCATGTGTCTCTACGTTTTCCACTTCGCACTCCACATCGTCATCACCGGCCCGCTCCTGGGCCTGGCGCTCCTGTTTCTCGGCGGGGTCGTGCTCCACTTTGTCGCCACGCTGTTCAACGGGCAGGGGGAGTTCCTGACGCTCCTGCGCACCCTGGGGACGGCGCGGGTGCTCGGCTGGCTGTGGGTCGTGCCGTTCGTCGGTCTGATCGTCGATCTCTTCTGGGGATTCGTCGTCGCGATCGTCATCCTGGAGGAGCTCTATCACCTCAACCGCACCCAAGCCGTCCTGACCGTCGCGCTCCCGGGTCTGGCGCTCCTCCTGGTCTGGGTCGTCCTATTGTTGAACATGATCGTCCTGGGAGGGCTGTTCGGACTGGGAAGGTTTTCCTAGGTGCACTCCTGCGGAGTGTGCAAAGGGCGACGGGGCGGGATGGCGCTCCCGCTGGATGTCTGAGCCGCGCAAAGGCAGGGCGATAGGAGTGTGCGAGTGGAGTTCGGAGCGCGGCGAAGTCAAGGCGCGCGCCCCAGTGATTGGGATTCCGAGAGCGCGCGCCGGTCCAGCGGGAGCTCCATCCCGCCCCGTCGCCCCCCCCGACGTAGCGCCACCCCGCAAAGGAAGAGGAAGACATGTCCCTCAGCCTAGGCATCATCGGCATGCCCAACGTAGGCAAGTCCACGCTTTTGAACGCCCTGACCCACGCGCATGCCGAGGCTTCCAACTACCCCTTCTGCACGATCGAGAAGAACGTCGGCGTGGTCGCCGTCGAAGACCCCCGTCTCGGCGCACTGGCCGCGGCGCTCACGCCGAAAGAAGTCACCCCGGCGACCATCGAATTCGTCGACATCGCCGGGTTGGTCAAAGGCGCCAGCCGGGGTGAGGGGCTGGGCAACAAGTTCCTCGGCCACATCCGCGATGTAGATGCGCTGATCCATGTCGTGCGCTGCTTTGCCGACGAGAACGTCGCCCATGTCTCCGGGCAGGTCGATCCGGTCGCCGATCTGGAGGTCGTCGAGACCGAGCTGTTGTTGGCCGACCTGGAAAGCCTTGAACGGATCGCCGAGCGGGTGCGCAAGGAGGGCAAGGCCAACCCCAGGGAGGCGCAAGCGGACCTCGAGCGGGTGGCGGCCCTGATGGAGACGGTCAAGCGGGGCACGCCCCTGCGACGCCTGGCCGCGCTGGACGAGGCGCAGAAGGCCTGGGCGCGGGAATACCGGCTGCTGTCGATCAAACCGGTCGTGATCGTCGCCAATGTCGACGAGAGCGATCTGGAAGGCGGGGGCGCGGTCGAGCGACTGCGCGGCTGCGCGGGCGGCGAGGCGACCGTGCTGGCCACGCCGATCAAGATCGAGGAGGAGCTTGCCTCGCTGACCAAGGAGGAGCGCGCCGTTTTCGCCGGCGAGATGGGCCTGACCGGCGTCGGCCTCGATCGGATCGTCGAGGCGGGCCGGCGCCTGCTCGCGCTGATCACCTTCTATACCATCGCCCACGAGAAGCTGCGCGCCTGGTTGATCCCCGCGGGCACACCCGCGCCGCAAGCGGCGGGACGCATCCACTCGGACATGGAACGCGGCTTCATCCGCATGGAGGTCATGTCCGTGGCCGATGTGCTCGCGCACCGCACGCGCGCCGCCCTGCACAAGGCGGGGCTGATCCGCACTGAAGGGCGCGAGTACATCGTGCAGGATGGGGACGTGTGCCAGATCCTGTTTGGGTGAGGACCGTTCGATCTCGGGATTGCGGCCGTCGCGTGCTATCGAACGACCAGTAGCCGCTTCGCCGGGGCGCCTTCCGGCCCGAACCAGCGGACGAAGTACACTCCGTCGGCGAGATCGACCCCGGAGGCATCCTTTCCGTCCCAGGTCAGCTCTCCGCTTCCCGAAACCTGCCACCGGCGTAGCTGGCGGCCGCTGAGATCGTGCAGCACGATCCAGCCCGGCTGCCGCGGCTCGGGCGTCCGGTAGCGGACGGTCGCCGCGGTGTTGCAGGGATTGGGCGCGATGTCGAGCGAGAGCATCGGCAGGGGCACGGGGTCCTGGGGGCAGCAATCCGATGAGCCGAGCGTGTAGACATCGCCGGCCACGGTGAAGGAGAACACCCCGTCGGTCTCGATGACGACGTGCCCGCTTACGACGCGGCCCGCCCCGGCGGGGATCGTGCCTCCCGAACCCAATTCGGTCTGGTAGATGTAGCTGTCGGCGGCGACGAGCCGGTTGATCGTCGACAGATTGGGGTGCCCGTAGCTGTTCGTGCCGACCGAGATGATGGAGACCTCGGGCGCAAGCGCGGCCAGGAAGGTCGCGTTGCTCGCATACTGGCTGCCGTGGTGATCAACGCGGTAGACCTCGATGTCGCCGACCTCCGGGCCGAGCGAGGTCTCGATGTCCGCATAGCTGCTCGTATTCTGTCCCCCCAAGTCCCCGGCCACGAAGAAATCGAATTCGCCGCAGGTCACAAGGAGCGCGATGCAGAGATCGTTCTCGTCGTGGGGAGGTTGAGAGAAGGGCGAGGAGAGGACTCCGTTTCCGTTGATCGCGACGCAGCGCACCAGCACGTCGTCGCCCAGATCGATCACCTGTCCATCGGTCAGGGTCTGCCGCTTCGAGGCGACCGCGTTGGCATAGCCCTGATAGGTCTGCGTCGTGTAGCTCCAGCCCCGATCGTAGCAGGCCGTGGTCACCCCGGTGCCGTTGTAGACCTCGTCGAGTCCGCCGACGTGATCGGCGTGATAGTGAGAGGCGATCATGTAGGTGATCTCGGAGATGCCCCGGCCGGCCAGATAAGGATTGATGACGTTGTTGCCCTTGCCGTTGTCGCCGCCGTCGAAAAGCAGCGTGAGCCCGCTTGAGGATTCGACCAGGGTCGCGTCCCCTTGTCCGACATCGATGCACCGAATGGTGACGCCCGCACGGGGCGCGGCCGGAGGCAGAAGGGCAAGAAGGGCGAGGGAGAGAATCGCCAAGCGCATGGTGCTTTCCTCACGACTTGAGCCAGACCGGCATGGTTCGAGCTACGTCACAGTATACCACGCCCAGGGCGCGGACTTCCGGCCGAGTGCACGCCTTTGTGCACGCCTTCCAGAGTCTCGCCCCGCGCCACGCCGCCGGGCGCCCGCAGGCGTCGGTGCCGGAGCCTGGCTCGTCTGGCTGGCCTTGGGCAGCCGCTTGCATCCGAAGAAGCTACGTCGATCTCAGTCGCGAGCCTGCTCCAGCCACCACGCGCGGATGTCACGAAGTGTCTCGTCCAGCGGTCGCGGCGCATACCCCAATTCCCGCCGGGCGAGGGCGCTGTCATAGAACCAGTAGGGCCCCAGCAGGCGGGCGAGGGTGGGGTTCCATCGCGAGCGCTTCCGGCGGAGCCTCGCCCAGCCCTGCAGGCCCACGGCGGAGGCGCGCAGGATCGGCAGCGGCACCCGGATCGTCGGGTGGCCCGTGCCGAAGATCCGCTGGAGACGCAGCATCAGATCGCGAAACGTGACATTCTCGCCTGCCAGGATGTAGCGGCTTCCGGCTCGGCCGCGGAGCGCGGCGAGCAGGATTCCCTCCGCCACATCCCGGGCATCCACGAGGTTGACGCCGCCCGCCCACCAGAAACGGAGACACTTGAGCCAGGCGGCTCCGGGCTTCGGAAACGGTGGGCGCCGCGGGAGGGACAGGCGCCGGAAGGAGACCTGCGGGCCGATCGTGATCGAGGGGTTGACGATGACGAGTTCGGTCGGTCCGTCCCCCCGGCGCCAGTGATCGAGGATGGCCTCTTGCGCGCAGCGCTTCGTGCGGAAGTAGGGGTTGTCGAACCGCTCGAGATTGAACGTCGCGGTTTCATCCAATGCGACCTGGGTCGCGGCGCAGCCCACCGCCGCGGTCGTGCTCACATGCACGTATCGCCTTACTCGACAGGCGCGAGCGAGATCGAAGAGGGCGACGGCGGCCCGGTCGTTGATCCGCTCCATTTCCGCGGCGCCCCGCCCGGAGAGGTTGACCCGCGCGGCAAGGTGCAGGACGGTGTCGACCCCTTGGAGCGCGCGGCAGAGTCCGGAGTCCGTCTCGGGTAGCGACCCTCCCGGGTCGGGGCCCACCTCCGGCCACCCCCGGGCCGGGTCTGTGCCACCCGGTCGCGACCCCGCCGGGCTCGCGGAGGGAGGGTTCGCGACGATCTCCTCCAGATCCCCTTCCAGGATATCGACTTGCGCGCCCCGCCAAGCCGTCTGCGGCAGGGGTGAGCGGAGCAGGACGAGCGGTCGAATCCCGGCCTCGTTGAGCCGGCGCACACAACGGCTCCCGATCTCCCCGGTGGCGCCGGTGATCAGACAGCGACCGAGCCGGGTCAAATCGACCGGCCCCATCGAGGCGGAATCGGCCGCTATCTGAGGTGAGGGTTTCCCGAAAGAGCTTCCCATCGCATATCTCCTCCGTACGGCCGTCAAACGGGGCCAAGGTTGCATGCGGCCGGCTCGGGCGCGCAAGGAACGATTGCGTCCTGCCGATGAGTCGGGGAGAGGCTCCCGGAAATCGTTTGGCATTCATGCTGCGCACCGACGGGTGGTCTTGCGCGCGGGGGGATGGAGGCGCATTCCCACAGCTTCCGGTGATCTGCGCACGGACGGTCCCGCGCGGGGGATGGATCGGACGCAAGGAGTGGTGCATGTTCTTCAGATCCAAAGAGCCAAGGATGATCGGAGATTCCAACGTGCTCGTCGTCGCATTGCTCGGCGACCCGATCGACAGGGAGATCTGGATCTGGGATCTGGTGGCGCGCGTCCGTCCTCAGCTGTGCGAACTGATCGCGATGACCGACACGCGCCTGCCTTGCCCCGACTTCGACAAGGCCCTGGTGCGTGGCTTCAAGTTGCAGGAGGCCATGGCCGGCCGGGAGCGGGTCGTGCTCGTCGCTTCCGCGCCTGACGAAGAGATGCACTCCGAAATCGTGCGCTGGCACATCCGTCCGGAAGGGGTCGCGAGTTACACTCCGCCGCTGGATTGGGCCGTGTCTTCCGATCCGCTTCACATAGCGCCCGTCAAACAGCACGTGCCGCGCACTCCCAAGGGAAAGACTCCGCTCCTGCCCTATTGGCTGGAAGAGCAGATGCCGGTCGAGGGTCTCGATTTCATCCACCTGCCCCGCCCCCGCGTCGGGCGCGGCCATGCTGCGACCGGCAGGCATGAAGAAACGCCGGCCGCATGGGCGGATCGATCGCGGCTCGCGACCCCGGAGTTCATCGGGCCCCATGCCGCCTCTCTGCGCCTGGCCTGCTCGGCGCTGCTCGGCACGCTCTGGGAGATCGTCCGCGAGGTCGAAAGTCCCGCGCTGCGAGAGGAACGGGCGGCTTAAAGAGCGGCCGCGCGATCGCGCGGCCATCGCGAGGAAGCCGACGCGGCACGCGTGTGCCCGGGCGTCCTCC
>JAZDGX010000014.1:0-9794 GCA_043806645.1 Candidatus Eiseniibacteriota bacterium | reverse complement strand
TCCCGCCCATTGGAGCTCGACCGCCTCGGCAGCGCGGTCCGCCGCCTCGGAGGCGGCCGCATCGAGAATCGCCGCCAGGGCGAAGTCGCGCGCCGCAAAGAGCTCCCCGATCCTGCGACTGATCGGCTCCCCGATCGTCGCCACGAAGAGTGCCAGCCGGGCGGCGCGTGGATAGATCTGCATCAAGGGAGTGTCCGGTTCGTTCCGCCCCTCCCCCGCGTAGATCGCGCGAAACTCTGCGACACTCACCCCCTGGACGATCGCCGCCGGCGCGACCGTTGCCGCCAGCAACTCCAGAGCGCGGTCGACCAGCGCAGCGTGACGCGCTTCCGGAACCGCGGGCAGCCCGGCGCACTTCATCACCACGGCCCGTGCGGGCAGAATGTCTGCGACAGCCAGGGCGAGCATCCCGTTCATGCTTCGATCGCGGGCAGCCGGCCCATGCCGAAGCGCCGCGCTTCGGCGGACATGAGCCGCGTGAGTTCCCCGCGGGTCTCCTCCGGCAGGCGCGACGGCGGACAGGAGGCGATCAGCCGTTGCACCTCGCGGTGCGCACGCTCGCCCAGGGTGAGTCCACCCTCTTCCATCCAGCGGGAACGATTGGCGCGATCGATCGCCGGCCCGGGGATGTAGTGCTCCTCGCGCAGATGGCGGCGCGTGTGCTTGGCGATCAAGAGATGTCCCTCGCGCAGGAGCTCCTCAAACCGGGGGAGCGCGGGGAAATCCTCCCGCGCCTCGATCCCCCGCGCGAGCCGCAGGGTCAGGCCGCAGATTTCGTTGTCGACCACGAGTTTCTCAAGGCTCTGGCAGCTTTCGAAGTCGAGCATGCCCGGTCCGGAAATGCTGTTCACCCCCGACAGCACGGCCAGCGTGGCGCCCATCGCGGTCTCGAGCCCCGCCTGGGCATCGAGCAGCTTGGCGTCGCTCAAGCCGATGTAGGCTTGCGTGGGCATGCCGAGGGCATGGCCGATCTCGCTGTAGGCGCAATCGATCATCTGCGTCTCGACCGCGCCCATGGGCGTCGTCTCGTAGCGCACGTCGAAGGCGGCCGGCGACCCGCCGTAGAGCGCGGGCGCCCCCGGGCGCGCGAGCTGGCTCATGACGACTCCGCTCAGGGTCTCGGCCGTATGCTGCACCAGCGAGCCGACCAGCGTGACCGGAGCCATGAATCCCGCGAGCGGCATCGAGATGTACTCGACCGGAATGCCGTCGCGCGCGCAATCAAGCAGATTCTGGGAGGTGACCTGGCTCCACTTCAGCGGCGCGGTCGGACAGCAGGAGAAGATCGTGAGCGGCTTGGCCCCCAGTTCCTCCGCCGATCCGCGCACGGCGATCTGCAGATCGCGCATCAGCGCGTAGGAGGGAATCCTGAACGCCCCGGTGACGACCGGCTTCTCGCAATGGAGCAGGCTCAGGTACAGCCGGTAGCTGTCCTGGATCTCCGCGGGAACGTCGGCGGCGATCATCGCCGTGCTCTGCGCCGCGAGATGGGGCAGCCCGGCGACCAGCTTCGCATAGCGCACATAGTCGGCGGTGGCCGGCCGGCGCATCGTTCCGCTCGGGTAATCGAGAATGTTGATCGCGGCCGAGCCGGGCGTGAAGTAGACGTTGTCCCCGCTGAACTCGTGCGTCTTCACGCCCCGCACGTCGTAGAGCTCGAAGGACCGCGGCGTCACGCCCAGGGCCCGGTCGATCATGGCCTCCGTGAAGCGCACTCGCCCCGCCGCCCGGTCGATCTGCGCCCCATGGTCCCCCAGGAGCGTGACGGCCGCTTCATTGTGGATCTCCATCCCCAGTCGACACAGAACCTCGCGTCCCTCCGCGACGATCCTCTGCAACAGATCGTCCGACAGCAATCGCAGCAGCGGTCTCACGTGGCTATCCTCCCGACTACTTGATGTATCCCAGCGAGCGCAGCCGCTCGAGCTCTTCCTCGCGCGGTTCCTCGCCTGCCTCCGCATCCTCCAAGTCGCGATAGGTCCGCCAGTAGAAAGCCAACGCCGCGCGCAGCTCCGGCGCGGCGGTGGAATCATCCAGCGCCGGGCCGTCGCGGAAGCCGCTGGCGGCGATGTCGTAGACCTGCAGGCCCTCCTCCTGCGGCCCGATGACCTTGTAACGGTCTCCCGTCCATGCCACCCAGTGGCGCAGATAGGCGTCGCCCAGAAAGGCGGCGTTGTTGCCCGATGGATAGCGCTCGGCGAGCGTGCCGAACTCATCCCCGGTCCTCAGCACCTCCGCGACGGCCCGGGTGGCGGAACTTCCCCCACCGGCCACTCGGAGCACGAAGTCGTACAGGCGTCGGATCGTGATCACTTCGTCGATCTGACCCGGCACGAGCCCCGCTCCACGTATGCAGAGCGGGACATGGATTATGCGCTGGTCCAGGCCGTACTCGTGCCCGATGCGCCCCTCTTCGCCCAGTTCCTCGCCATGATCCGATACCACGATGATCAGCGCCCGCTCACCGAGACTCTGTTCGAGGTACGCCAGCAATCGCTCGAGATGCATGTCGAGCCAGCGCAGATCCCCATCGTAGAGATCGCTCAACGCCTGCCACTTCTGCTCCGGCAGGCGCGGCCAGGCTTGCGTCAGGTCACGGTGCTTCTCGTAACGGCCGAAGGGGGGACGAGGGTCTACTCCCAGCGCGGTGAGCGCGGCGGGAGGCGGATTGTACGGCGCATGGGCATCGATGTAGTTGACGAACAGAAACAGCGGCGCCGCGCCGCGGCGTCGATCGGCCGCGGGCAGCGCCCGCAGGATCACGTCGGTCAGGTCGCCCGCGTGCAGATTGGGATTGCGCCAGGTGAACATCTCGCTCCAGCGTCTGAACCACGGAAGCGCCCGGTCGAACGCCGCGGCCAGAACGTATTCGAAGGGTTGATGGCTGGGAACGAGCACGTGGTGGAAACCGATTCGCGGTGCGGGCAACGCCAGGCGATTGGCCGTCACGGCGAGGCAGTGATAGCCCTGGTCCACGAGGCGGGCGGGCAGCCAGGCGATGTCCGCGGCGGGGCGGCTCATGAAGCTCCGCTGTTCGCGCGAATAGTGGACGCGATGCCGCGAAACGGTGCGCCCCGAGAACATCGAGGCGTGCGAGGGGGTCGTCCATCCGGCCGGGGCCACCGCCCGTTCGGCAATCAGCCCGCCCGCGGCCCAGCGCTCGAAGGCGGGCATGGTGTTGCGCGCGTATCCGTAGTGCTGGAGATGATCGGCCCGCACCGTGTCGAGAACGATCAGCACGATCGACGGCGGCGCATCCGGCCGGCGGGCGGCTTCCGCCTGCGGCACCGCCCCCTCCGCCACGGCCGGCAATCCGAACCGTGCGGACACGATGCAGAAGAGAATGGCCGTGCCCGTCGCCAGGAGGACCGGCAGCCAACCCAGCACAGGTCGCAGGAATCGCGACTCCCCGTACCCGTCTTCGCCCTCCAGCCTCCAGACGAGAATCCCGACGGCGACAAAGAAGATCGCGAGGACCACATCGAGGACGATCGAACCACTATGGTAGATCGATCGAATCACCGCATTGTTGAGCAATCCGGCCACCAGGGACACCGGCAGGGCGATCCCCATCGTCGCGCCCAGCGACCAGGCGCGCAGCGCCCGACGGCGCAGCAGGAAACGGAGAAGGATCCACACGAGGAACGCGATCACCACGGAGGCCAACACCGCCGCCGTGTGCGGAGCGTGCGGCTTGCCCACGATGCGCATCGGAATGGCCAGGCCGGCCAGCGCGGCGGCCAGCAGGGCCACGCTCTCGCGGCGCGGGCCGAGCGCCCCTCGCAGGCGGGAAATCAGGAACCCGAGACTCAGGATGGCGGCCGTGACGAGAAACGCCGCTTCGATCTGGCAGACCAGCATGCCGGCAAAATGGCGCGGCCCACCGATGAACGATCTCGGCACGAGCGCGGCCGAGATCAGGCGCAGATTGACCAGGACATCGAGCGTCCAGAGGCCGGCGATCGTGGAGATCAGTCCGATCAGCCCGAACCGTACGCTTGCCCCCGCCTCCCGCGGATGGAGACCGGCGCGGGCGTCATCCCCGCCCCTCGCGGACTCGCGGTCCTCTCCCTGCAACCCCTCAAACCTCCCGCTCCCGATTCTTCCGCGCGTCGCGGGCCATGCTCATCGGCTCTTGTAGTACTGCATCGCTTCGGGCAGCCGTGCCTGCAGATCGCGGATGCGCGTATCGTCGGCTGGGTGCGTGCTCAGAAACTCCGGCGGCGCGGCCCCGCCCTGTTGTTCGCTCATTCTCTGCCAGAGTGTCACCGCCGCGTGGGGATCGTACCCCGCCATGGCCATGAAGATCAGACCGAGGTGGTCGGCCTCCGACTCGTGCATCCGGCTGTAGGGCAGAAGAATCCCCACCTGCGCTCCGACACCATAGGCCGCCATGAACAGGCTGCGTGTCTGCTCCGGTTTCTGCTGCAGGGCGGCTTCCAGCGCCATGCCTCCCAATTGGGCGATCATGGCCTGACTCATGCGCTCGTTGCCGTGGTGGGCGATGGCGTGGGCGATCTCATGACCCATGACCGCCGCCAGGCCTGCATCCCCCTGCGCGATCGGGAGAATCCCCGAGTAGACGACCACCTTTCCACCCGGCATGCAGAATGCGTTCACCTGGTCGTCCGCGACGAGATTGAATTCCCACTCGTACTCGCGCAGGGCCTCCTGTTCGCCCCGTTCGGCATAGAATCTCTCGACCGCGCGCTGGATATTCTGGCCGACGCGCTTGACCATGACGGTCGCCTGGCGGTCGTCGCTCAGCTCATGCGCGGCCAGAAAGTCTTGGTATTGCTCGGCCGCCAGGCCGTTGATCTGAGAAGCCGGGATCAGGTTGAGCTGCTGCCGGCCGGTCAGCGGCACGCGTGAGCAGGCGCACAGCAGGCCCAGCAGCAGCACCATGGCCATCCGGAATGGAACCCGTTGAAGCGCGATGCGTCTTCGTGCGATTGTCTTCATGGCAGGTAGCCTCCACCCAGTTTCGATCGCGCCCGGGATCCTTAGTGGGGGTCTGCGATCCGGGCTTCACAACGCCAGCGGAAGCATCCTAGCAGAGCGTCCGTGGGCGCGATATGGTCCTTTGACGGGCGTGTGGCCCCTCGCGCGGCGCCTCTGTCCAGGAATGGTGGAGTTGCTGTATTCTGGAACGGCTCCCGGCGTCCCGGGTTGTCAGTGCGGCAGGCAGGAGGGACATCCTGACAACGGCGCGCCGGGTACCCGGTGGCTCCCGCACGGATGTGCGCCGGGTCAGGCAATCATCGAATCGAAAGAGGAGGCAGCATGGGCGGTCAAGGAGGTGGAGGCCGAGGAGGCAGGGCCGGACGAGGCGGAGTCCCTCGCGGGGGAAGCCGGCCCGGTGGACCGGGATGGGGCGGCGGCTTCGACGGCGCCCGCCGCGGCAAGCGCGGAGCGGACGGCCCGAGTGAGCGCGATCTCACACGCCCGGGAAAGGGGCCCCAAGGCTTGGACAGCAATTGCGTCTGTCCTGCCTGCGGCTTCGGCGAGCGTCATGTGGTGGGACGCCCCTGCCAGCAGCGCAAGTGCCCCAAGTGCGGTCATCACATGGCGCGCGTGGAAGAGGAGGAGCGCCCCGATTCGTCCGCATGACGGAGCGCCGGCGGGTTAACGTAAACCGGCCGCCTGACAACTTCCTGTGACAGGCGGCCGGACCGGCTGACCAGACCATCCTTGCGCGAATTGGTCTGCCGTCTTCTTTTACTCTCTGCGCGACGATCGGTTTCAGCCGCCGTCGTCGCGCCGACGCGACGACGTGCAACGTCATGTCGACAAGCCCGGCCTGTCGGGACATCCCCGAACCTCTGGTCAGTTTCGGCCGGAGCCTGATCATCCGGGGCCTATTCCCCCGGGGCCTTCGTCTCCGCGTCCGGTGGCGCCGCCTGCTCCTCGGTCCCCGGCTTCTGCTCAAGGTTCAGAGCCTTCTTGGCGACCAGGGCCTGGATCTGCTCGGGCACCTCGAACAAGCTGTCGGGGATTTCGACATTGAACCAGACCGAGTCGGTGACGAAGAGCATTTCCTGAGCGCCGCCCATCAACACCTGGCGTGATTGCATGGACATGATCAATCCGTCGACCTCCCGGTAGTCCGTGAAGTAGAACTCGACCGGGATCTCCCCCATCGGGCTTGCCATCTTGAGATCCTGCCGCAGGAGCATATACGTCTCGACGTCGTAGTAGCGCGTCTCGGGCTGCCCCTGTTTCGGCGTTACGACCACCGTGTAGCACGGACGGCCGTCGACCGTGTCGATTCCGGTCGTCTCGGCCTGGGGGTAGTGGTCACGCCAGCGCAGCTCCTCGGTGAATCCCGTGCGCTTGGAGAATTCCATTTCATCGCCTTCACGCAGGCGCGGGCCGGTCATCTGGCTCGTTTCCCAGAAGATCGTGCCGTCGCTTCCCGAGACGATCTGCCCGATCTCGGGAGAGTCCATTCGCATATAGCTCCGCTGCGGCACGACCGAGTACTCGACGGCCGAAACCTTGAGCCCCATGGCCGGCAGCTCCATGCGCCCCGTCGACTTGCGGCTGGTCAGCTTGCCGATGGCCTCACGGCCACCGCTGGCCTCGATCGACTTCTCGATGATGACCTCCGCCGCCGGCAGGCTCTCGTCCGCGGCCCGCGCGACGATCCCGCCGAAACCCGCGAATACCGCCAGGCACAGCGCCGCGACACATCCGCCCAGCACCGCCCGCCGCGGTGCCCATGCACGATCCGGTCTTCTGCCCCTCTGCATGCCTGAATGCCCTCCCTCTCGTATGGGTCAATCGTCCCATCCATCATCCACGCCAGCCTCGGCACCTTCGCAAATCCCCCGCCCATCTAGGGCGTCGCGCTAATCCACGCCACCGCGGCCTCCAACGCCTCGTCATGCCCGGCCAGCAACCCCGCGCGCGTCACCGGCACTTCCATATCGGGGGTGATCCCTTCGCCCTCGAGCACGCGGCCGCCCGCGGAAATGTAGTTGGCAATCGCATACTGGAATCCGTCGCCGTTGGGCAGCCGAGTGATGATCGAGGGCAACGCCGCCCCCGCCGTGCGCGTCCCGAAAAGCCGCGCGCGGCCCAGATCCTGAAGGCCTCCGGCGAGGATCTCGGAGGTCGAGGCCGACAGCCCGTCGACGAGCACCGCGACCCGCCCCGTGTAAACCTGCGGCCTGGGGCTCACGGCGAACTTGAGTTCGGTCTCCCGCGTATGCATCGTGCCCAGCCGCTCGCCGGCATTCTCGATCAACCAACCCGCCATCCCCATCGCCATGGCCCCGATGCCCCCGGGATTCCCGCGCAGATCGATGATCACCCCGGGCACCTCGAGGAACCACTCCATCGCCGAGTTGAAGCCCTCCATGACGGTGATCGGATCGAGGAAGATATTGAAGGCGATGTAGCCGATGTCCTCACCGAGCTTCAACCGTTCGAACCAGACGTGATGTGCGGGAAGATTGCCCAGTCCCACGCGGTTGCCCTGAGGTTCAATCAAGGGGATCGCGAGGTCGCGGGTTTGGTCGTGCTCGTCGAGGAAGCGCACGCTCACCGAATCCGCGACCGGGCCGGCCAGCCGCGAGGAGACCGCCATGCTCTGAATGTAGGTGCTCGTCGTCTTCCCGGTGAAGCGCTCACCCAGAGACTTCAGCCGCTCGGGAATGTCCTCCTCGCCGATCTTCAGGATTTCCCAGCCCATGCGGACGCCGCGCAGCGTGGCGGGGGAACCCGGCTCGACCGAGACGACCAGCGCATGCCCATCGATCGCGCGCACCTCGAAGCCCGGCTCTCCGTCGCCGTGCCCTCCGCCGGCGGCCTGATCGACGTCATCGTAGAGCTCCTGCGGAATGATGCCGTAATGGGACTTGCCCAGCCGCGCGATCATCTCCTCCATAACCCCGCGCGCGGCGGCCATCGTCGTGGCCGTTTCCGCCTGGGGCCGCAGCTCATCGTGGACCGCCTGCCAGTCGATCCCGCCAAGATCGGGATCCCAGTGCCTGTCGCGGATGGTCGTCCAGACTTCCTCGAAGGACTTCAGGTTGAGCTCGTGCTGCTCGGCCGTGACGTTGGGCACCTGCGGATGGGAAGTGCAGGCGGGCAGGAGCAGCCAGAATGTGAGCAGACCCAGGCCCGCCGCAGGGAGATGGATGCGCATGCGGATGACCGCACGAAGCCATGCGTGATTCGACATGTCGACCTGTTACCTCCTGCTCCGGTCCGCATCAAGCCAGACGAGGTTCCTGCTTCCCCAAAGCGGTCAGCTCGGAGCGGAAGAGAATCCCCTCCCCGCCTTCGAACGATGTCCCGGCGATGAACGCTGCGCGGCCCACTTCGACGAAGCCGAACCGCTCGTGCAGCGCGATGCTGACCCGGTTTCGCGCGTTGGCGAAGTAATAGGCACAGTCGCTCCTCCGGGCGAGCCATCTCAGACGCTCCAGGGTCAGTCGCGATCCCGCCCCTCTGCGTCTGTGCTCGGGATCGACCACCACTCCCGTGAGGTACCAGCCCTCCGGTGACAAACCCGCCCGGCGCCACGCGCGCCGGTCCAGGTGCCTCGCCTTGCCGAAACCGATAATCCCCTCCGGAATCTCGGCGAGCAATACCAGAGATCGCTCCCCGGCATCGGCTCGCCCGATGAACCGCCTGAATGCGGCGGCCTGTTCGTCGGCGCTGCCGCCCTCCCGCCGCGCCGAAATCGCTCCCAGCACATCCGCGTCCTGCTCGCTCGCCCGGCGGATCGTCAGCGAACAGACAGGGCCGCGCCCGGACGAGCCCGAGCCGCCATCAGCGAACTCGGCGAAGCGGGGATCTCTCGTATCGCCCATGCGCAACCTCCCCCTCGTGCATCTTCTCCCACCCGAACCTCGAACGGAAGGCCCTGGCGGGGACGCCGCGGAGAAAAAGCGAGCGGGACGCGCGAGCGGCCGCACTCCCGGCCAGGGAGCCGCGGCCGCCCAAGGTCCCGCACCACGCAGCGTCGATGGTTCGATCCGCTCTATTGCGCCAGAATCAGCTTCTGCAGCACCGTCTGCGTCTTCGTCCGCATCCTCGCGAAGTAGACTCCGCTTCCGAGGATCTGGCCCTCGCCGTCCCGCCCATCCCAACCGATCTCGGTCACTCCCGCCGGCGCGCTCCCCGCTGCCAGAGTGCGCACCCGGCGTCCGGCCGGGTCGTAGACAGCGAGGTCGATCTCCTGAGGAGCGGGCAGCGTGAGGGCCAGGCGCGTCGCCCCGGAGAATGGATTGGGACCGCGCGCGAAGAGGGCGATCCCCCCTTGCGCTTCAGGCGGATCGATGCTCGAGAAGGTATCGCCCGTGTCGAAGGCGATGTCGTCGATCCAGAAACCCAGCCCTGTCACGCCCTGATCCGATCCGAACTCCACGCGGAAGGCGACCTGGGAGGAGATGTAAGGCGTGATGTCGAACACCGTCCCCACCCAACCGCCCGTCGAGCCCGACCAGCCGTTCTGGTATCCGATGCCGCCCAGGGTGGCCGAGGTGTAGCCGGTGAGCGGAGTCACCCGCACCCAGGCCGAACCGGCCGCATTCCACACATCGACGGCCGCGCCGTCGTAGTCGGTTTCCGTCTCACACCAGTAGTGGAAGCTCAGGCGCAGCTCCTGCTCGTCGGAGAAATCGTAGGATGGACTGGTGAGATACCCGTGCTGCATGTCGCCATAGTCGGAGAACATCCCCACACCCCAGCACTTCGTTCCGCTGAAGCCCGCAAAGGGACCGCCCGCGGTGGGGGTCCCGTGGGCCCAGATCGCATCGCCGCTGAAACCTCCGTTGTCCGTC
>JAZDGX010000013.1:0-3597 GCA_043806645.1 Candidatus Eiseniibacteriota bacterium | reverse complement strand
TTCGCGTTGGTCGAGAACTTCTGGCAGACCGGCTATGGGATGCCGGGGTTCACGCTGCTGGGCGATCGCGTCATCCGCCTGCCCTTCATCGTCCACACATCCTATGGGCACGAGATCCTCCACAACTGGTGGGGCAACGGGGTCTTTGTCGATTACGAGGGCGGCAACTGGTGCGAAGGGCTGACCGTTTATGGCGCCGATTATCTCTACAAGGAGCGAGAGAGCCCCGCGGCGGCCCGCGATTATCGCCGCGCGCAGCTCGTGGAGTACCGCAACTACGTTCGCGCGGGCCGGGATTTCCCGCTGACGGAATTCCGCGAGCGTCACGACGCTTCTTCCGCCGCCATCGGCTACGGAAAATCGATGATGCTTTATCACATGGTGCGGGGGGAACTGGGTGAAGAGCGTTTCTGGAACTGCCTCGCGCGCTTCTACGACGGGCATCTCTTCCGCCGCGCCTCCTGGTCCGATGTGCTGGCTGCGTTCGCGGCGGACGCGCCCTTCGACGGGGCGGCCTTCTACGATCAGTGGATCGCCCGCGCGGGAGCCCCCGCGCTTCGCTTGGGCGCCACCGACCTCCTGCCCCAACCCAACGGCACATACGAGTTGGCCTATGTCCTCGAGCAGGAGACGCCCCTTTACTCCCTCACGGTGCCCATGCGCGTCACCTACGCCGATCGCCCCGCCGACAACTGGACCGTCCGCTTGGAGGAAGGCACCCTGAACGGCACGCGCTCCCTGGCGGGCATGCCGCGCGCGCTGGAAGTGGACCCCGACTTCGATCTCTTTCGCCGCCTGCATCCGGCGGAAGTGCCGGCCGTCCTGAGCCGGATCTTCGGTGCAGATTCCATGACCTTCGCGATCTCCGGCGAGGAGCCCGCAGAAGTGCGCGAGGCCTTCCGGGCCGTCGCCGGTGAGGCGGGCGCGGCAAGACCGGAAGCGGTCAGCGATGCGGGCACGATCGCTCTGGGAGATCTGACCGCGGGCGGGAGCTGGATCTTCGGGGAGCCGCGGTGGCTGGATCGCCTCCGCCCGCTTCTGCCGGACGGCTTCTCGATCGAACCGGACGGCTTCCGCGTCGAGGGCGTCCTTCATGAACGGGCGAAGAGCACGCTCGTTCTCGCACTGCCCAATCCACAGTTGCCCGAGGAGGCCATCGGTCTGGTCTTGAGCGGAGAGGCGCAGGCCGTCCCGGCCGTCTGGCGCAAGCTGCCGCACTACGGCAAGTACAGCTATCTGGTCTTCCATGGAACGGAGAATGTCGCCAAAGGGATCTGGGAGGCGGATCGCTCGCCGCTGAAGGTCGTGTGGGAAGAAGGGAGTTGACCGTGCCCCGAATAGCGAATGCGCGGCCGGTCCGCGCGCAGCGGGACGGAGCGCGGGCGCGTGACGCGCAGCCGGAGCGCGGGGCGGAGCGCGCATCACCGAAGACGGCGCCGCGCGAGCCGATGCGGAGCGGGAGACTTCGTCGCGGGATCCTCGTGGCCTGCCTCGCCTTCGCCGCAACAGCGGCGCCCTCGCGCGCCGGGGCGTCGCCCTCGCGCGCCGCAGACGGCGCCGCGCGAGCCGACGCCGACCGCATCGAGCAGGATCTGCGTTTCCTGGCTGCGGACGAGCTGATGGGACGCGGCCTCGGCTCCGCGGGGCTGCACCGGGCCCTGCAGATGGTCGCCGGGCGCTTCGCCGAACTGGGACTCGCGCCGGCGTTTCCCGACCGATCGACCCCCGCGGACCCGCGGGGCGGCTACTTCCAGCCCTTTATCGCGGAGGGAAGACCCGTCTCGGCCAATGTGATCGGCATTCTCCCGGGCCACGCGGCGCGCTCCCCGCGCGCCCTGCTCATCGGCGCCCACGTCGATCACCTCGGGACTGCGCCCACAGCCCGCGATGCCGGATCCGCCGCGACCGATTCGATCTTCAACGGCGCCGATGACAACGCCTCGGGAGTGGCCGCGCTGCTCGAGATCGCGCGGCTGCTCTGCGCATCCGTGCCGCAGGCAGAGGACCGTACGGTGATCTTCGTCGTCTTCTCGGGCGAGGAATCCGGCCTGCTGGGTTCCCGGCACTACACGGAAGCGCCTTGCCTTCCCAATGCGGAGCTGATCGCGATGATCAATCTCGACAGCGTAGGCCGGATGCGCGAGCGCCAGGTGATCGTCTTCGGAAGCGGCACCGCCCGCGAATTCCCGGATGTGCTGGAGGGCCTCAATCAATCCCACGCTTTCGACCTCGCGCTGCGCGCGGGGGAAGGCGGAGCCTCGGACCAGGCGAGCTTCTACGCCGCGGGAGTGCCCGCGCTGCATTTCTTCACCGGTCCTCACGCGGACTACAGTCGGGTGACCGATGAAGCGGAGGCGATCCACTACGCCGGCTTGGCCGAGCTCACCGACTACGTGGCCGAACTGGCCCAGTATCTGCGCTATCGGAGGAACCCTTTGACCTACGTCTCGCTGAAGACGCACGAGACCGAGCGCGTGGCGAGGATGGCTCGGGAGGGCGAGCGACGGGTTTCCCTGGGCTTCATGCCCGATTTCGCGCGGGAGTCCGGGGGAGTGAGGGTCGGATCGGTCACTCCCGGCGGCGCCGCCGCGGCGGCCGGCCTGCTGCCGGGGGACACCATCACCGCGCTCGACGGTGAGCCCCTCGACACGTTGGTCGACTACACGGCCCTGTTGCGGGAGCACGAACCGGGCGACCGCGTGATCCTCACGGTTCTGCGCGAGGGCCGGATGCTCCAGATCGCCGCTTCGGTGCAGGAACGCCGCTGAGCGGATTCTGGGCGAGCGGAGATGCCGAAGGAGCCGGAACAGCCGCGGCCGGTTCCCAGGTCCGACCCTCCCGCCCCCATTTGCAGCCCTCGGACCACGGCGAACGCACGAAGATAGTATCTTCTATCCTATTACGCGACTGACAAGTATCCGAATCTCCCCCGTCCCCTGCTCCCGCCTGCCCGGCGGGGGGGGGCGCTCGAAAGCCGTGGATTATCGAGCACACTCCGTGGCGTCCAGCCTACGCGGCCGAGGAATCCATCGCCCCCGAGCGGTCGCCACCCCCGTGCTGCCGGAAACCCGTTCGAAGCCTGGGCCGGCCGCCCTGCGGGCGACACAAATTGGATTGGATCTTGGAGTTCCTGGTGGTACAATCCGTCCGCACCTTGGAGGGGGAAAGGCGGTCGGGAGATAGGGTGGATCCCTACTCGGGCCGGCGTTCCCCTGGGCGTCTTTGGATGAGAGTCTCAGCATCTTGTTCCACGCAAGGAGGAAGCCATGTTCGCACCCCGTGCTCTCCCGCGCCTGTGGTCACTTCCCACATTGCTGACGGCCCTGCTTCTCACGGCCGGAATCGCTTCAGCCCAGACGACCTTCTGGCAAGAGGATTTCTCGGATGTCACCGACTGGACCACGTTCCAGACGACGATTCTGTCCGACGGCAGCATCGGCACGATCACGGCCGACATCGACTACGGCAATGCCGAGACGACGGAATGGAGCACCGGCACCTTTGGCTGCGGTCCGCAGTCGGACTGGCTGCATGTCGAGTGCACCGCAGTCACCGGGCACTTCAAGGTGAACATCATGGGCACTGATTACGTTCAGT
>JAZDGX010000012.1:0-8341 GCA_043806645.1 Candidatus Eiseniibacteriota bacterium | reverse complement strand
GTCTCCGAGGGCCCGGCGGAGTCCGGTCGGTCCCGCCATCCTCGGGACCCCCGCGATCCCCGAACCCCCCGCCATCTCCGCCCCCTATCCCCGGGTTCCCGGGAACCCCGCCCCAGGCCACCGGGTGCTACCCCTTGACCTTACTTGCTCATTTGGCTAATATGCCAAGTCTCGCACAGGCGCGGATGACTGGAGGCCCGGAGGTCCGGAGGCCCGACGACCGGGAGGAACCCATGCAAGCTCGTGACCGCGAGGTCCTGCGCGCGCGGGCCGAGATCATCAAAGCCCTCGCGCATCCGACGCGGCTTTTCATCGTGGAGGAACTCGCCCGCGCCGAGAGCTGTGTGGCCGACATCACCGCCAAGGTCGGGGCCGACATGTCGACCGTCTCGCGGCATCTCTCGATCCTCAAGGAAGCGGGGATCATCCAGAGCGTCAAACGCGGAGCGCAGGTCCACTACAGTTTGCGCGTGCCCTGCATTCTCAACTTCTTCGGCTGCGTCGAGGCAGTGCTGCGTTCCTCGGCCGCGGAGCGGACCAAGGTGGCGCAAGCGGCCGGGCGGCGCCGGTGATGGAGCGATCTCATGCAATGGCGTCGTGAGTGGACAACCGCGCTCTGGCTGACCGCCGGGTTCCTGGCTGCGTATTTCCTGCCGGTCGGCGGCGTGCGCTTCGATCGCGCAGTCCTGGAGGCCTTCCACCTGGTCAAGTGGTACGCGCGCGAGCATGTCCTGCTCTGCCTCATTCCCGCCTTTTTCATTGCCGGCGCCATCGCCGTCTTCGTCAGCCAGGCCTCCGTGATGAAGTACCTCGGTGCCGGGGCGAACAAGGTTCTGGCGTACAGCGTGGCATCGGTATCGGGGAGCGTCCTCGCCGTCTGTTCGTGCACCGTCCTGCCGCTCTTCGCCGGCATCTATCGCATGGGAGCGGGCCTGGGCCCGGCGACCGCATTCCTCTATTCGGGCCCCGCCATCAATGTGCTCGCCATCATCCTCACCGCCCGCGTCCTGGGCGTCGAACTGGGTGCGGCGCGAGCGATCGGGGCGGTCAGCTTCAGCGTCGTGATCGGGCTCGCGATGCACCTACTCTTCCGCGGCGAGGAGCGCGACAAGGCCGCGGTCGCCGCAGTCATGCCGCAGGCGGAAGTTCGGAGATCTTTGGGGCAGAATGCGATCTACTTCGCGAGCATGGTCGCAGTGTTGGTCTTCGCCAACTGGGGACGCCCCGAGGCGGCGACCGGCTTCTGGCACGCGGTCTATTCGGCCAAGTGGGTGATCACGGCGATCGCCGCCGCGGGACTCGGAGTCATGATGGTCCTCTGGTTCGGGCTGCACTGGCTGAAGGCCGCGCTCATCGCGATGCCCCCCGTGGCGCTGGCCCTGATCTTCCCGCGCCAGCCGATGATTCCCTTCGCCGCGGCGATCGTCGGGCTGTCGATTGTGATCAGCCGATCGCACGGGGAACTCGAGGCCTGGTTCGATTCAAGCTGGGGCTTCGCCAAGCAGATCCTGCCGCTGTTGCTGTTCGGAGTCCTCGTGGCGGGGGCTTTGCTCGGGCGTCCCGGCGAAGAAGGTTTGATCCCCAACCGTTGGGTGAGCGGCGCCGTGGGAGGCAATTCGCTTTGGGCGAATCTCTTCGCCGCAGTGGCGGGAGCGTTCATGTATTTCGCGACGCTGACGGAGGTCCCGATCCTGCAGGGCCTGATCGGCAGCGGCATGGGCAAGGGACCGGCGCTGGCATTGCTGCTCGCGGGCCCCGCGCTCTCGCTGCCCAATATGCTCGTCATCCGCAGCATCATGGGGACCAAGAAGACGGTCGCGTATGTAAGCCTGGTCATCGGCATGGCCACCGTGAGCGGCCTGCTGTATGGGGCCCTGTTCTAGGCCGCTCAATGGACTGTCTCTCGCAGGGCAGTCCGGATTCGAGCGAGGTTCGCGAGTGAGGAAGGTCGTTTCTGATCGCGATGGGAGGGGTCGGTCATGAGAACCGTCAAGATCCTCGGGACGGGTTGTCCCAAGTGCGAGCAACTGGCGAAGAACACCATGCTGGCCGTGCATCAACTCGGCCTGGAGGCCGAAGTCGTCAAGGTCACGAGCATCCAGGAGATCATGAAGTACGGGGTGATGATGACCCCCGGGCTGGTCATCGACGAACAGGTCAAATCGGTCGGCAAGGTCCCGTCGGTGGACGAGATCCGCGGCATGCTCGCGTGATCCAAGGAGACACCATGCGGAAGAATCGTAGTGGATGGTTGGACATCTTGAAGTTCGGTGGGATGGATCTTGCCGTTCTGATGGGACTGGCCGTCGCGACATGCTTGGCGCTGGGCGTCTTGAGTCCAAGCCATGCATCTGTTGCGGCGGATCGCGCGGACGAAGCGGCAGCCGCGGAAGGGGCGACCGAACCGGTCACCGCGACGCATGCGTCGGCCGTCCGGGACAGCGCCGCTGTTCCGGCGGAGGCGTCGCCGGCCGACACTGTGACGGTGACCGCCTACTACTTCCACCGCACGTTTCGCTGCGAGACCTGCCTCCACATGGAGCAGGTGATCCACGATCTGCTCCTCGACAGGTTCTCGAAAGATCTGAAGCGCGGACGGATTCGCTGGCAGGCGCTCGACTACGAGCAGGAGGCCAACGCGTCCCTCTACGCCGGCTACGGACTCGACGGGGGACCGGCCTTCGTGCTCTCCCGCCGGGTGGGGCAGCGCGAGATCGAATGGCGGGAGGTGGGGAAGATCTGGGGGTGGTCGGCTTCTCCCGACGAGATGGATGAGTATGTGGCCGCGCAGATCACGCAGTCCCTGCGCCCGCTCGAGGCCGGTGAGGCGCAAGGCGGGGCGCCGGATTCGACTGCGGCGACAAAGTCGGAACCCCGCCCCCCGGATGACCGTCCGGCTGCGAAGTCCGCGTCCGGCACGCCGGGCGGCACTCGATAGGAGCACGCATCATGAACAAGATCACGCGCGTGGGCATTGTCCTCGCGGTCGTCGCAGCGCTGGTGGTCGTGGTGCTGCTGAAGGAACGCCGCGCACCCGCCGAAGCGCCTGTCGCAGAAGAGGTCAAACTCCCTCGCCTCGTCGATCTGGGCGCCAACACATGCATTCCGTGCAAGATGATGGCGCCGATCCTCGAAGAGCTGAAGACCGAGTACCGGGACCGGTTCGAGGTCCAGGTGATCGATGTGCGGGAGCAACGCGAAGTCGCGCAGGGCTACGCGATCCGCATGATTCCCACGCAGGTGTTCTTTGATTCCGGCGGCAAGGAGCTGTTTCGCCACGAAGGCTTCTTGTCGAAGGAAGCGATCCTCGAGAAGTGGAAGGAGCTTGGCCTGGACATGGGAGCGGGTGGTTGATCGGCGCGGCGCGCAACTTCGAGGGTGATTCATGGAGCATCTCTTCACCGTCCTCACCGATGCCGTCCAGGGGTCGGCCTTTGTGGCGGCCGGCGCGGCCTTCGCTTGGGGCGTGCTCAGCATCGTGCTCAGCCCCTGCCACCTGGCCAGTATTCCCCTGATCGTGGCTTTCATCGGCGAGCAGGAGGGACGCTCGACCCGGCGGGCGTTTGCCATCGCGCTCGTCTTCGCGGCGGGCATCCTGCTCACGATCGCTGCGATCGGAGGCGTGACCGCGGCCCTGGGACGCATGCTGGGCGACATCGGCCGCTACGGAAACTACGCGATCGCGCTCATCTTCCTGCTGCTCGGCCTGCACTTCCTCGGTGTCTTCCCGTTGCCCTGGTCGGGCGCGGGACCGGGCACATCGCGACGCAAGGGGCTGTGGGCGGCGCTCGTCCTGGGCCTCATCTTCGGCGTCGGCGTGGGGCCCTGCACCTTCGCCTACATGGCCCCCATGCTGGGCGTGACCTTCAAGGTCGCCGCCAAGAATCTGGGCTGGGGCATGCTGCTCCTGCTGCTCTACGGCCTGGGGCACTGCGCGGTGATCGTCGCCGCGGGAACATCGGCCCAATCGGTGCAGCGGTACCTCAATTGGACCGAACGCTCGCGCGGCGCCGCGCGTCTGCGCCAAGCCTGCGGCGTGCTCGTGATCCTGGCCGGGATCTATCTGGTCTACATCACCCGTTGAAAAACGCCGCGCGCCTCAGTAGCTTCGAGCCGATGGTGCAGCGAGGCGCTTGTTCCGATCCCACCGCTCTCCGGCCCGGCCGGCCATGGGTGGGCGCGCTCGAGCGGGGGGATCGGCTCTGGATGATCGCGGTCGGTCTGGCGACATCGATCGCCGCCGCGGTCCTTTCCAGCACGATCTTCGGGCGCATGCCCCACGTTCAGGACTCGATCGCCCAGCTTTTCCAGGCGCGCATCTTCGCGATGGGGCGGCTGTGGGCCCCGAGCCCCCCGCTGAGGGAGTTTTTCGACTACGCGCACATGGTGAACGACGGGCGCTGGTATTCGCAGTACCCGCCCGGACACGCCTTGCTGCTCGTCCCGGGCGTCTGGCTCGGCGCTCCCTGGCTGGTGAACCCGCTGCTCGCCGGCCTGGGCGTGGCGGCAACCTATCTGCTCGCGCGCGTGTCGTTCGATCGCACGACCGCGCGGGTGAGCACCCTCTTGGGATTGGCCTCGCCCTTTCTGCTGTTCATGGCGGCGGAGTTCATGTCGCATGTCTCCGGCTTCTTCCTGTTGACCGCCTTCCTCGCGTTCTTCGTTCTCGCCTTGCGCGCGGGGCGGGCGAGATACCGCATGGCGGCGGCCGTCTTTCTCGCACTCGCCGTTCTGACGCGCCCCTACACGGCGATTGCGCTGGCGTTGCCCGCGCTGCTCTGGGCCGTCGGCCATTGGCGCACGGCCAGGTCTCGGGAGAGCGCACGGGCACTCTGGATCGTGCCGGGCGGCATCGCAGCGGGGATGCTGCTGTATGCGCTCTACAATTGGGGTACGACCGGCGACCCCCTGTTGCCCGGATATGTGAAACTCTACGGCCCCGCACACGGGATCGGCTTCGGCAAGGGAAGTTGGGGGCGGCCGCACACGCTCTCGATCGGTCTGAAGCACGCGTGGGAGGTTTTGGGCTCCCTGAACGGACACTTGTTCCAATGGCCGGTGACTTCGGTGTGGCCGATCCTGCTCGCCCTCTTGCCGCCCCTGGCGGTCCTGCGGCAGATCAGGTGGGGTCCACGCTCCGCGCGAGTACACTGGAGGCGCGCCTGGCTCTTCGCCGCGTTTCCGCTGGCGGTGCTGACCGCCCACCTCTTCTACTGGTACTACGATTTCTGCTTCGGGCCGCGCTACCTGTACGACGCCCTCGGGCCGCTACTCATCGTCTCGGGCTGGGGCGTCGTCCGCGCGGCCCGTTGGATCGGCCGCGTGTGGGATGTGCGTGGCGCAGCCGCCGTGCTGGGGGTCGTGGTGCTGGCGCTGTTCCTCTATGCCGGGCTGGTGCGCTGGCCGCGCCTGATCCAGCCCCCGGCCGAGGCGGCCTCCGCGCCGCCCGGGTCGGCGGCGCGCGTCGTGAGCTACTTCCGCAACTACACGCCGGAGTACTGGGGTGTGAGCCCGTACCTCGGGAGACTGGTCGAGCGCGAGGGGCTCCGCCATGCGCTTGTCTTCGTGCGCTTCACCGGACAGCGGTCCGATGTGCTTCCCGTCCGCCACATGTGGTTCGGATCGGCCTTTGCACACCAGCAACCGGATCTCGGAAACGCGCGCGTGATCTATGCGCAGGATCGGGGGCCCGAGAATGTGAAGCTGGCGCGGCTGTTCCCCGACCGGACGCACTACCTCTACACGGGAAACATCGAGGAGGGGCGAATCCTCAAGCTTGCGCCTCCGGAGCGGGAGCGATGACATGCGGCGCAGTTGCCTTGGGCTAGGGCGGTGCCGCCGTCGTTCCTTCCTTCGGCTCTCACGGCTGCGATCGCGCTCCTTCCGGCAGCTCCCGCGACCCCACTGACCCCGCCGCGCCTAGGACCGGTCGTTTGCCTCCTCGCGCCCATCCGAATACAGGCCGACCAGCCGCACGACCTTGCCCGAGGCGTCCCGCTCGAAGCGCAGCCTGAAATAGTCGAGGTCCCCCACCCGAAAGAGATCCGCGCCCAGGGGCTGCAGGGCCAATTGCGGCCGTCCTTCGCGCTGGTACTGGAGCCGCCCGCCCTCGATGAAGATCCGGCGCGGTCCGAAGGTGCCGACACACTCGGAAAGCTGGTCGAGCGTGAGTTCGAGCGGATGAAGTTTGCCTTCCAGATCCTGCCGCGCCCAGGCGAGCTCGAAACGCGTCTGTTCATCCTCGACCTCATCTTCGAGTCGCGCGAGCGCCGCCGCATGCGCCACGGTCAGCGCCTGCGCGCTCGGCACGGCGACATCCGGAATCACGCCCACGCCCTCCCAGCCCTGCCCGGTCTTGGGATCGTAGGCCCGCCCGTAGGGGATACGCATGCCGATGCGGAAGCCCTTGAACGTCATCGTGCTCGTGGCCACGGTGTGGCCCCCGCCGCCCGTCGTGTCGCCGACGATCGTCGCGCGCTCCAGGTGCTTCAGGTCGAAGGTGAACTCCTCGGCGGCCGAGCCGGTGAAGTCGCTCGTGAGGACGTAGACGGGGATGTCGGCCATGCGTTTGCCGGGAACGAAGTCCAGGCTGTGGGATTGGACCGTCTCGTCGGTGTCGCGCACGTACCAGTTGATCAAGTGCTGCTGCTCCGCGAAGAGATAGCCCGCCAACAGACGAATCATCGATGCGTTGCCTCCGCCGTTCTGGCGCAGATCGATGATCAGGGCATGCGTGTTGGCCAGGAAGTTCATCGCGGCTGCGGCCGTCTCGCCCGCGACTTCCGTGGGCGCGAAGCGGTCGAACTCGAGGTAGCCGATGTTGCCCGGCAGGATCTCGACCTTTTTGAAGCCGAAGTTCTGCGCCCGCAGGCTGCGCTGAGCGCGCTCGCTGTCCTGCGGGTCCCCGGGCGCGCCTTCGACCGCCGCGTCGTAGGGCTTGAGAGCCGCGATGCCGAAGTGGTGGTCGTTGTAGATCGTGCGGGCATCCGCGTCGAGTCGCTGGGCGAGCAGGACGGGATCGGTGAGTTCCTTGTATGCCCCCGCGGCGAGCTGTTCCCGCAGGTGGGCGATGATGCGGTCGGCGGTCTCCTTGATAACGTAGATCGTGTCGATCGCCGTCGTGACGCTGTCGACGATCGCGGCCTGCGTGCGGGCATCGATCTTCGGCAGCTCGCCCGGTCGAGCGAAGAGATTCTGCGCTGCGGCATCCGGTACGGCGGTCACAAGCGCGGCTACGGCGAGGAGAGCCATGACCAGAGTGGGGAGAAGCGTCCTCATTGGGGTCCTCCGTTTGAGTGACGGGTGTGAGTGCCGGGTCTGAGTGACCGGTTTCATGGCATCAGGCTTGCTCCGGCTGCAATGAAACCGCGCGTCTCCGGTGCGAAGCGCTGGCCTTCGTCCCGCCCGGACGACGGGGCGCGGCACGCGGCCGGTCCTTCGCGCTCCCACCGACGCGCAGATCGAGGGTCATGGTCAGGCTGCAGCGATGGTAGAGGGGGCACGGGAGGGGGTCCGTGCGCAGCTTCCGAAACCCGAGCCGGCGGTAGAGGCGCAAAGCCTCCTTCAGCCGCGGACTCGTCCGCAGGAAAAGGCGATCGGTCCCCATCGCCCGTGCCTTGTCGATGGCCGCCAGCGCGAGCGCGGTGCCGATGCCTCGCCCCCGTGCCTGCGGTTCCACCGCCATCTTGCTCAGCTCGACCATCCCGCCCGGGTGCTTCAGCAGTGCGCAGGTGCCGACGATGCCGCCGTTGAGCTGGGCGAAAAGAATCGCCCCGCCCCTGCGGAGGATGATGCGATTGGGGTCGTTCAAAACGCGCGCGTCGTGTTCCTCGATCGTGAAGTAGGTCGACAGCCACTCCTCGTTGAGCGCGCGGAAGCGTTTCTTGTACGCCGGACGATAGTCGACGATGCGCAGCTCCCGTTGCGGCATCCCGCAGCGGCGCCGGACGCGCGCCATGACCGAACTGCGGGAGAGGGCCTGCTCGACGCGCGTCAGATCCCGCAGCAGATCGACATCAGCCTCCTCCAGGAGCTCGCCGGCGGCGCGGCGGACCTCCTCCCAGATCGGCTCGAGGCGTTCCAGGGTGCGCCGGCCTTTGAGGCTGATGGTGAGCAGCCTGCGACGCGAGTCGTGACGGTCGCGGGAAGGACGGATCAGTCCGGCATGCAACATCTGCGCGGCGGCTTGCGAGATGGCCGGATGCGTGAGCCCGAGCTGCCGGGCGATCTCTCCCGGGGCCAGCGGGGAGCGGCGCTTCAAGGCCTGGAAGATGGGGAACCAGTGCGGTTGAAAGGGGACACCCATGTCCGCGTAAAGCTGGGCCGCGTCCTTCATGAGGCT
>JAZDGX010000011.1:0-5192 GCA_043806645.1 Candidatus Eiseniibacteriota bacterium | reverse complement strand
CGTGAGCGGGCCCACGAGCACGATCTTGTCGGCGATCAGCGTCCCCTCGACGTCGATCGGGTTTTCCGCGTACTGCTGGGGCCCGTAGAGATCGCCCGTACAGAGAAAGGCCCCCGTCAACTCGCTCGTGATGACGATCGTTCCCTCGCCCAGATCGACCGACCAGGTCGTCCCGCCCTCGATTCGCATGAACAGATCGCCGTCTACCACCAGGGCGGGAAGATGGTCGGGGTCGGGCGAGGCGTGGTAGTAGGAGGTCGTATTGCCCAGGGCTGTCGCGACGTAGACATTGCCCGCGTTTAGGATCGCGAGGCAGGCGCGGATCGCGACTCTGCTCAGGTAGACGTTCTTGCCGGCCGCGTCGATCCAGTAGATGCCCCGCGGGGAAGGGTTTCCGTAGGGGTTGAATCCAGCCGTAATCACGGTGTTCGCGATGAGGGGAAACGCGGGCAGGGTGATCCTCTGGCCGGCTTGGCGAAACCATTCGAAATCGACGGGCGGAATCCCGAGGGTGTCGGGCACGAAGAAGACGTCGGTGTCGGCGTCATCGAGCGAGGAGGATACGGCTTCCCCTTCCACGGTCGTGATGTCGCCGAAGATATCGGCGCCGGCCAGATCAATGACATCCTCGTTGGCGCGCACGCGCCCTTCAATGTACACCTGCTGCAAATCGATGGTCGTGCGCGAGCAGACGGCATAGCGCAGCGCGAGATGGGGCAGCGGCAGGAAATCGGCCTGCAGCGTCCGCGCGATCGACCCTACGTTGGCGGTCGCGGTCAAGCGCACCGTGTCGGCGTCCGACGACCCGTTGGCGCCGTTCTGGCCCAAGTGCCCGTCGGACGGGTCGGCGGCCTGAACCGTCACGAGCGCCGCGCCGATCGGCCGCTTCTCCATCCAAAGGGCATTGGTTCCGCCTCCTTGCAGAAAACCGGGTCCGGTGGCCAGGCGGGCGGCGCATTCGAGCCCGGCTTGAGCCCCGGCCAGCGCCAGCATCCCCCGACGCAGACGGTCCCGGCCCTCCAAACGCACCCCCACTTCGTTGAGCGCGCCGATCAGCAGGGCGGTCGCCATCAACGTAACGATCAGCGCGGTGAGGAGTATCCCCCCGCGCTCGTCGCTAGGAATCGTATCGGGAAATGAATCCGGCACGCCGTTGCGAGCCCTCCTGTCCCGCCATCTTGAGCGAGTACGACACACCCAAGGTATCGGCCAGGGAGAGGGTTATCTCCGCCAGCTTCGTCTCGGTCCTGACCCCGCTCACGCAGAAGAAGATCTCCCTGCGGTCGGTGCGGCTGCTCCATGTCTTGCCCGCGTCCGCGGTCTCCCGGTAGTAGATGTCCGTTCCCGGCCACTCTCCGTCGTCGCAGTCCTTGACACGCTCCTGCTCGGCATGGGCGGCGTAGGTTGCCGCGCCGAGCCCATCGGGGCGGAACAGGATCCAGTAGTGTTCCCCGGCCAGGATCGGGGTCTGGCCGGTCATGGTGAGCGTCGCCTCTTCCCAGTCATAGGCCTGGCCGATCGCCAGGAGACTGATCCGCCCCTCGGCGACCAGGGTCTGGGGGTACTGCGGGGGGAGCGGGTCGGCGCGGTAGATGCGGACCAGCAGGTCTACATCGGGGGGGAACTTCTCCTTGGCCTTTACCCGGACTCCGGCCCGGGAGAAGGCATAGAAGCTCTCTTGCGGCCAGAACTCCTCGGCGCGCCACTCCTTGTCCTTGATCCGCTTGTCATCCCGGCTCTCGTAGCTGCAATCCGTCCATGCGACCCACTCGTCCCAGTCGCCGGGAGCGAAGCGGACGACGATTCCCTCGACCGACACCGGCTGGTCGAGTTCTTCGGTGAAGGGGCGCGAGACGGTGTGCAGGGAGAGGATAAGGCTGTCGATGCCCGCCGCGACCGGGGCGGGGCTCTCCGCGCCGGCCGCGCGCCACAGCGTGTCCGGAACGGAGAGTCTCCAGGCATAGCGGATCGTGTCGCCCTCGGCGCTCAGCAGCTCCAGGCTTCCGGGCGCCAGCGTGAGGATCCGCTCGGCCTGACGAATGTCGTCGTTGAGGAGGCTCACGGCGAGCGACGCATCGCGGCGCGAATCGATCGCCTCTCGGGCGACGTCGGTCAGGTCGAGGACCCCCGAGAAGATGTGCATCAGCGCAGCCGCAAGGAGGGCGGCGATCGCGGAGGCGACGAGCACTTCGACCAGCGTGAATCCGGCCTGCGCGCGCCGCCCCGCTCCGGCCCGGCGGGTGGGGACGCCGGATGCGTGCCGGCCCACCGTGCGCCATGCCTTACGGGTCGGGATCGGGATCCTGCGGCTCGTCCGGTTTGGTCGCGGGCGCGCGGACCGAGACGCGTCGGGTCCCGGCGGCGACGTCGACGAAAAAGCGGCGGCCCGAGGCCGAGACGATGATGGTGCCACCCGCGCGCGGAAGGCCCGCCCGGTCGAATTCGAGGGTCGTGCCGCCGTCGAAGTCGGCGGACTGCAGATGGAGGCCGGCCCCGGGGAACAGCTCGCCCAGGGTGACCTCGAAAGGTCGCTTCGACACGGGATGGGTGAGGGTCGTGCCATCCCCGGCTGCATAGATTCTGTACCCATCGGCCTCGACGGAAAAAGCGACCGCCCGCTCCGAGCGATTGGCCCGCGCATCGGTCTGCGCGAAGATCAGGTCGGCCGCCACGCGCTGGGCCGCTTCCAGAGCCACCGCCTCGGCATGTCCTTTCGACAATAGAGCGATCGCGCCGCCCGCAAGCAACGCGATCACCACCATGACGACGAGCAACTCCGCCAGCGTGACCCCATCACATCCCGGCCGACGAACGGCCCGCGCGGAACGGATCGCCCCGGCAGAGGCCCCGCGAGTCCTCGTGCTCAGCAGCAGGGTTCCCTTTCCGCCGGGCGATTACCGATCGTGATGGCTGCCGTCGTTGGCGATCAGGCGCCCGGTCTTGACGTAGAACTTCCATCCGGTCGCGCCCGTGGCCGTGACCGAGGTGATGTCGGTCGTGGTGATGTCGGTGACCAGATCGGCCTTGCTGTTGTACGGATTGAGCGGCAGCTGCTTCTTGATGTACGGACCGTACTTGTAGGTGGCGTCCTTGGTCGTGCTCGTCACACCCGTCGCCGCGCTGTAGAGCGTCATCTGCTTCACGAAGGCGGTGTCCGCTTCGGCGGTCGATGCGACATCGCTGCCGTTGGTGGCCTTCTTGGCCCCCGGATAGACGGCGCCGTGCTGGTGATAGTAGAGCTCGATGGAGTTGCGCATCTCAGAGAGATTGGTGTCGATCGCCGCCAGCTTGGCATCCTCGGTGTTGCTCGTGAACTGGGGGATGGCCACGGCCGCCAGCACCCCCAGAATCACGACCACGATCAACAACTCCACCAGGGTGAACCCGGCCTGCATCGAGAGACGACGGCTCATGGAATCCTCCTTCGCGTGCAATGCGCTCTTGCGGGCAGGAAGCCCGGCGGCGCCCACCGGCCTGTCAATGAACCAGCCGGGACAGCCGGAACAGGGGCAGGATGAACGCGGTCGCGATGAATCCGACCACCAACCCCATGATCACCAGCATCACCGGCTCGACCAACGTGCCCAGACGGCGGATGTCGCCTTCCAGCTCCTGGCGGTAGTGGTCGCTCAGCTGCGCCATCACCGTGTCGAGCGTTCCCGACATCTCGCCCGTTGCCACCATCAGCTTGACCGTTTCCGGAAGGAAATCCGCCTCCCGGAAGGCCTGGGACACGCCGCGGCCGGCCTCCACATGCCGCGCGAGCCCCTCGAAGAAATCGGCGTAACGCGCGTTACGCACCGTCAGCCCCACGATCTCGATGGCGGCCAGGTGCGGCACCCGGCTGCCCAGCAGGAGCCCGAAGGCGGAGAAGAGCTGGAACAGGTAGGCTTCCGTGTAGAGCCTGCCGATCAGCGGCAGACTCACCTTCAGCCGGTCCCACCCACGATGCACCGCTTCGCGGCGCAGGAGCGCGCGCGCTCCCAGGGCTCCCAGAATTGCTATCGGAATCAGCGCCCACCATCTTGAGCGGATCAGATGCATGGTTGCGAGGATCACTCGCGTCGACCAGGGCAGGGCATCCTCCAGCGCCTCGAAGAGATGACTGAAGCGCGGGACGAGGTAGGTCATCATGAAGACGACCACGGCGAACATGATCACGGTGAGCACGAGCGGGTAGGTCATCGCCTCGCGCACCCGCCCCTGCAACTGCTTGCGGGTTTCGAGGATGCCGGCCAGCCGCACCAGGCTTTCGCGCAGCTCCCCGCTCGCCTCCCCGGCGCGCACGATACTCACGAAAAGCTGGTCGAAGACGCGCGGATGCGCCTCCAGGCAACTCGACAGCGTGCGCCCCTCTTCAAGACGCGCATGGATCTGGGGGAGGACGGTGCGCAGGCCGGGCGAGCGCGTCTGTCGCGCGAGGGCCGCCATGGAGGGTACGAGGCCGTTGCCCGACTGAAGCAGGAGGGCGAGTTGGCGGGTCAGCAGGACCAGATCGTCGAGCGAGGCGTGGCGTGCTCCGAAAAGCGGCCGGTGCGCGAAGGAGGGCCGCACTTGCGCGAGGTGCGGAGCGCGGGTTTCCTCCTGCGCCGCCTGCCGGGCGGCCGCCACGCGACCGAGATCGATGGCCATGCTTGCCTCGCGCGCCGGCGCTCGGGGATTCCGGGCGCCATGGGTTCGCCGCCGCGGCCGGTCCCGGGCCGCGGGCTCTCGCTCCGGCTTATCGGAGCGCGCGCGGGGAGTCTTGAGCCGGCACTGTCCGGCCCTATTCGAGCTGTACCGCCCGGGCAATCTCCTCGAGCGTGGTCTTTCCCTCCAGCACGCGCCGCAACCCTTCGCTGCGCAGGGTGGCCGCATCGTCGCGCCCCTGATGCTGGCGGAGCTTCTCCATGGTGGGTTCGGAGAGCAGCAGGCGGCGCAGCTCGTCGTCGGCGCTCAGCATCTCGTAGATGCCGATCCGGCCGCGATAGCCCGAATCGAAGCAGGCGCTGCACCCTCTGCCCCGCCGCAGGCGCTGGCCGGTGCGTTCCGGAAGGCTCAGGGTCTGCATTTCGACGGGGCTCGGATAGTACTCCGCCGCGCAGTCGGGGCAGAGGGTGCGCACGAGACGTTGGCTCAGGACGCCCGCCAGCGAAGAAGCGAGCAGGTAAGCCTCGATGCCCATTTCGAGCAGGCGCGAGACGGAGCTGGCC
>JAZDGX010000010.1:0-7833 GCA_043806645.1 Candidatus Eiseniibacteriota bacterium | reverse complement strand
CCCGCCTCGATCCGCCAGCCGGCCAGATCGACCGCCGAGGCAGAGGTGTTGTAGAGCTCTACGAATTCGTATCCGCTGTCGCTGCCCGTCGGATCGTAGAGGACTTCATTCAGGCACACCGTCGCTCCGGCGACGGATGTCCAGCCCATCCATGTCGCGGCGACGATCCCCCGCCTCAAGCAGCGCGCGCCATCGGGGCCGTTCGATCGGCGAGGTCGCCCGCGCGCAGAGGGTGCCGCGCGAACCGATCCTCGCAAGTCCACCGGAGTCTCCAAGAGCATCCCCCTCCCGATTGGGAATGGCGCCGGCCCATCCGACCCTTACCGGGACCGGCGCTCATCCAGACCGAATTCCGACGCAGCCGGGAGGGAGTAGCCGAAGGAGTGCCGAACGCGGAGGGAAACGCGCACGCTGGAGGAATAGTCCGGTGGAGCGGAGTCTATCGCGGCAGGCAAGCGCGTGGTCACACTGGCGAGATCATCCCGTGCCGGCGGCGCGCGCAAAGATGAATCGAACGCGACGGTTTTCCGCGCGGCCTTCGGGCGTGAGATTGCTTGCGACCGGATCGGTCGCCGCGTAGCCGCTCGCAATGAAGCGCTCGGGCGGGATGTGTCCAACCTCGAGCAAGTGGCGCACGACCGTCCCCGACCGGGCGGCGGAGAGTTCCCAATTGGACGAATAGCGCCCACCCGGCGGCAAGTTGTCGGTGTGTCCCTCGACGTGAACGCGTCGCGGAAACCGGCGGCAGACCTCGGCCACGCGGCCCAAGACCGGAAGCGCTTCCGGACGCAGGTCCGCCGAGCCTGAATCGAAGAGCAAGTGGTTGCGCAGGGTCAGCACCAGCCCCTGGTCGGTCCACTGCATCTCCGCCTCGCCGGTCGCGCCTTCCTTCTCGACCGCCGCCGTCAACTCGTGCTCGAGTTCATCATCGGTCAGCGACTCGGCGCCTTCCAGGCCGTCCCCGAGGCGGACCGATGAGACCTGCCCCGGCACCAGTCGATATGACGAGGCGGGCACCGCCCCGAAGGCCTCGCGCATCGAGCCGACCAGACTGCGGTACTTGACGACATCCATGCTCGAGAAGGAGACGATCAGCACGAAGAAGCAGAGCAGCAGGCTCATCATATCGCCGAACGTGACGACCCATTCCGGCGCCCCGGCTTCCGGCTCTTCCGCAGGGATGGCCCGCGCTTCGCATTCGCCTTCCGTCTCGGCGCCCTGCTCGGGCATGAGGTCGTTTTCCGCCATGTGCCGGCTTCCTATGGTCTCTACGCGGCCTGCCTGCGACTCGTCTGCGACGCCACTCGGTCCCGGGTCCTCGGCTCGATGAAGGACAATAGGCGCTCCCGCACGATCCCGGGGTGGTTGGCGGCCAGAATGCCCATGATGCCCTGGATCACGATCTCCTTGCCCTGCATCTCGACCGTAGTACGTTCGGACAGCTTGTCAGCCATCGGGATGCAGATCAGATTGGCGATCAGCGCACCGTAGAGCGTGGTCAGGATCGCGACGGCCATCGACGGGCCGATTGCGCTCGGATCGTCCATCTTGGTCAACATCTGGACCAGTCCGATCAGCGTGCCGATCATCCCGAACGCCGGTGCGGATGTCCCCATGCTGCGCAGAATGCGTTGTCCCCGTTTGTGACGCTCGATCACCGCCTCCAACTCCGTCCGCAAGGTGGAACGCACGACTTCCGGCTCGGTGCCGTCCACGCACAGCTGAACCCCCTTGGCGAGGAAGCTGTCACTGATGGGTACGCTCTCCAGCGACAGCAGGCTGTCGCGGCGCGATTTCTCGGCCAGGCGAACGATCTCCTCGATCAGGTCCGGGACCGGATTGTGTTTGTCGACAAAGGCGTTGCGCATGACCTTGGCGGTCGAGAAGACGATACGCATCGGGAAGCGGATGAACGTCGTCGCCACCGTTCCACCGATGACGATCAGGACCGAGGGTATGTTCAAGAAGATGATGGGCGACGGTCCCGTGGCAATGGACGCGAGAATCAGGGATACGCCGCTGAGAATCCCGATGATGGTCGCCATGTCCATGGCCGTTCGTCTCCCAGACGTTCCCTGTCCCGAAGGGCCCGCGCGCGGGGGTCTCAGCCGGCAGCTTGGCTGCGCCCGCCTCTCTCTCCGGCGATTGCCAGCCAGACCTCGAGCGCCGCGCTCCACACCTCATCCGATTCTTCGGCATTGCCGCTGGCGATCTGTTCGACCGCCCGCTCGAACAGGGGCAGGCCGCGGCGCACCAGATCGAGCCAACCCGCGGGCGGGGAGGCATCCCGCGCATCGCGAACGCGCAGCAGGACCTGCTCCAGGCGAGACGCGCTGCGCCCCAGCGTCTCGAAGCCCAGCTGCAGGGCGGCGCCCTTCAAGCTGTGCACAGAGCGGTGGAGAGTCTCCAGCCGGCAGGCATCCGGCTGCCCCTCTTCCATCTCCTTGGTGATCAAGGACATCGAGGTCAGGTGCTCTCGGGCGGACTCGAGGAATATCGGACGCAGAACGGCCATTTCCTCCGCGCTGAAGGCATCGTGTGTCGACATGGCGATTCCTTTCCGGCTCGAGGACATGCTTCCCCAGCCACTTTGCCTCGCTACGTAATTATCGTCCCGGTCTGGGATTACCTTGACTGGAAAGCCGGACGGAGGGATCAGCCGGCGGAATGGGCCTGGCGGGCGTAGCGCAGCCGGAACTGAAGGAGCCCCAGTGCGATCCTCTCGGCAAGCGTTTGCCGGTGATCGGAAGACCCCAGCTTCTGCGCGTCGGCGGGATTGGAGATGAACCCGAGTTCGACCAGCGCGGAGGGAACGCGGCACGAACGCAAGACGACGAAGTTCGCCTGCTTGACCCCGCGGGAGGCCGCCAGACCTTCCTCCGAAAGAGCATCGAGGATCGCTTCAGCGAGGACGCTGCTGCGGCGGAGCGTGTCGGTCTGGATCAGATCCACCGCAAACGGCAATTCCGCGATCTCGCCGATGAGCGGGTCGTCGGCTTCCTCCTTGGCCTCGTTTTCCAGCGCGGCCAACTCCCGCGTCTCGACATCATCGGCGCCCTGGAGAGAAAGATAGAAGACCTCCGCCCCGCGCGCGGATTGCGCCTTGCACCCGTTGACGTGAATGCTGACGAAGACATCCGCGGCCGCCGCTTCGGCCTTGCGCACGCGGTTCTGCAATCCTACTCGGACATCCCTGTCGCGCGTCAGATAGGCCCTTACTCCCGGTTCGTGATTGAGCCGCTCCGCGAGGCGCCGGGAGACGTCGAGAACGACGTCTTTTTCGTTCAGATGATTGTGCATGGCCCCCGGGTCCCGCCCGCCGTGACCGGGATCGATCACCACGATCCAGGGCGCGGTCGCGTCAGGCTCGGGCGGGGGAGGCTCAAGCGTGCGGTACACATCGCAGACGATGCGGAACCCCCGCCCATCGCCGGGGGGCACGGTGAAGACCTTGTAGCGAGGGGCCTGGGTGAGGTCCAGAACGACCTGCGAGGTCCCGCTGCCCAGGCGAATGAGACGGATCCCCGCCACCATCCAATCCTCGACCTTGGGCAGGGGCAGATCGTCGGCAGCCACCCCCGGCAGGTCGATCGCGATGCGGTCGGGATCGGTCAGCACCCAGGCGTGGTAGGCAACCTCGGCGGTGAGATCGAGCACCACGCGGCAGCGGTCCTCCCAGGGACCCGTCCGCACACCGATCAGACGCTCCTCGGCCGCTCCACGGGATGGTCCCATGAGCAGCAGAAGCACCGGCACGATTGCGGACCAGCGACGAAGCGCTTTCATGATGGCTTCAACCCGGATGCTCGCGAACCTCGATCCCCTCCCGTCGCAGCAGGGCCGCGGTGACCCCGTCGCCGGGGACAACTTCACCGCAGCGCTGGATTCTGCCCACGCCACAGGAAGGGCTCCTGGACTTCAGAATCGCCTCCCGCACTCCGAGACGGTGGCAGATCCGCAGCGTCTCCTGGGCCCCGCGCAGGAAGGCATCGGTCACATCAGCGCCGTCCACCGTGAGCAACCGGGCAGATCCGTCGAGCACGTCCTTCCCCGAGCCGCCGACGATCTCGGCCGGGCTGCGGGGCGTGGGGAGCCCCCCCAGTTGCTCCGGGCAAACGGGGATCAGCCGCTCGCCCGCCCGATCCTGGTAGCACGTTTCCGCGGCCAGAATCCGGCCATCATAGCGGCAGGCGACGCCCAGGAGGCAAGCACTGATCGCTTTCACGGCTGGCTCCCCGAACGGGGCTGGACGATTGCGGCAGGGACGGACGCCCTCGGTCAGCTCTGGAGGATGTATTTCCTCGGATTCACCGGGCGCTGATCCTTGTGGATCTCGTAATGCAGGTGGTCCCCGGTCGAACGCCCGGTCCGGCCAACGGCCCCGATCACATCGCCGCGGCGGACGAACTGGCCTTGCTTGGCCAGGAGCCGGTCGGCATGCCCATAGAGCGTCACGAAACCATTCTGATGATCGATCTGGATCACCAATCCCAAATCGCCATTGTGCCCCGCGAAAATCACCTGGCCATCCGCCGCGGCGCAGAAGGAGGTGCCCCGCTTCGCGCTCAGATCGATTCCACTGTGGAAAGCCACCCGGCCGGTAAACGGATCACGCCGCGATCCAAACCCGCTGCTCAGAGAGAATGGACCCTGAACCGGATTGATCGTCGGAATGCGACCGAGTTTTTCTTTGGAGGCGGAGATGACTTGGTTGACCTCGACGAAGCTCTCTTCCTGGAAGCCCAACTGATCGCCCAGGCGGTCCAGGCGCTCGCGATAGAGCCCGACCGTCTGTTGGAGCGGATGAGAAAGCCCTTCGGACCCGCTCCCCGATCCCGACATGCCTCCGACACCCAGTAACGCCACCTCTTCGCTGAATGGAGGCAGTCCGGCGAGCAGGCGGGAGTCGTTGGCCAGGCGGATGTGGGCCCGCACGGAACTGTCCAGGCGGTCGATCTGACCTCCCAGGACCAGCAACTCGCGGCGCAAGCCGTCATTCTCGTCCCGCAACGCCCGGTTCGTCTGGGTGATCGTGATCATCCGCATGTAAGAAACGCCCGCCCCGGTCAACAGGGTCAAAGCAAGGGCGGTCAGACCGAGGAAAAGCGCCTTGGGGAATTGGGGTATGCGATAGCGGCGAACCTGGCCGGCACCTTCCGGAATCACCAAGAGATCCAAGTACTTCCGTTGCATTCGCCTCACTCTCTGTTATCGATTTGCACCACACCTCCTCAGACAGACACGAAGGCCCGCCCCTACCCTTGATTCGCAGCGTGTGCGCAACCTAACAGCCGGTCCCAATTGTGTCAACTCTCAGCTCGGGCCATGTTCAGGCCCGGTCGTCCGCCGGCCCGTGAGGCTCATCCCAAGGGGTCGCCGTCGCCGCCGCGGGACTGTGGGAGCTTCCGGCGCGGTCGGCCACGCGTTGCGCCTCATACCGCCGGCGGACCTCATGGGTCCTCCCGTGCGCGGCCTCTCGAATCGACCCGATCTCCCGCACGTGGGTCCCCAGGACCACCTCTAGTTCGTCAATCCGCGCCAGGAGCGCTCGTACCTCCGCATCGGCCAACACGTCGCCCGGCCCTTCCTGGCGGGACAGGTCGCAGACCCTCTGGCCCAGGGCTGACTTCTTCTTCGCCACTTCCCGCTCGAGACTCAGCGCGTCCAATCTCTTGCGTCCGATGCGCGCGTATTCCTCGGTCTTGATTCCCGCCAGTTCGCAGAGTTCCTTGACCTGCTGCAGGAACCGGTTGCCCAAGGTCTCTTCCATCTGCGCTCTCCCATCGTTTGCGCCAGGTGAACGGCTCATGCGCCTCTGCTACAATCCGCCCCGTGGAATCCGAGCGAGAAAACGTGTTCTTCATCAGCGATGCCCACTTGGGTAGCGGCTCCGACACGGAGCGGCGCAGTCGGTTGCTGGTCGAGCTGCTCCAGGGGTTCAGATTCCGGGCGGGGCAGGTCTACATCCTGGGAGACTTGTTCGATTTCTGGTTCGAATACCGCCACGCGATCCCCAAGGGCCATTTCGCCGTCCTGCGCGCCCTCGCCGATCTGGTCGATGCCGGCATTCCTGTTGACTATATCGGCGGAAACCACGATTTCTGGTGCGGCACATATCTGAATCGCGAGGTCGGCGTCGAGGTCCACCAGAGGCCCATCCGGGCCACCCACCAGGGGCGCCGGATGTTTCTGGCCCATGGAGACGGGCTGGGTCCGGGCGACATGGGCTACCGTCTTCTCAAGGCCGTTCTCCGCCATCCCAGCGCCATTGCCATGTATCGACTGATCCACCCGGATCTCGGCGTGCCGTTGGCCCACCGCGTTTCGACCACGAGCCGCAGCCATACCAAGACGCGCGCCTACTACCTGCAGCGGATGGCGCGCTTCGTGGTCGGGCCGCAGTTCGCCGAGGGACACGATGCCGTCATCCTGGGGCATATTCATGATCCGATGCATCTGCGGGATCGTCACAATCGGGACTTCCTCGTCATCGGCGACTGGCTCGACCACTTCACCTATGTAAGACTGAGAGAAGGCCGCTTCACTCTGGAGCGCTTCCGACCGGGCGAAGCGCCCGAGCACCTGCCCCCCATCTCGTGGCCTGCCGGGCTTGAGCCGCGCAGCGGAGAGTCCGCACCGGCGGGCTAGAGATTCACGCGCAACGAGAAGCGATGCTCGTCACCGAGTTCTTCGGCGATGGGGACATAGGCCCAGTACAGACTCCAGCGGCCGGGATGGGCTCCGATGCCGACGCTCAGATCGCGGGTGTCGTGGCTCGTGCGGTATCCGAGACCCAGGCTGAGCATGTCCTGGTATCCATACTCGGCGCCCCAGAGCATCGCGGTCCCCTCGTCGCGGACATGCCTCAGTTCCCCGGCGACCAGCACCGAGCTCGCGGAGCCGGAAGGATGGAAGCTCCATGAGGCTCCGCCCTGCACGGTCAACGGCAGGCGGACATCCTCGGCGATGAACTGCATGGACGGGCCGAGATTGCGCACGTTCAGTCCGAGGCACACCCCCCGAGCGCTCCAGGGTGCCCACTGGACGCCGGCCCCGGCGGCCCAGCCGCTCGCCCCGTACTGGCCGATGCTCTCCCGCAAGTAGCTCAATGACGCTCCCAGGGCCAGCCCCGGAGATATCTCCCGCCCCAGGGCGACCGCCGCCTCGTAGGCCGCCCACCCGACCTTGCCGGTCGGATTGGCGTAGCGGTCATAGCCATCCATGTCGTCGGTCCACATGCCGTTGAAGGCCAGCGCCGCGGTGGCCCTGCCCACCGGCTGCGTGACCGCCGCATACTCTTGGCGCAAGGCGGCGAAGCTCTCCACATGCGACAGCAGCAGTTGCGGCCGGTTCAGACGGGCCAGACCCGCCGGATTCCAGTAGACCGCCGAGGCATCGGCCACGACCGAGGAAACGGCCTGCCCGAGCAGGACCGCCCGCGCATCGACGCCATTCTTGAGGAACGCGAGCCCGGTCGCGGACCAAGCCGGTTGGCCGGCGCCCCAGGCAACCGCAAGCAACAGCAGAAGTGCGGTTCTTTTCAAGCCATCCTCCCTCAACGGGCCTCATCGGGCGGCCTCGACGGTGGATTCCGCGATCCGGCAGAGCACCGGGCCGCGTCCGCCGCCTCAGGGAACCATCGGACGCTTCAGTTCCACGTTCCCCGGTTGCTGCTGGTAGGCCCACTGGAACGTGAGGTCTTCTGCATCGAGATCGATGATGCGTATTTTCGCATAGTGCCCGTCACGCGTCAAAAGGACATAGGTGTGTCCCTCGATCGCCTCCACCACTTGCGACGGCGCGTAGCCGTCGCCCGCTTGCGGCGCCGCGTCG
>JAZDGX010000009.1:0-8849 GCA_043806645.1 Candidatus Eiseniibacteriota bacterium | reverse complement strand
CATCGCGACGTGCGCATCAACTTGATCGACACCCCCGGGCACGCCGACTTCGGAGGGGAAGTCGAACGCGTGCTCAAGATGGCCGACGGCGTCCTGCTGCTTGTGGATGCGTTCGAGGGGCCGATGCCGCAAACCCGTTTCGTCCTGCAGAAGGCGCTCGCGCTGCATTTGAAGCCGGTGGTGGTCGTCAACAAGGTCGATCGGGATCGCGCGCGTCCCACCGAGGTCCTCGATGAGCTGCTGGATCTCTTCATCGATCTGAACGCCGATGATGATCAGCTCGATTTCCCCTACGTCTTTGCCTCCGGACGCGACGGGTGGGCGGTGACCACCTTGACCGACACCCGTCAGAATCTCGCGCCGCTGCTGGAGATGATCGTCGAGCACATCCCGCCCCCCGAGATGAAAGCCGGACCGTTGCAGATGTTGGTGACCGCCATGGATCACAATGACTACGTGGGGCGCATCGGCATCGGCCGCATCGTCCGCGGCGAGCTGCATACCAAGGATACCGTGGCCCTGCTGAAACGCGACGGATCGCAGCAGGAGGCCATCGTCCAGCAGCTTTTCGTCTTCGACAATCTGGGCCGGCGGGAGGTGGACGCGGTCGGGTGCGGCGACATCTGCGCCGTCACCGGTGTTGTCGGTGTCGACATCGGCGACACCCTGGCCGACGTCGAGCAGCCCGAGGTGCTGCCGCTCATCACCGTGGACGAGCCGACCCTCACCCTGTGCTTCATGCCCAACGACAGCCCCTACTTCGGCGAGGATGGCAAGTACGTCACCAGCCGGCAGCTCCGCGAGCGCCTGTTCAAGGAGGCGGAACGCGACGTCGCGCTGCGCGTGGAAGAGACCGGCAGCACCGACACGTTCAAGGTCTCAGGCCGCGGGATCCTGCATCTTTCGATCCTGATGGAAAACATGCGCCGCGAGGGCTACGAGTTCATGGCCGGCCAGCCGCAGGTCATCTTCAAGGAGATCGGCGGCAAGAAGGCCGAACCGGTCGAAGCCCTGACCGTCGATGTGCCCAATGCGTACGTCGGCGCGGTGATCGAGTACACCGGGCAGCGCCGGGGCGAGCTGCGCCAGATGGTGCAAATCGAGAGCCGCACGCGCCTCGAGTTCCACATTCCCACGCGCGGGCTCATCGGACTCCGGAGCCGGATGATGCGGGTGACCTCCGGGGAGATCGTCGTCAATCATCGTTTCCTGCAGTACGAGTACTTCAAGGGGTCCATCCCCCAGCGACAGAACGGCAGCATCATCTCGATGGCAGGCGGCAGCGCGGTCGCCTTCGCCCTCGATGCCCTGCAGGATCGGGGACACTTCTTCATCGAACCCGGCGAGAAGCTCTACGCCGGGCAGATCATCGGCGAGCACTGCAAGGATGACGATATCGTCGTCAACGCGCAGAAGGCGAAGAAGCTTACCAACATGCGCGCGGCCAGCGCGGATCGCAAGATGAAGGTCGCCCCGCCGGTCAAGATGAGTCTCGAGGAAGCGCTCGAGTACTTGAACCACGACGAGTACGTCGAGGCGACGCCCAAGATCATTCGCCTGCGCAAGGGCGTGCTCGACATCCACGATCGCAAGCGGGCGGAGAAGGCGGAGCGCACGGCCGGGGATTAGGGTGTCGCGGGAGGCGGGCCGAGCGGCGCGACGAGACGGCGACGCCGTTACCGCCCGCTCCACAGGATGGGCAGCGGAACGCCGAGCAAATCCGGACCAAAGGCGAGCAGTTCGGAGCCGGGATAGAACACGATTCCGCGTTTGAACCGTGTCCCGACGAGATCTCGCAGTCCCCTCAGCCCTCGAAAGTCGTCGCCCTTGATGGTGGTCGATGACTTCACCTCAATGCCGACCAGCTCGCCGCCGGGGCTCTCGAGAACGATGTCTACCTCGTTGCCGTTTGCGGTTCGGAAGTGGAACATCTCGGGATGCCCAGCCGACCAACTGATCTGCTTGCGCAGCTCCATCACCACGAAATTCTCGAGCACGTGCCCGAGAACGCTGCGGTCCTCCGTGAAGTGCCGGCTGTCGAGACCGATCAGGTGGCAGAGCAGACCCGTGTCCACGAAGAACATCTTGGGCGACTTCACCAAGCGCTTTCCGAGGTTGGACGACCACGCCGGCAGCATCTGCACGAGAAACGTGGTCTCGAGCAGGGTCATGTATCGCTTGAGGGTCGTCTGCGGCATCGAGAGGCTGCGCGAGAGCTCGGAGTAGTTCAGCAGCGACCCGGCACGAGATGCCAGAAGCGCCAGCAGGCGGGGCATCGCGGTCAGCCCTTCGATGCTCGCCAAATCCCGAACGTCGCGCTGGAGGATGGTGGTGATGTAGCTCCCAAACCAAGCCCGGCGGCGATCCTGGCCGGGCCTCTCCATTGCCACCGGGTAGCCGCCCCGGAGCAACCGCGCGGCAAGGCCGAGATCATCATCCGAGACGACCGGAATCGAGGGATTGAAGTCTGCGGCAAAGACATCCGCGATGAACCGCTCCTCCTGGCCGCCGATCTCGCCTTGGGAGAAGGGCCAGAGCGTGTGAATCTCCACCCGCCCGACCAGCGCCTCGGCGATCTTCGGAAGGAGCAGGACGCTGGCCGAGCCGGTCAGCAGGAAACGCCCCGGATCGCGCCGCCTGTCGACCGCCACTTTGATCGCGAACGCCAACTCTGGAGCCCGCTGCACCTCTTCGATGACTGCCGGGCCTCTCAACCCCGAGATGAACGCCTGAGGGTCCTCCTGGGCCGACGCCAGCACGGACGCATCGTCGAACGTCAGGTAGCGCGCCGGATGGCGATCTTCAGCAAGCGCCTGCACAAGGGTGCTCTTGCCTGTCTGGCGCGCTCCCTGGAGAAAGACGACCGGGCTGTCGCGGAGCGAGGCAAGCAGGCTGGGAGCCAGGTGCCGGTTCTTCATGAAGCGTATTTTAGCCATTTGCCGGACGAAAATCAACCTCCGGGCGGACGATTTCCGAAACTAGTCACAATCGACATGACTGCAATGAATTACGCGCAGGCTACTGAGCGGCTAGTACTCCCGCAGCACGCGGGCGAAGGTGAAGCCCAGCCCGAAGGTGAGATACTCTTCCTCGATGCCGACTTGATCGATCGAGCCCTTGCGCCCGTAGCCGACGAGAAGATCGATCGTGCCCCGTTGTTGCTGGATCGGAAGTCCCGCGCCGGCGGTCACGCGCCATTCGTCGATCGGATCGCCATCGGCGTCGTGCAGATACCAGGGAATCCAGGCGAAACCGGCCCGCCAGGAGATCGCCGCGAGCAGGCCATCACCACGGTTGAAGGAGGGAACGCGCTCGATGCCCGCGCCCCAGCGAAGGGTATTGCGATACGATCCCCCGGCGGGCAGGCGGTCGTCGAAGCGGAAATCCTCCCACTGACGCTGGATGACATCGGCGCTCAGACGCCAGCGGGGCGTGACCAGCATGCCGGCGCCCGCGCCGAAGGCCATCGGCAGCTCGGCGCGCGCCGTCTGCAGCGTGAACGACTGGTCCGCAAAGCTGCGATAGGTTTCGGTCACCTGCGGCGACGCCCCCGTCGAGAAGAATCCGCCCACGGAGATCCGGGATGTCGGGCGCGCCACGAATCCCGCATCGACATAGGTGCTCGCCTTGAAGCGCCACTGGCGCCGGTCTTCGCCCCCGGTCCACCCGGCCGCCAACGCCGAATCGCCGAAGACGTAGCTCGTATGGTCGACGATGGAGCCGGCGAGCACGCCGATCTGGGCGCCGAGCGCCCAGGTGCGTCCGCCGCGCCACGAGATCCCGCCCAGGTAGCGGGTCAATCCCCGCGCACCTTCCTCACGCACGACGTCGCGCTCGATATCCTCCCACCCGGTGGGGAGGGATTGTTCCAGCGCGTAGGTGGCGTCGGCGGCGGGCTCGACGATGACGCGCAGGCCGAGATTCTTGCGCAGCTCGAGGTAGCAGCCGAGGTTATTGAGCAGCGTCGCGCCGCGCCGCGCGGTCGATGCGCCGTCCTGGCTCCAACGAACCCTGGAGGCGATGCCGGCGTGGCCGAGGGTCCCGACCGCGAAGGCGCTCGCCGCGGGATTGATGCTCGTGAAGTTGACGGGATCGAGCGTTCCGATGCCGGTCGAGCCAAGCGTGTAGCCGCGCAGATCGTAGCCTTCGTTCCATTCGCCGATGCCCTCACGGGCGAAGATGCTCTCGGCGGCGGCGGGGATGGTCCCGCCCAGCACGGCCCAGCCGATTCCCACGCAGGCCGCGAAGATCCCGATCCGCCGTGCGCGTGCGCATGCGCGGGTGCGTACGCGTGCGCGGGTGCCGTTGCCGGCGTCGGTGTCGGCCCCGAACGACCGGGGGCTGCGGTCCATGGCACTACTCATCCAGACGCCCACCAAGTCTAGCGTACGTCAACGTGACCTCCGGTCTGCCGGCCTCAGCTTGCAGATCCTTGAAGAGCACGTACTTCGCTTCCAGCAGCTCCGTGCCCGCGAGCAGCACAAGAGATGAACTTCCGCCCTCGATCAGCCCTTGCAGGAACGGAGCGATCCCGATTTCCACGAACTCGTCGTCGCCCGAAACCGTCACCTGCGCGAGCCGATCTCCCAGCACGGCGGTCCGCACCGGATCGAGCTGCGACCAGTCCACCGCGGCGGGATAGACCGACACGAGAAAGCTTTGGTCCGCGTCAAGACTCCAGGGTTCGGCGGCCGCGACGTGCAGGCGCAACAAGCCTTGGACGATGGCGATGTCCAGACGGGGATCCCCGTCGGCGCCAAGCAGGGGCGTCACATCGAACCGCAGCGCCGTCCGATGGATGTACCCCGCGCTGACGAGCGTCAGGGAGTCGGGCAGCTCCGCCGCCGGCCCCGTGAGCGGACGGATCACGAACGCATCGTCGTCCGCCTCGATATTCAAGAGGCTGTCGTCGACTGTTTCCACGAAGAGCAATGGGCTTTCGAGCGTCGAGAATCCGCTGGGCAGCCCCTCCGCGCTGAAAAACCGCAGCACCCCCTCCGGGGCCTCGATCGCGGCGCGTACCATGACGCCGAAGTTCTCTCGCGTTCCGCTGCGCCACGCCTCGACGAGCTGGGCGAAGTCGCTGCCCGCCGGACTGCTGAAGACCGAGCCCAGCGTCACGACGCTATCGCCGGCCAGCGCGCTGACATCGACCTGGCTCGCCGCAATCGCAAGGGTCCCCACGGTGGGCAGGTCGTCGATGAACAGGCTGTCCTCGCTCCACGCGCTCTCCACGGCGTACATCTCGACGGGGAAAATCCGCGTCGCCATCGTGTCGGGCAGATCGACGGCGGCCAGATGCATCACCAGGTTGACCCGCTCGACCGCCGCGGTCAGATCGGTGACATCCCAGCGCAGGAACAGATCGGCCGTGATTTCCTGTCCGGAGCGGACAATCCGGCCGGTCAGAAGATAGGGCGAAATGCCGGTGCTGACGTTGGCGGGACCCTGGGCGCTCTCGACGATCAGCGTATCGGAGATGAGCGTATCCGGTGACTCCAGGCCCCCGCGGACGGCGGTGCGCCAATCCAGGGGCTCGTGCGTTTCCGTGCAGGCGAAAAACTGCGTGGACATGAACAGGGTGAAGGCCGCCGCAGCCACTGCGACGCGGCGTCCCGCGCAGCGCATTGCAGCCGGCGCGTCTTCGGTGATCGTTTTCCCGGGATCCGTCATCGCCCCCCGCTCCGGCTCACCGCCCACGGACCTTGCAACCCGATTTCGGGCACCAGGGTCCCTGAAGGGTCATCGAGCCGGCAGTCTAGCGGGCCGGTAGAGAGTATGCAACGCCGGGCTCCCTTCCGGCGGCATCCGACGACCGGTCCCGACTCCAATCCTCAGGCAGGTAGCATTCCTTCCCGGCATCCAGTCCTTCCCGGCGTTCGTCCCGGCGTCCGTCCCGGCATCCATTGACTCCAACGCCCGGAGTCTCGATAATCCCCCCGACCGATGCACGCGCCGGACCGAGCCGGCTGGGAGGGCTAGGCTAATGGTAAGTCAGCGGATTTGAAATCCGCCGCCCGCAAGGGCTTGGGGGTTCGAGTCCCTCGCCCTCCGCAGAGAATGAACATGGTATCGAGGCCGTCGAGTCCATCCACGATCCTTCCCCCATCGCCGGCGGCCGACCGCTCACCTTCCGTCCGGCTTTCCGTGATCGTGGTCTATGTCGCCGCGCTGCTCCAGGGGGCCCTGGGAATCACCTTCGTTTCCTCGAGCACGTTCCTGAGGGAGCGACTCTCGATGGGCGACACCCTCTACGGCGCCGCCTTCATCCCCCTCTATGGATTGGCCATCGTGAGTTCGCTGGCCGCGGCCCGGATGCACGCGCGATTCAACTTGCGCGCCTTCTTCCTCTGGGGCTCCTGCTCCTGCGCCGTCATGCTCGCGTTGATCGCAATCAGCCCCTCGCTTGGCGCGCCGGGGGGATCGCTGCTGGTGCTGATCGCCATGACGATTTCGGGGCCCGGATTGGGCGTATTCGGAATCGCCCTCAACACGGCGGTCATCGAGATCTTTCCCGCGACGCGCGCCACCGCCCTGGCTTACCTGCACGCGCTGCTGGCGGCGGGAACGGCGATCTGGCCGTTGGTCGTGGCGATCTCGATCCGCCGCGGCCTCTGGCCAGCGGCCCTCCTCGCCCTGGCGGCCGCGATACTCGGGCTGGCCCTGCTCGTCCGCCTGCGCCCCCTGCCCGGCCTGTCGATCGCGCAAGCTCCGGCTGCCCAGGGCTCCCCCGCAATCCCGTCGCTCGCCCCCCGCCGGGCGCTGAGGTTGTGGCTGTGGGCCGGCACCGTGTTGATCTACGGCATCTGCGAGGCTGTCTTTACCGCCTGGGCCGTGATCTTCCTGACCGAGAGCCGTTCCCTGTCGCTTACGGCCGCCGCCGGCGCGCTCTCGGTCTTCTGGATCGCCATGACCGCCGGGCGGCTGCTGGCCGCGGTCCTCGTGCGCCGACTGGGCACGCTGCCGATCGCGTTGTCGCTGTGCGCGGGAATGGGGCTCGCCTTCCTGCTCCTGCCCCATTGCGCGGGCACCGCGGACGCGCTGGCCCGCTTCGCCCTGGCCGGCTTCTCCTGCTCCGCGCTCTTCCCACTGCTGCTCGGCCTCGCTTCCCACGAATTTCCCGAACGCACCCCGCAGGTGAGCGCGCTCTTCGCGGCGATGGTCATGGGCGGCCTCACGATCGGCTCCTTCGCCCCCGGACCGCTGCGGGCCGTCCTGGGTCTCGAGCGGATCTACACGTTCGCCGCGCTCGCGCCGCTGCTGCTGGCACTGGCGTTGCTCGCCCTCGGGCGCGCGCAACTGCGCATGGCGGCCGCGCGCATGCTCAAGCGCTCCCCGTGGCGCCGTCCCGGGCGGCCATGAACCGGCCGCACGATCCGTATGCCGCATTCCGCGTGCGCGACTACCGCAACTATCTGGGCGGATGGCTCGTCGCCATGGTCGGTACGCGCATCCAGGGCGTGGCGATCGGCTGGGAGATGTACCAGCGCACCGGCGATGCCCTGGCGTTGGGCATCGTGGGGCTCGTCCAGGCGGCGCCGATCATCCTGCTGGCATTGCCGGCCGGGTATCTTGCCGATCGCATGGATCGCCGCCGTCTGCTCATGTTCAGCATGTTCTTCATGACGCTCACTTCGCTCGGCCTCGCGGCCCTCTCCTACATCCGCGGCCCGATCCCGCTCATGTACGCGCTGCTCTTCCTCGATTCCACCGCGCTCACCCTCGGTCGGCCCGCGCGCATGGCGCTGTTGCCGGTGCTCGTGCCGCGCGAGGTCTTCCCCAACGCCGTCACCTGGAACACGAGCACCTGGCAAATCTCCTCGATGGCGGGGCCCGCAATCGGCGGCTTCATCGTGTCCGCGTACGTCCCGGCGGCCTATCTCGTCTGCGCCTCCGGCTCGCTCGCCTTCCTGCTGCTCCTCAGCCGGATGCGCTTGCGCCACGATCCCGAGCCACCCGCGCGGACTTCGCGCGCGGAGGTCCTGGCCGGGGTCCGTTTCGTCTGGCGCACGCGCGTCATCCTGGCCGCGGTCGCTCTCGACATGTTCGCCGTGCTCTTCGGCGGGGCCGTCTATCTGCTGCCGATCTTCGCCACCGACATCCTGCGCGTGGGCGCGCAGGGCTACGGCTGGCTGAACGCGGCGCCGGCGGCGGGCGCCTTCTGCATGGCGCTCACCCTGGCCCACCTGCCGCCGATGCGGCGCGCGGGACGCAACCTGCTTCTCGCGGTGACCGGTTTCGGCATCGCCACGATCGTTTTCGGCCTGTCGCGCTCGTTCTGGCTGTCGCTGGCCATGCTGTTCCTGACGGGAGCGCTGGACAATGTGAGCGTGGTCATCCGTCACACGCTGATCCAGCTCATGACCCCTGACCGGATGCGCGGACGCGTTGCGGCGGTGAACACGATCTTCATCAGCGCGTCGAATGAGCTGGGCGGGATGGAATCGGGCGTGGTCGCGCATTTCTTCGGCCCGCTCGTCTCGGCGGTGAGCGGCGGCATCGGAACCCTGATCGTCGTGCTGGTCACGGCGGTCGTCTCCCCGACGGTGAGGCGCGTGAAGTCCCTGCAGGAGCTGCACCCCGCGGAGAGCGGGCCGTCCTCTCCCGCGCCGGGGATCTCCGGCGTGTCACGGTAGGGCGCGGGCGCGTTCAGATTCACTCGAAGAACAAATAGCCGAAGCGTGCGGGATCGTAGCCGATCGGCACCTGCCAGTCGGCCGCACTGCCCCGGGCCGCATCCTTGCGCCGGAAGTTCACCCGCCAGGCGCTGCCCGGCGCGGGAGGCGCGGTCGAAAGCGCGGCGTACGGGATCCGCGCCTCGGTCGTCCAAACGCCGCCGGCGCGCTGCG
>JAZDGX010000008.1:0-20111 GCA_043806645.1 Candidatus Eiseniibacteriota bacterium | reverse complement strand
ACTTTGGCGAGCAGGACGCGGGCGTCGACCGCCCGCGCGCCTTGCCCCTCTTCATATGCTACCAGCGGATTGATCTCGATGTCAGTGATGCTTTCGCACTGCCGGATGACGGAGGCCACCCGCAGGATGGCGTCGACCACGCGGTCGATGTCCTTGGGGTCCTCCCCGCGCACTCCCCGCAGCAGCGGGTAGGCGCGGATTTCGGCGATCATGTTGAGCACTTCCGCCCGCGCCAGCGGGACGGCGCGGAAGGAGATGTCCTTCATGACCTCGACGTAGATCCCACCCAGGCCGAACATCACGATGGGGCCGAAGCCGGGGTCACGACGCGCGCCGACGATCAGTTCGAGCCCCCGGCGCACCATCTCGGAGACCTCGATCCCGGTGATGCGGGCATTGGGCACCGCGGCCCGGGCGTTGCGCAGGATCGCTTGGTAGGCGTCGATCACTTCATCGCGGGTTTCCAGATCGAGGGCCACTCCGCCGGCGTCGCTCTTGTGCAGGATGTCGCGGGAGACGACCTTCATGACGACGGGGTAGCCGATGGCCTCGGCGAAGGCGACCGCCTCCTCCAGGCTGTGGGAGACGCGGCTCTGCGGCATCGGCACTCCCACGAGCTGCATCAAGCGTTGCGCCTCATCCGCCAGCAGGAAGGTGCGCCGGTCGGCGCGGGCCCCGCGCACGATCTCATCGATCGCGACGGTGTCGAGGGTGACCTCTTCCGGCGCCGGCGGCGGGGCGTTGCGGTGTCGAAAATGGCGGTAAAGTCCCCCCAGGCAGGCCACCCCGTCGTAGACGTCGTCGAAGACGGGGATGTTCTGCTGCGCCAGCGCGCCGATGTTCTCGTCGATGCTGCCGCCCCCGAAGGCCGAGAAGACGATCGGCTTGCCCGCCGCCTGGAAGCGCGCGTTCATGCGGGCGATCAGGGGGGCGAGCTTGGCGGCGTCGAACATGGCCGTCTCACAGTAGAGGGCGATGGCCGAGTGAATGGACTCATGCGCGGCGGCGGCGGTCAGGGCAGCGTCGTATTGCACCTCGGTCGCGCCCCCGGTGAGATCGATGGGGTTCTTGGTCGAACCGAAATCGGGAGTGACGGGGGAGAAGATCTCCTGCAGGCGCTGATTGTCATCGAGGAGGCTCACGCCGAACTTCTCGCAAGCGTCCGTCGCCAGCACCCCGATGCCGCCGCCGTTGGTGATGATGACCGTGTTGTTGCCCTTGGGCACGCGGGTGCGGGCGAGGAACTTGCAGAGGTTGAAGCCCTCCTTGATGCTCTCGGCCCGCAGCACCCCCGCCTGGCGCATGATCGCGCCGAAGACCTCGTCGGATCCGGCCAGCGAGCCGGTGTGCGATGCGGCCGCCGCCGCTCCGCGCCGCGAGCGCCCCGACTTGATCACGACGATCGGCTTCTTGCGCGTCGCCTCCTTCAGGACCTCGACCAGGTGCGCCCCGTCGCGCACACCCTCGATGTACATCAGGATGCTGAGCGTGTTCTCATCCTCGACCAGATACTCGATCAGGTCGGCCTCGTTCAGGTCCGCCTTGTTGCCGACCGAGACCATGGCCGAGATCCCGATGTGCTCGGCGGCGGTCTTGCCGATCATGGCCAAGCCCAGCGCCCCGCTTTGGGTGATGATCGCGACGTGGCCGGGGAGGATGCCGCCCGGGCCGAAGGTGATATCCACCGGAGCGGCGGCCGAGTAGAGGCCGAAGATGTTGGGGCCGAGGATGCGCATACCGTGCTCGCGGGCGTAGGCGACGATGCGGCGCTCCTCCTCGCTGTTGCCCACCTCGGAGAAGCCTGAGGAGATCACCAGATTGAACCGTGCGCCCCGGTGCGCGGCGGCCTTGACCGACTCGAAGACGAAGCGTCCCGGAACGACCGTGCAGACGATGTCGAGCTCGCCGGGAACCGCGGCCAGGTCGGGCAGCACGCGCCGGCCGAGAATCTCGCCGCCCTTGGGGTTGATCGGGTGGATGGCCCCGCGATAGCCCGAGGAGATGATGTTCTGGAGGATCTTGTGCCCCATCTTCTCCGGATCATGCGAGGCTCCCACCACCGCCACGGAGCGGGGCTCGAAGAGCCGGCGGATGTCGGGAGTCGGATTCGTCATGCCACCTTCCTCTGCCGCAGGTTTCGCAGCACCGCGCCTCCGCGCGGCCCGCGCGGGGTCACCCAGAACGGCGCTGCGCATCCGCATGGCCCGCGCCCGTTCATGAGGCCCCCCGGAATCTCATGCGCAACTCGGCCACGCCCTCGGCGGTGCGGCGCTCGATATCGAAGCCCATCTTCTCGAAGAGGCGCAACATCGGGGTGTTCTCGACCAGCACCTCGGCGGTGAACCCCAGCAGGCCCTGCGCGCGGGCGAGCTGGGTCAGGTAGGAGAGCAGCTCGGTGCCGATGCCCTGCCCCTGATGATCGTCCCGCACCACCAGGGCCACCTCGGCCGTGTGGGTGTTTTCGTTCGCCGCGAACTGACCGACGGCGACCAGGTCGTCGGGCCGGTCGACGTGCTCGATCAGCACGAGGAAGACGATCTCGCGCGTGTAGTCGATGACGACGAATTCCTGGAGCAACTCGTGCGGCATGTCCTTGCGCTGGGAGATGAACCGCCGGTAGATGCTCTGATCGGAGAGATCGTAGAAGAAGTCCTTCAGCCGCGGCTCGTCGCTGATCTTGACCGGTCGCATGAGCAGCGTCAGGCCGGCGCGCGTCGTGCGGCGCGCTTCCAGCGACTCGGGGTACTCGCCCTTCTTGCCCGGAATGAAGGCCTGATCACGGTAGATGAGCCCCCGCTGCTTGGCCTCGGTGATCAGTTCTGACTGGAACTTGGGGTGGGCGATCGCAATCAGCGACATGGCCCGCTCGCGGATGTTCTTGCCGTGCAGGTAGGCGATGCCGTATTCGGTGATGACATAGTGGATGTCGCCCCGCCCCAGCGTCACGCCCGCGCCCGTATCCAAGAAGGGCACGATGCGCGAAACCTCGTCGTCACGGGCGGTCGAGGGGAGCGTCAGGATCGTCTTGCCGCCCGGCGCCAGCACTGCGCCGCGCATGAAGTCCGCCTGCCCGCCGATGCCGCTGTAGAACACGGAGCCGAGGGATTCGGCGGTGGCCTGCCCGGTGAGGTCGATCTGCAGGGCGGCGTTGATCGCGGTCATGTTGCGGATGCGCGCGATCACCAGGGGGTTGTTGGTGTAGCTGATCGGGCGGAACTCGATCGCCGGATTGTCGTCCAGGAACTCGTAGGTCTCGGGGCGCCCCATGCTGAAGGCGGCGACCGCCTTGCCGCGGTCGATGCTCTTCATGGAGTTGTCGATCACGCCCTGCTTCATCAGGCGCACGATGCCGTTGCTGAGCAGCTCCGTGTACACCCCGAGGTGCTGCTTGTCGGCGAGGTTCGCCAGGATCCCGTTGGGCAGGCTGCCGTATCCGACCTGGATGGTATCGCCGTCCTGGATGATGCGCGCGACGTACTTGCCGATGCGCTGGGCGATCTCATCGGGGGCGGTGGAGGTGTACTCGAGCAGCGGCTCATCGTGCGGGACGAGGAAGTCGATGTCGCGCACATGCAGGAAGGTGTCGCCGTGGGTGCGCGGCATGCGGGCGTTCATCTGCGCCACGACGATGCGCGAATTCTCGACGGCGGCCTTGGTGATGTCGACGCTCACGCCGAGGCTGACGAACCCGTGCTCGTCGGGCAGCGAGGTGTGCACCAGGGCCACATCCACCGTGACGCGCCCGCTTTGGAAGAGCGCGGGCACCTGCGAGAGGAAGATGGGGGAGTAGTCGGCCAGTCCCTGGTTCACCGCGTCGCGCGTGTTGTTGCCGACGAAGAAGGAATTGTGGCGGAAGTTCTTCTTGAACTTGACGTCGGTGTAGGGGGCCAGCCCCAGCGTCCAGACGTGGATCACCTCGGCGTCGAAGACCGCCTTGGGATGCGATTCGACGTATTGGATGAGCGAGTTGACGAGGTGCTGCGGCTCGCCGCAGGCGGTGCCGATGAAGATGCGGTCGCCACGATGCACGTTGCCGAAGATGCGCTCCATGGGAGCGAACTTCTCCGGATATTCCTGGCGGATCCGTTCCAGATTCGCCGTGGTTGCCGTGGACACCTGAATCACCCTGCCTTGCCGGGGGGGGAGTCGTGGCCCTGGAGCGGGCAGCGGCGTCCCCGTGTTGTTTCTTCCCATCCCTAGGCTCGGACGAGAACCGACGATTCTCTCGCATTCAGGCCGGTCAGTGGCATGAAGTTTATCAATCTATTGCATTTGATTCGCCGCCGCAGCGGCCGGCGCGTCTATCTTATTACTCGACAATGAATTGCGAATCCATCTGCGGCGGTCCGCGCGGCCTCTCCGGGCAGCCTCTCGCACCCGGCCTTCGCGCCGCCTACGTTCCCAGGGCCTTCAGGATCTCCCGCAGTACATTGGCCTCCGGCTGAGAGCCGACGAAGCTGTGGGTTTCGTTGACCACCGTCTTGGGCACGCCCTGAATGCCGTATTTGACCGCCAGATGGGGGAATTCGGAAACCTCCACCATGTCGCCGCGGATGTGCTCGTTGGCCATGGCGAACTTGTGAGCCGCGCGCACCGCGCGGGAGCAATAGGGTCAGGTGGGGGTGACCATGACCTGCAGGTGCACGGGCTGATCGATCTTGGCCACTTCCGCCAACAGCGGGTCGGGCAGCGCCGGGGTGCCCATGCCCACGTCGACGATCGCTTCCAACAGCGCTGGGAACTCGTAGCCGGCGGGGATGCCGTAGAAACGGATGCGATAGTCCCGCTCTCCCATGACGGCGATCGCGGGGATCTTGTCGATCCCGAGCTTGGCCGCCAATTCGGCCTCCGCCTTGAAGTCATGCGTCTCCACCGTGATCTTCGGCGAGAGGGCCGCGACCTCGTCGACCAACTGGCGGGTCAGCTCGCAGTACTGGCATTCGTAGTTCTGCGTGAAGAAGACCAGCTTGACGTCGTGCACGATGGGATCGAGAAGCTCGCTGATCTGGGCCTTGTCGTGTTCTTTGATCAGGGGCATGCGGCGTTTCCTCCGTTCCAGTCCTGTAGTCCCGCGCCGTAGCCGAGGGACTCCCTGAGTGCGGTCGCGATCGCCTTCCCCCGGTGGTCGGCGGAAGGCGGTGCGGCTTCTATTCCATCGCCGAGTGCGACACCCGCACCGTGGTCGAGATTCCCCCGCGCGTGCGGAATTCCGCCTCGACCTCCAGCCAGCGCGGCGCCATCAGGCGGATCAGATCGTCGGCGATGCGGTTGGCGACCGCCTCATGGAAGGCGCCCACGGTGCGGTAGGTCCAGAGGTAGTCGCGCAGGCTCTTCAGTTCCACGCAGACCGCGTGCGGTATGTAGCTGATGCGCAAATTCGCGAAATCGGGTTGGCCGGTCATGGGGCAGAGGCAGGTGAACTCGGGAATCTGCATCTCGATCTCGTAGTCGCGGCCCTGGTTAGGATTCGGAAAGGTCTCCATCTTCGTCGAGGGCTGCGAGGATGCGCGCCGGGGAATGGTCTTCATCGTCGGCTCGACGGACAGGGTCTCTCCCACGGAATCCGTCTCTCGCGCGGACCGCGCGGCGGCTGCGGAGGGAGCGGTTTTCGATCGCGGTGCGGCTTTCCTAGCGGTCATCGGACATTCCTCCTGTCGTCACCGCCACGACCCAGGCGGCGAGCGCTGCGGTTTCGATCGGCGCGAGGCCCATCCAAAGATGATCGGCCCGCGAAAGCATGAACCAGCTTCTGCCTCCGGCATCGGCGGCGCACCAGCCCCGGCCGGGGGTCTCGCCTGCACCCCACCCCTCGGGAACGACGACCTGTTCTTCAAGCGTGGCCGCGCGCGCCGCGTCAAGGAGCGCGGCGGGCGCAACGGAATCGGCCAGCACGGCGAGCGTGACGAGGAGTGGCGATCCGGGGGGATCGAGCCGGAGCGAGTCTGTCGCGGCGCCTCCGTCCGGATCGGAAGCGCGCGTGTCTGCGAGATCGATCGCCGGATACTCGGCGACCACCCAGACCGGATGCTCCTGCCCGTGTGTGGTCGCGACTGCATCCAGGGCACTCCGGAACCCCTGAGCCCCCGCCTGTCGCAGTGCGGTCTGCAGTCCGATCGGACCGCGGGCCAGCCGTTCCGATCCTCGGACGCGGCCTTCGGGAAGGAGATCGAACGGAGGCCCCAACGTGAGATCTGCGGGAGCGACGGCGGGGTCCAGACGGCCGAGCCCGCGCCGGACGATCTCGGCCATCTCATTCGCGGTCCGCTCGGTCGATTCGTAGGCGATGATTTCGACATAGTAGGGACCGTGGGCGAGCAAAGCCTGATAGCCGGCGAAGGCGCTGTAAGGGAATCCGTCCAGCCCGGGAGCCCGTGCGGGCCGCCGCACGCTGAAGAGCCCGTACGCCGCGAGAGGATCCGGCAGGCGATAGACATCGACGATGTAGGTGTGCCCCAGATAGGTCAGCTCCTGGCTGGCCACTTCGCGAAACCCGTATTCGAAAAACTGCGGCGCGCCCCCGTCGATGTAGTCGTACAGCCGCTCGCCGGAATACAGCGCCGGCGCGCCCTTAGGAACGACTCCCTCTCCGGCCTGCGGCAGCATTGCCGCTGCGGATGGCGCGGAGGATGGGGAGTATAGAGAGGACGGAGAAGAGGAGGGGGAAGATGGCAGCCGCGGCGCCGCAGCTAGAGGCGTCAGGGCCTGGCCGACGACACAAGCGGTGAACAGCACCGCCGCGCAGATGCGCTGGGCTTCTTTTCGGCACCGCGTGCAGCCCATGGCAACCTCTCCGCCGGCGGCTTCCGTGGCGATCGTCCCTACCGTCGGGTCCAGGGCGGACCTTAGCAGAAGTGGGTGCCCAGGAAAAAGCGCGGGCGCCGTCCACGAGAGACGGCACCCGCGCGAGCGTGATGCTTCGGGGACGCCGGAATGAAGGCCGCGCTGCCGGAGTGGCGACCGGGGCGCGCCGGCGTGATGACCCGGACCCCCTATTGAATCAGGACCACCGTGCGGACCAGCTCGGTCTGCTCGCCGCTAAGCCTGCAGTAGTAGACGCCCGTCGGGACCGGATCGCCCACCTCGTCCAGGCGGTTCCAATCGAACGCATGGCTGCCCGCGTCCAGGCGGCCGTCGACCAGGGTGCGCACCAAACGCCCGTCGGGGGCGAAGAGCCGCAGCTTCACCTGCGCAGACTGCGCAAGCGTGAAGCGCACGTGGGCGCCCGCCGGAGCGGGGTTGGGGGCGAGACGCAGCGTGGGACGCACAACCCCCTCGTCCCCGGCGACGTCGCTCAGTCCCTGGAACCAACCCAGGATGCGATTGAGAATGCCCCGCCGCTGCGAGGCGTTGTCAATGGCCTCGAAGCCGAAAGCGAGGTAGACGGCGCGATAGTCCACGGTCTCGATGCGCAGGGCGCCGTTCTTGTTCGCGTCGAACTTCCAGATGACCGTGGCCGCCGCGTCTTCTGGATCGATGTCGTCGGGCGAGGTCTGGTTGTTCGCTCCATCGCCACCTTGAATGGTGATGTCGATCCCGTCCGAGATCGGATCGCCCGCGACGCCGGTCAAGGTGTAGTCGCCGGTGTTGCCGGCGAAGTAGGATGCATGCAGGTAGTCCTGGTACCAGAGATATGCGTCCCCGCCCTCGTCATCCAGCTCCCAGCCCAGGTTCTCGCCGGAAATCAGCAGCCGGCCGCCGTCATCGAGATAGGCGGCCAGCGCGGCGCGGTCCGCCGCGTCGACGCTCGGGAAGACGCGGCCGTGGCTCCAGACGACCGCGTCGAACGCCGCCATGTCGGCCGCCGGGGGCGCGCCGAAGGCGTCGTGGTCCCAGATGCCGTAGGTGAATCCGTAGTGCTCCAGCGCGTCGGCATAATAGGTCTCGTGCTGGCGGGCCCCGTCGTCGTCGACGATGAGCACGTCCAGATCATCCGTGATGTAGGTGTACTTGATCTCGCCGACGCGTTCGGGGCGGCTGTCCTGCCAGATCTCGACCGTCGCGTTGCCGTAACCGCTCGTCGCGGCCTGCAGATCGACGTAGAGATCCTCGTATTGGCCGGGATCGAGCACCGTCTCATAGTAGGGGCCGATGCAGCCCGATTCGCGGCACAGTACGCCGACCCATCCCGGAGGCGCGTCGGTGTCCACGTTCACAATGAAGAGATCAGTCTCGCTGCCCGTATTGTAGAGGCGAAACGGCGCGTAGTGGTGAGTGGGCGTGATGGGGCCGACCTCCACGCGGGGCGAGAGGGCGTAGAAGCGGAAGGTGTAGTCCGACGCGGGGGTCGTGCAGGCGCTGGTTTCCACCGCCTGGTCATCGTCGTCCTGGATGAAAGCGACGATCTTCAGCTTGGCGCCGTTCCAACCGGCATCGATCGGGAAGGTCTGGGCCACGTGCTGGATCTGGCCTTCCGTCTGCACGGTGAGGGCGACGTCGCCGCCGACCTGCGCGCGAGTCACGTCCTGATAGGTCTCCAAGGCATAGACCACATCGTCCTCGGTGAGAATCATGCGCAAGTAAAGATTCGTGATGTCCGGCAGCGTTTCCATGACTTCGATGTCAAGATCGATCGCGCCCTCGGGCGCCGTGAAGTCGGAGGAGTCTATCGTGATCTTGAAATGGGACGGCTCGCAGAGCAGCCGCTGGATGGTCGAGCGGTAGTAGAGCCCGTCGGCGAAATCGGTGTCCCCGGCGGCGATCCGGCTGGTGCCGTCGAAGACCGCCTCGGGAAACCTCGTCCCGTAGTAGGCGATGCGGTCCGTGCTGATGGGCGCTCCCAGGCCGCCCGAATTCGCATAATAGCGGACCGCGTTGAATTCGTCGGGGTCGAACCCGTCCTTGTTCTCTTCAATGCCTTGATAGGCGTAGATGCAATTGCTGCACCAGGTCGCGGTGCCCAACTCGACCTGGACCGTGCGCGGGTACCAAGCCTGCGCGGGCCCGGGGAACAGCGCCAGAAGGGCCGACAGCGCGAGGATCGCGACGAAACCACGTGGCATGGAAGCTCTCCTTCTCGTGCTGGGGTGAGTGAAATGCAACGGACCACGTGCGGTTGGGCCCGGGCCCGGCAGGGGGCCGAGAATCGTGGCTCGGGCGTCGCCGTCCGCGATGCGAAACCTCCGGTGTGACACGCCAAGGGTGCAATACCGAAACGGTGTCGCGCCGGATTGCACCCCACGGACAAGAAATCGACTCGATCATTATAGCCGATTCGGGGCATGTATTGGAGACAAAAGAGGTTGTCGGGGGAAGTTTGGCTCGAGGTCGTGGTCGGGCCATCCCTTCGACCCGTCCGTCGCGCGGCGCCAGCGCTCGCGGCGATAGGTTCCCCGCAGCTGCGGGCTTCCAGCGGTGGAGTGGTTGGGTGCCGCTGTCGCGCGCGCCTCGAAGGCCTGCAACCGATTCTCGGTTGTCTGCCGCGCGCCGTCCGCGGGCCGCCACAGGCTTGCGCCGCCGGGATGGAGATCGCCCGCCGTTGACGGATGCGCGCAGGACTGCAGCGAGAAGGCGCCCGTGAACCGCCCGTGCGGCGAGGGTGTTTCCGAGGTGAAGAGGCCGCGCATTCTCCTTGCCAGTCATGGGGCGGATGGGTTCTCATCAAGGTCCGTGACATCGCGCATCCATGGGAACAGAGTATTCCCGCATCCACCCGGCGAGGGGTGGCACCCCGAGGATCGACCATGCAGGCACTTCAGTTTCGCGAGATTCTCAAGCAACGCATTCTCGTTATGGATAGCCCGTGGGGAGCGATCATGGGCGGGCGGTCCGGAACCGGGGCGGGACCGGGCGCCGAGCCGATTCCCGAGCTCCTCGCACTCGAGGACTTCTCCGCGCTGGTGGCCTTGCATGCGGCCTCGATCGAGGCCGGCGCGGACGTTCTCGTGACCAACACCATGGCCGCCAATGCGCCCGCCTTGAGCCCCTTCGGGTATGCGGAGCGCGCGGTCGAGATCGTGCGGCGTTCGGTCGAGGCGGCACGGCAGGCCGCGGGGGAGGCGCAGGGCCGTCCCGACGGCACGCCGCTGGTGGCCACGGCACTCGGCCCGCTGCCGCCCGGCATCGCCCCCGCCGGGGCGCTGGGCATGGAAGAAGCGATCGCGGCCTACCGCGAGGTGATCGCAGCGGCCCGCTCGGCCGGATTCGACCTCCTGCTCCTGGAGGCCATTTCCGATGTGCGCACATTGAAGGCCGCGCTGATCGCGCTGCGCGAGGAGCGCAACGATCTGGCGGTGATCGCGCTCATGGCTTTCGGAATGGGGGGCCGCGCGGCCGATGATGCGACGCCTGCGGTGGCCTGGGCCGTCGCGCGCTCGTTGGGCGCGGATGTGGTGGGGGCCACCGGCGACCTTTCTCCCGCCGCCATGCTTCCGATTCAGGCCGCCCTGCACGCGGTCGGCGACCTTCCGCTCGCGCTGATGCCCGCTGTGGGCGCCCGGCAGATCGCGCCCCTGGAATTCGCGCGCCAGTTTCAGTCGTTGTTCGAGCGGGGTGTCGCGCTGGTCGGGTGCGGGGGCCTTCGCGAGCACGAGCACGTACGCCGCCTGGCCAAGGCCGCCCGCCGTCACACCCCGCGGCTGCCCGATCCCGCCCAGCGGCTCGTGGTCACGAGCGCCTCAAGGGACATCGAAATCGGGCCGCGGCGGAGCATCGTCTGCGCGGCCGAGTGGCCCGCGCGCCGGGGGGAGACGTTTCTCGCGCACCGCGGCAGCGGCAACGAACAGCTTCTGAGCACGCTCGAGGAGAGCGCGGGCACGGAAGTGCGGATGCTCGAGATCCGTTCGACGCTTCCGCACATCGAGGAAGCCTCGTTCTTCGCGGGTCTGCTGCCTGCGCTGAGGGAGAAGATCGACCTGCCTTTGATGATCTCGGCCGAGACGCCCAAGGGCCTGCGTGCGGCCCTCGAAATGCTGCCCGGCCGGCCGCTCGTGGCCGGGGTCTGGGGAGAGGAACGTTCCTTCGCAGAAGTGTTCCCGCTGGTCCGGCGCTACGGGGCGGCGGTCGTGGCCGCCTGCCACAGCGGGACGCGGATTCCGGAGACGGCCGAGGAGCGGCTCGAAATCGCGGAGAAGATCCTGGCGGCGGCGATCGAGGCGGGAGTGCGGCAGGAGGATGTGATCTTCGATCCGGTTCTGCCGCCCACGCGGTCGCCCGCGGGGCCGATGCGGGAGGTCCTCCGGGCACTGACCTTGATCCGCGAACGGCTCGGACAGCCGACGATGCTGCGCATCTCGCGCATCAGCGAGGACTTTCCGGCCCGCGGACAACTCGAAGCGTCCTTCCTGTGCATGGCCGCGGCGGCGGGTCTCGATCTGGCCCTCATCGACTCCGCGAAGCCGAGACTCGTCCACCTCGCGATGGCCGCCTCGCTGCTTCTCGGACGCGATCCGGAAGGGCGGCGCTTCAAGGCGCGCTTCCGGTTGGTCGAGGGCGAAGAGCGGTCGGAGAATAGACGCTTCGACGCGCGTACCGAGACGGAACGCGGCGAAACTGCGCCGGGAAGGGTGCGCGCTGAAGCACGGCCGGAGAGAATGCGCGGCGAAGCGGCGCGAAGACCGGAGGGCGCCGCGCACGGAGGGCGCCAACGGCTCGAGCCGCATCAGCTCCGGCGCTCGCAACGCGAGGACCGCCGGCCGCAAGACGAGCCGCAGCGGCCATCGCGCGCCTTCCCGCGCGCTTCCCGATCGCCTCGATTCGCGGAGAGCGAGGATCGCGGAGGGTGGAGGCCACCTCGGCCGCGGAGCGCAAGGCCTGAGGATCGGGAGCGGCGTGGGCCGCCCCGGCCGCGAAGTGCACGGCCTGAAGATCGCGAGCGGCGCGGGCCGCCCCGGCCGCGAAGTGCACGGCCTGAGGATCGCGAGCGGCGTGGGCCGCCCCGTCCGCGAAGTGCACGGCCTGAAGATCACGAGCGGCGCGGAGCATCGGGTCCGCGGGGGAGAAGACCCGAGGACCCCCCGGGGAGGGAATCATCCCACCCGCGGGGCCGGCCGCACGATGACCGCGGGCGGCGAGAGTCCTCCGGAGCGCGACGGGCAAGGCCCGACGACCGGGGCGGGCGAGAGACCTCGTGGCCGCGCGGCAAGCCTCCCGAGGAACGCCAGCGACGCGAGGCGTTCCGGCCGCGCGGGGCGCGACCGCCGGGACGACCGGCGCGGGGCGGCGCTGGCTCCTCCGGGGAAGGCGATCGAGATCGACGTTCCCGCCGGAAGGAATGATTCCGATCGGATCGCGTCGGCTGAGAGGGCCTCACGTGCGGGCGCGCATCACTCCCAGCCGATCTTCCGTCCCCGGTTCTGCTCCTCCAGCCAGGCCATGAGCGGCCGGTAGTATTCCGCCATCGCGCGGGTGGAAAGCTCCTCCCCGGTCGCGTCGCGCAGGATTTCGCGCCAGTCGCGCGTGGCGCCCAAGCGTTGCATGCCCTCGAAGAACGCACCCACCTCGGGATGCCCGGCGTAGTTGCAGCGCCGGGGGTCCTGTCCGAGAATCTCCCGCGCGATGTGATCGTGGAGCTGGTGCTGGATGACCGCTGCGACCGCATACGAGAAGTAGTAGGCCGGGGCGTCGCTGATGTGCGTCTTCGTCGCCGCGTCGCAGAACTCCTCGCCGCGCGGCGCGGGGGGGGTGACGCCCTGATAGCGTTCGACATACTTCCACCAACGCGCGTTCCATTGTTCGGGCGGCAACGCGGCGGCATAGAAGTCCGCTTCCCAATGGGTCATCGTGCCCGAGGCGAAGAACATGAAGGGGATTGCGCCCAGAGCTTCGCGCAGGAGCGCGGGAATGACCTCGGTCTGTTGGCCCGCGGGGAGCAAGCCGAGGGATTCCAGATAAGGCAGCTGCCGGGCGGAGAAGTCGCCGAGCCCGGCGAAGGCCTCGTGAAAGGCGGAGCTGGCGCCCGTCCGCAACAGCGGCGGCACCTCGGGGCGGGAGTAGGCCAGGTCGTAATGGCCGTGGCCCAGCTCGTGATGCGCGGTGCCAAACCAGTACTCGTCGGGCTCGACGCTCATGAGCGCGCGAATGTCCCGGTCGAGATCGATGTGCCAGCACGACGCGTGGCTGTTCTTCAGGCGCGGCACCTGTCGAGGGACCGGATACAGATCCGAATCGCGCCAGAAGGAAGCGGGCAGCGGCGGGCGGCCGATGCTGACGTAGAAGTCCTCGGCCGTTTTCACGATCCACTCGGCGGTGTGGTTTTGAAAGGCGAGTTCGAGACCCGGCACTTCGACCAGTGCGCTCCAGTCTTGCGCCCAGCGGTTCGGCAGCCAATGGGCCGGAATGCGTTCGGGTACGGTCCGGCCGTAGGTGCGGGCCAGCTCGTGCTTCGCCCAGGTGTGAATCTGCAGGTATAGCGGCCGCAGCTCCTCGAGAAACTGATCCTGCAGCGCGAGCATCTCATCGGTCGTCATGGCATGACCGGCCGCCTGCAGGGCGAAGTAGTCGGGGTAGCCGAGCTCGCGCGCGACTCCGTTGCGTAGGCTCTGCAGTTGGATCAACCCAGGCTTAAGGGCCGGCCCCGACTGCTTCGATGCCTCCCATACGGCCAGGCGCTGATCGAGATCCTCCAAGGTCAGGAGCCGCTCATCGATCTCGTTGGGAGTGATTGGCTGCTCGTCGAGGGTGAAGAGGAAGCTGTTCAGCGCTGCCGATTGAGCGGTCTCGGCATCCACGCGCGCGGCGACCAGTTCGGGATTGGTCATCGGACCCTCGGCGGCATTGAGCAGCACCTGCCGGAGCTGCAGCACCGTGAGTGGGTCCAGCTCGGCCGCGCGCTCGAGGAGCGCCCTGGATTCCGTGATCAGCGCGGGATTCCCGCTGAACGCCGCCAGGGCCTTTCCGGCGGCCGCCGCGGCGGCGTCGTGCTCGGGGCGGACGTCGGTCACGGCGTTCCATTCCGCCCGCTCGGCAAGCGTGTAGAGGTCGCGGTAGCAGGCGTTGACGAGCGCGAGAAAACGATCGGCGCGTTCCTGAAGCGAGAGCGACGACGTCGCGGCGGCCCCCGGCGAGTCCGCCCGGCCTGGGGCAGACAGGGCCATGGGCTGCAGGGCGATCACGAGGGAAGCACCCAGGGTGAGAAGCATCCGGCGATTCATGCGAGTCTCCTCAATCGGACCCGATCCGTCGGCGACAAGGAACGCATCATTCTACTCGAAAGAACCACGCGTGAGGAAGGGACTGGTGGGGCCGGAGTGCCGCGGCCCTAACCGGAAGGAAAACGACCGCGCACCTGGGTTCGCCGGTGCCAGCGCGGTGCTAGCCCTTCCAGGGAAGACGATCGAGATCGACGTTTCCTCCGGAGAGGATGATCCCGATCCGCCGGCCGGGATGTGTCACCTTTCCGGCCAGCCAGGCGGCCAGGGGCACGGCCGCGGAGGGCTCGATTACGATCTTCATGCGCTCCCAGACCAGACGCATCGCGGCGATGGTGTCCGCATCCTCGACCGTGACGATGTCGGCCACATGGGCGCGGATGAGGGCGAAGGTGCGCGGCGAGAGGGAAGTGAGTAGGCCGTCCGCGATGGTCCGCGGGTCGGTTTGTGGGAATATGCGCCCGGCCTTGAAGGACCGGCAGGCATCATCCGCGCCGGCGGGTTCGACCGCGATGACCTTTGCATGTGCGGATGCGCCGGCCACCGCAATGCCCGTCCCACTCAGAAGCCCGCCTCCGCCCACCGGGGCCAGGACCAGATCGAGATCCGCCACCTCCTCGAGCAGCTCATACGCCGCCGTCCCCTGGCCCGCGATCACGAGATCGTTGTCATAGGGATGGACGAACACCGCGCCGGTCTCTTCGAGCAGGCGGGCGGCGGTCGTTTCGCGCGCAGCGAGGGTGGGTTCGCAGGTGACGATGCGCGCGCCGTAGCCCGCGACCGCGGAACGCTTGACCGCCGGCGCGGTCGACGGCATGACCACGATCGCCGGCACGCCCCGCAAGCTCGCGCTCAAGGCGAGGGCCGCCGCGTGGTTGCCGGAAGAATGGGTCAGAACGCCCCGCGCAGCCGCGTCCGCGGACAGAGAGAACACGGCATTGCAGGCTCCCCGGAACTTGAAGGCGCCCGCGCGCTGGAAGTTCTCGCATTTGAAGAAGAGTTCGGCGCCGGCCAGGCGATTGACGGCTCGGCTCGTCAAGACGGGGGTGCGGTGCGCATGGGGCGCGATGCGGCGCGCCGCACCCAACACGTCGGCGAATGTGACCGGATCCACCGGCGCCTCCGCGTCGCCCTCGCGGGCCGTCTGTTCCGCTCTCCTGTACGGGTGCGCTGCCCCGGGATCAAGGCGCCAGCAGGACCCGCCGCAGGAAAGTTCTGCCCGGCACGCTCAAGCGCAGGAAGTAGATCCCCGTCGCCGCACGCCCGCCCGCTGCGCGTCCGTCCCACTGCGCATCATGATAGCCCGCCGTGTAGCCGCCTTGCGCGAGCACGGCGACCTCACGGCCCTGGATGTCCAAAACCGTCAGGCGCACGTTCGCCTCGCGCGGCAATGCGAAGACGAACCGCCCCGCGCCACGCAGCGGATTGGCGGAATTGGCCAGCAGGGCGAACTCGGTCGGCAGTCGCTCTTCGATGCCGCTGCCGCCGGTCTGGATCGTGAAGGCCGCGTCACTCAGATCTTCGCCGTCGTTGCCGGCCGCATCGTGGGCGACGACCTTCAGGAAGGCGTCCGCCGTGGCCGGGCCCGAGACCGTCCAGTCGTGGGAGCCGCTGTTGCCGATGCCGCTGACGATCACTTCGAAGGGGCCGCCCGCGCCGCTGCGCGAGAGATGGAGATCGACGGTGGTGACACCGACATTGTCATTCGCGGTCCATTGCAGCGTGACCTCGGCATCGATCGTCAGGGTCTCGCCTCCATTGGGATATAGCACCGTCACCTGGGGCGCCAGCGTCTCGCGGAAGTGCGCGGTGACGTCCTGGGGGCCATCCATGATCACGGTCACGGGATTGTCGCTGCCCAGAGCGTCCCCGCTCCACTCCACGAACTCCCAGTTCTCCGCCGGCAACGCGGTCAACTCCACCGGCGTGCCAAGGTCGTAGCTCACCTGGTCGGGATCGCGCTCGACCGACCCGTCGCCCTCCACGTGCACCGTCAGGGTCGCCGTCCCGATGGTCGTGAAGCTCCAGATCGGTCCCGTCGTCGTTCCCTCGGCGTCGCTCACCACCGCGTACCATTCGTACTCGGTCAGCGGGCTGCGGCCGGGCCAGGGAACGCAGACCTGCGATCCCGCGACGACGCCGGGCACCGTCGCGATCGCCTGCCACTGCTCTCCGACCGCGAGGTCGACGGGCAGGGTGAACTGGCTGCTCGAGTCGGCGTCGACCTCGTACTGGTCGAGCGTCGGAGAATAGGTCTGCACGTGCAGCGTGCCGTTCGCCGGGGAGAGACGCATGATGCGCAGCCAGCCGTCGCCGCCGTTGCTGCGGTCCTGGTAGTCGGACATGAGCGTGTGCACCGTGTGGCCGTTGTAGGTGTCGGAGCGCCGGCCTTCGCCGGAAACGTGCCCCGCGAGCATGAGGAAGAGATTCGGGTTGTCCTTCAGGGCATCGTAGATGATCTGTCCCGGGGTGGAGAAGCTGGCCGGGTTGCCGGTGCCCGCCAGGTTGTGGAAGGTGAGGATGCCGTGGCGGCCGCTGTGAGCCTGGAGCAGGCTGTCGGCCCAGGCGAGCACCTCCGCCTCGGGTGAGTCGTCGTACTCCAGGCTGATGGCGATGAAGTCCAGGCCGCTCGCGCTGAAGAGAATGAAGTGGTCGTCGTTGTTCGCGCCGTAATGCCCGCCGTAGTGGGCGCGGCTCTCGAACTCGGCGGTGCCGAAGTACTGGTTGAAGTAGGTCGTCGTCCCGTCCGGATCGTACGCCGGAGTCTGGTCGTGATTGCCCACGCACATTCCATAGGGAATCCCATCGGCGAGCCCTGTCGCGACCGAGTCCTCCAGAATCGCCATCGACGTGTCGGCCCTCATCCACTCGGTCTCGTAGGTGTCGCCGTTCTGGACGATGTCGCCGAGATGCTGGACAAACGCGATGTCGAGCGTCGCGAGGTTGTCCACGATCCACCCGGTCTGGGCCTTGAAAATCGCATTCGTTCCGCCGTTCATCTCGGCCGAGTAGAACTGCGTGTCGGGGAGAACGATCAGGGTGAAGTCGGGGCCGGCGCTGGTCGTCACCGGGCGGCCGTAGAAGGTCACGCTGAGCGTGTCGCCCTCGGGGTCGTCGACCGTCACGCAGAGTTCGGGGGAGGTGGCGACATCGATTTCCATGTCCCCGGGCGAGACGAGAACCGGATCGTAGGGCGGGTCGTTGATCACGAGGTCGAAGGGCGCACCGTCGGTCCAGGCCCAGTTCGTTCCCAGGATCGATCCGTCCACATCCGTGCCGGCCGATCCGTGGACCGTCGTGCCCGCCCCCTCGTTCAGGCTCCAGCGGGCGACGAGTCCGAGTTCGGCAGCCGCCAACTCGGCGTTGATCGTCGCCCGGACCTCCTGCTGCGTCCGCGCGTAGTTCCAGACGCGCGCCTCGTCGATCACGCCGTCGAAGAACCCGGCGGCCGTGCCCGTCGAAGTGAGCGCGCTGCCCAGCGCCGCGTGTTGAATGCTGTCGTCGCGGGGAGGCTGGCCCACGACGAGTTCATTCTCGAGATCGCCGTTCAGGAACAGCTGCCACGTCGTGCCGTCGTAGGTGACCGCCGCGTGATACCAAACGCCGGTCTGCAGCGGCGTCACTCCGGTGATCGGATGGTTGAGGCTGGGCGAGGCGCCCCCGGCACCCTCCTCGAAATCGGCGGCCAGCGCCCCGTTCGACCCGAGGATGCCGAAGAAGTAGTTCATGTCGCGGTTGTCGGCTTCGTCCACCTCTCCGCGGCCCTTGGTGATCATCGGGATCGCCGTTACACCGCCCGTGCCCGTCGTCGTCGAGACGCCCGCGCCGTCGCGGCGCACCCAGGCCTCGAGGGTGAATTCGGCCAGGCCCAGTTCCGCCTGGGCGCCGAAGGTCGCGTAGGCGTCCGTGCCGCCGAAGTCGAGCGCTGTGTCGGTCTCGACCAGCGTCGTGTCGCAGGCGGTGTTCGAGTACCCCGACTCGCCGTAGCTGTTGGTCGCGCGCACGCGATAGCAGTACTCGGTCTCCGCGTCGAGATCGTCATCGATCCAGGTCTCGGTGCTGGGACCGAGGGTCGCGCGCAGTTCGAACGGACCCGCCTCGCCGTCGATCGAGCGGTCGACCTCGTAGTTGAGTTCGTTGCCGGCATTGTCGGTCCAATCGAGCTGGATCTGCAGATACGATAGCGCGGTCGCGCCGAGATCGGTCGGTTCGTCGGGCGGCGTGGGGGGCGTGATGTTGAAAGGCGCGCTGCCGGTCCAACTCCAGCCCGAGCCGGTGATCGTCCCATTCACGCTCGTGCCGGCCGAGCCGTGCACCGTCGTGCCCGCGCCTTCGTTCAGGCCCCAGCGCGCGACGAGGCCGGTCTGGGCCGTCTCGATCTGGGAGTTGATCGTCGCGGCGATCTCGGCGCCCGTGCGCGCGTAGTTCCAGACGCGCGCCTCGTCCAGGGTGCCGTTGAAGAAGCCCTGGGCCGTGCCGGTGGAGCGGATCGATGTGCCGAGGGCCCCGTGCTGGATCGTGTCGTCGCGCGGGGGCTCGCTCACCGTCAGTTCATTCTCGAAGCTGCCGTTCAGGAAGAGCTGCCACTTCGTGCCGTCGTAGGTGGCGGCGGCGTGGTACCAGGTCCCCGTGACGATGGGTGTGACGCCGACGATCGGATGATTCAGGCCGGGGCTCGTCCCGGTTGCGCCTTCCTCGAAGTCCGCGACGAGCACGCCGTCGGAAGCCCGGATGCCGAGGAAGTAGTTCATGTCGCGGTTGTCGCCGTCGGCCTCAGAGGTCCCCTTGGTCAGCAGCGGGATCGCCGTCACGCCGCCCGTGCCGGTGCTGACCGAGACGCCGGTGCCGTCGCGGCGGAACCAGGTCTCGATCGTGAACTCGGGCAGGCCGATCGCGGAGGCGGTGCCGAAGGTCACATAGGCGTTGCTCGATCCCAACGCGAGCGCGTTGGCGAGCGCGAAGGGCGAGCCGCTCACCCAGAGCGGTCCGTTGGTGAGCGTGCCGTTCACCCCGCCCGCGACCGAGTTGTTCGCGGTCGTGCCCGCGCCTTCGTTCAGGCCCCAGCGGCCCAGCAGCCCGTTGCCGGAGCTGATCTCGAGGAACATGCTGTCGGTCACCGCCTGCTGCCCGCGCGCCCGGTTCCAAACGCGCGCCTCGTCGATCACGCCGTTGAAGTAGCCGGCCGCCCCGCCGGTCGAGGTCATGGCCGTCGCCAGACCCGCGTGCTGGATGCTGTCGAAGCGCGGCAGGTGGCTCGCGCCGACCACGACCGTCGCCTCGAGGTTGCCGTTCAGGAAGAGCTGCCACTGCGTCCCGTCAAAGGTCGCCGCGGCGTGATACCAGACGCCGGTGCGGATGGGGGTCACGCCCGCGGCCGGGTGGTTGAGCCCGGGAGTCGTCTGCCCCGCGCCCTCTTCGTAGTCGGCGACGATGACGTTGTCGGTCGTGCGGATGCCGAAGAAGTAGTTCATATCGCGGTTGTCGCCGTCGAACTCCCCCCGGCCCTTGGTGAGAAGCGGAACCGCCGTCACTCCACCTGTTCCCGTCGAGGTGGTGACCCCCGTTCCGTCGCGCCGGAACCAGAGCTCCAGGGTGAAGGTGCTCGCGCCCAGGCTGGGCGCGGTGCCGAAGGTGATGTAGTCGTTGGTCCCATCGAAGTCGACCGCCGTCTGTGCCAGGGCCGGCACGGCGGAGAGGAACAGGAGAACGGTCAACAGGTGCAGGCTGTTCGATGAACGCATGGTGCTCACTCCTTGTTCTGCGGGCCATCCGCAACCCGCGCGCGGCTTGCCGCCGGCGCCGGACTTCATAGCGCGATTGCGCGAGACTACCCCCGGTCTTCCCGGCCGCCGTTTCCGGCGACCCGTGTGCGCCTATCGGATCAATGTCACCTTGCCGGTCACCGTCGCGCCGGCGTGTTTGACCAGCACCAGATAAGTCCCGGCCCCGACCGGCCGGCCCCGCTCATCCCGCCCGTCCCAGGTCACGGTGTGCGGGCCGGCGTCGAATTCCCCCTCCGCCAGCACG
>JAZDGX010000007.1:0-7660 GCA_043806645.1 Candidatus Eiseniibacteriota bacterium | reverse complement strand
CGAGGATTGTATTGACAGAATCCGCGCCCGGCCGTACGGTGTTCACGCATGTGGCAGAGTCGAGTTGACGCGGTTCGAGAAGGTCGCTTTGAACACCGGATGTACAGCTTCTCGTGAATCGCACAGTGGAGGCCTTCCCTGGCCTCGAACAGGGCTAGGGAAGCGCGGAGCCGGACTTCAACACAAGGAGAGAATCATGGCCGTAGCCAAGAAAAGAACTCGCAAGACGCTCACGGCGACTCAGCGCATCACCCGCGAACGCGCGATCATTCATGACCTGAAGGGCGGCGACCTCAGCTACCGGCAGATCGCCGCGAAGCACAAGGTCTCCTTGCCGACGGTCAATGCCAAGGCCCGCAAGGCCGGCATCCGTCGCAGAGGGGTCGCCCTGTCAAAGACCCGCATCGCTCGCACCACGATGACGGCCCCGCAGCGCAGGCGCACGATTCACAAGGGCCGCCGGCTCATGCAGCCGCGCCAGGCGCAGCGGACGACCGTCGGCGTGGGACGGACCGCGGGCTTCAACGAGCAGTTCCGCAGTCTCGTCATGCAGTACTATCCCAGCATGCCGCTGGCGAGATTCGAGCGGCTGAGAATGATGGTCCGTCGGGCCATGTCCTAGGGCCCGCGCGAGCGTACCGCCGGCGGTGCGCTGCCGATCTTTCATCCCAGGGGGAGGCCTGAAGCCTCCCCCTGCGTCTTTCCGGCCGCTCGGGTTCCGGTTGACCCTCGGCCTGACTGCCGCTAGCATTGTGCATTCCATTCTGATAGCCATCCATTCGGACCCGCCCCGCGGCGTCCGTCGGGACCGGCCCCAAAGAGCCGGGCACCGCGGGCAGGGCCCACGGCGGCCGGACGCAAGACGCCAGGGAGGAGCGCATGGAGCAGCCCGCCGGGAGAGACGCCTCGGTCGCTCCCGATCTTCAACACACCGGCTATCTCTTCAGCGGCATCCAGCCGAGCGGCGAGATCCACATCGGCAACTACTGCGGAGCGATCCGCAATTGGGTGCAGTTGCTCGATCGCTATCGCTGCATCTTCGGCATCGTCGACTATCATGCGATCACGGTGAACTACGAGCCGGCGCAGCTCCGGCAGCGCATCCATCAGGCGGTGCTGGCGAACATCGCCGCGGGGATCGATCCCTCCCGCTGCTGGATCTTCGTCCAGTCGCATGTGCCCGAGCACACCGAACTTGCCTGGATCTTCAACACGCTGACGCCGATGGGGCTGCTGGGGCGGATGACGCAGTTCAAGGAGAAGGCGCGCCGGCACAGCGAGAACGTCAATGTCGGCCTCTTCGACTATCCGGTGCTGCAGGCGGCCGACGTGTTGCTCTACCGGGCGGAGGCCGTGCCGGTCGGAGAGGACCAAGTCCAGCACATCGAGCTCGTCCGCGATATCGCCCGCAAGTTCAATCTGCGCTACGCCCCCTATTTCCCGGAGCCGGAGGCCATCGTGCCCCCCGCGGGCGCCCGGATCATGGGACTCGACGGCAAGGGCAAGATGAGCAAGTCGCTCGGCAACTACATCGGCATGCTCGAGGAGCCGGCCTCGATCTGGGAGAAGCTCCGGCCCGCCGTGACCGATGAGAACCGCAAGCGGCGGACCGACCCGGGCAATCCGGATATCTGCAATGTGTACGGCATGCACGCCTGCTTCTCGCCGCCGGAGGTCCAGGCCGAAGTGGCGGAGGGTTGCCGCTCGGCCGGCATCGGCTGCATCGACTGCAAGAAGAAGCTGTTCACCGAAATGATGAAGACGCTCGATCCCATCCGCGAGCGGGCCCACGTGCTGGCCGGCCGGCCCGAGCAGATCGAGGAGGTTCTCGAGCGGGGCGCGCACCTCTGCCGCGAGCGTGCGGCGGACACGATGACCGATGTGCGGAGGATGATCGGGGTCCGCTGATATGGAACGGCTGTCGCCGGCCGCTGTCGCTGGCCTCTGCCGCCCTCGCGGCGCGGCGGCAGCCGCCGGATGCGCGCCTCCACCTGATGCAATGCATGAGCAGGGCTGGCTTGACCGCCGCACGGCCGGCGCCCAGCCTGTAGCCGGTCGTAGGGAGCCGTGCCGAGGGCCCGGTCACGGCGAGGGAGGAAGCATGAATCCCAAGGTACTGCAGGAATCGCTGCTCGAGCTGGTCCGGCGGACCTCGTGCGATCTGCCCCGGGACGTCGAGGTCGTGCTGTCGAAGGCGCTCTCCCGGGAGGCGAAGGAGACCACCGCGCGCTATGCCCTGGAGGTGGTGCGCAAGAACATCGCGCTGGCGCGGGAGAAGAACCTGCCGGTCTGCCAGGACACCGGCAGCATCCTCTTCTATGTCACGGGCCCGCAGGGGCTGGACGCGCGGATGTTCCGCAAGGCGGGCGATGCGGCGGTCAAACTGGCTACCGAGCGCGGATTCCTGCGCCAGAACTCGGTCGACTCGCTGAGCGGAAAGAACAGCGGCACCAATCTGGGGCCCGGCAGTCCCGTATACCACATGGATCAGGGATCGCGCCAGACCATCGACGTGCGCCTGATGCTCAAGGGCGGCGGCTGTGAAAACGTGGGCATTCAGTATGCGCTGCCCCATGCGGCGCTGGGTGCCGGCCGGGACCTGCAGGGCGTGGAGAAGTGCATCCTCGACGCCGTCTTCAAGGCGCAGGGCAAGGGGTGCGCCCCGGGAATCCTGGGGGTCTGCATCGGCGGCGACCGTGCCACCGGCTACGCCCATTCGAAGGAGCAACTCCTGCGCACGCTCGACGACAAGAATCCCGATCCGGTGCTGGCCAAGCTGGAGGCGCGCGTGCTGAGCAAGGCCAACGCCCTCGGCATCGGCCCGATGGGCTTCGGAGGAGAGACGACGCTGCTGGGCTGCAAGATCGGAGTGCTCAACCGTCTGCCGGCCTCCTTCTTCGTGAGCGTCTCCTACATGTGTTGGGCCTGCCGACGACGGGGCTGCTTGATCGGCTCGACCGGCAAGATCACGCGCTGGACGTACGCTTAGACCGTTGCGGGCCGCCGCGGCAGCGGCCCGTGCTTGGCATCCGGACGGTGGAATCGATGTCCGGCAAAGGCAGGAGAGGGAAATGATCATCACGACTCCGATCAGCGAGGAAGTGGTCCGGTCGTTGCACGTCGGCCAGATCGTCGAGGTCTCCGGCTCGGTCTTCACCGGGCGGGATGCAGTACACCGATTCCTGCACGACGGCGGGGCCTGCCCGGTCGACATGCGGGGGGCGGCCATCTACCATTGCGGCCCCGTGGTCGTCAAGGAAAACGGGGTCTGGGTCGTCAAGGCGGCGGGGCCGACGACGTCGATCCGCGAGGAACCTTATCAGGCCGAAGTCATACGCCAGCTCGGACTGCGCGGCGTGATCGGCAAGGGCGGCATGGGACCCAAGACGCTCGAGGCCTGCCGCGAGCACGGCTGCGTCTACATGCATGCGATCGGCGGCGCCGCCCAAGTCCTGGCCGACGTCGTCACGCGCGTGGAGAATGTCTATCTGCTCGAGGAATTCGGGAGTCCCGAAGCGATCTGGCATTTCCAGGTCGAACGCTTCCCGGTCGTCATCACCATGGACGCGCACGGCCACAGCCTGCATCGGGATGTGGAACAGGCTTCGCAGGCGAAGCTGCAGGAACTGCTCGGCGGGATTTGATCGCTTCACCGGGCGGGCCGCGGGAACCCTGCGGGAGCATTCGACGGTCGGGGGCCGGAAGAACCGGCGCTCATCTGGGAGTGCGTGCCGATGCGCCTGCTGATCGGTCCGGCCGGCTCGGGAAAGACCACGCGCTGCCTCTCCGACCTGCGCCGGATGGAGCGCGCAGGCCGCCGGGCGCTGTGGATCGTCCCCGATCAGTTCACCTACGCGGCCGACCGTCTGCTGCTCGATTGCGATGACCTTCCGGGGGCCCGCTTCGTCCGCGTGGTGAGCTTCCGCCGCCTCGCCCATCTGGCCGCCGATCGCATCGGATTGCGCGAACCGCTGACCGACGAGGCGCGCCGGCTGCTGCTCCGCCGGCTGGTCCAGGCCAGTTCCCCCGAGCAGCTCGGCCCGCTCGCCGCCGTCCGCCAGACGCCCGGTTTCGTCGAGGCTCTGGCGCGCGTCTTCAAGGAACTGAAGACCACGGCGGGCTCCGCCGCGGCGGAGCGGCTGGGTTCGGCCGTGGCCGGCGAGCCGAAGATCGTCGCGCTGTGCCGGCTGATCGAGGCCTACGACGATGCGCTTGAGCGCGCGGGGCTGCTTGACCCAGGCGACTGGGTCCTGCGCGTGGCCGACCATTTGCGCGCCGCGTCCCACCTCTCCGCGAGTCGTCCGCTCGACTCCTGGCGGGATCATGAAATCCTCGTCGATGGGTTCACGAGTTTCACCCCCGAGGAGCGATCGCTGCTCGAGGCCCTCGTGCGCATCTCCCCCGGGATGACGGTCACCCTCTGCGCCGATCCGGACGACGCCGCGCGCGCCCTCGGTCTCGCCCACGAGGCGCAGACCCACGGCATCCTCTCGACCCATCCCCAACTCTTCGAGCGCCTGCGCGCGCAGGTGCGCCGGCCCTGCTTCCTGCCCTCGCTGCGCACGCTCCTGTGGCTGGCCCGGCTTCCGGCGGACCGTCTCGAGACCGAATACTTGCGCGGCGAGCCGCACCGCTTTCGCGCCGTGCCCCTGCTGGCCCGCCTGGAACGCGGGCTCTTCCGCGACGGTGCGCCCGACGACGAGCCGCCCGTGGCCGCCGCAAGCGAGGCTTCGCTGCGCCGCGAACGCTTCCCCACCGCCTACCATGAGGTCGTCGGCTGGGCGCGCTGGATCGATGCCCGCACCCGCCTCGCGGGGGGACGGCTGCGGTATCGCGACATCGCCGTTCTCGTCCGCGATCTCGAGACCTATCGCCCGCTGGTACAGGAGGTCTTCTCGCGCTACCGCATCCCGGTCTTCGTCGATCAACGGCGCGACGCGACCGCGCATCCGCTCCTGCGCCTCTGCCTTTCGGCGCTGCAGGTGGCGGCGCGCGGCTGGACGCGCGACGCGGTGGTGAATCTGCTCCGCAATCCGCTGCTCGGCCTGCCACCCGAACGGGTGGACCGGATCGAGAATCTCTCCCGCGAATACGGCATCGAATACGATCGCTGGTTCGAGACGCGTTGGGAGATCCTCGCCCTTCCGGCCCGCGACACGTCCTTGGTCGAAGGAACGGGAGAGGAGAACGGCGAGCAATCCGATCCGGCTTGCGAGTGCGTCGTCGACGAAGAGGAGCCGCCCGTGCGCGCCGCCGATCCTGCCGTCCCGGCGCCTCCGCCCTCGCATCCGCGGCCCGACCGAGCGCTCGCCGCCGGCGAGGCGCGCGAGGCGGCGCAGCGTCTGTTTCCCCCCTTGCGCGACTTCGAGGAAGTCTGGCGGACCGCCGCCCCCGGCTTCGCGCAAGCCGCCGGCGGCTTGCGCCTGCTTCTCTCCTCGTGGTTGCCGGCGGACTGGCTTACGGACCCAGGCTCCTCCGCCCAGACCCCCTCTCCCGACGACCGGGAACTTCGAGGACGCGGACTGGATCTCGGCCGACTCGATGTCTCGCGGTTTCCCGCGCCGGTGCTCGCGGTCTGGCCCGAGCCGGAGAGCATCCGCATCGCCCAGATCCTGGAAGATACGCTGCGTCTGGGCGCGGAACTGACCAAGGACCTGCCGGTCAGCGCCAGCCTCTTCATCCGCCTGATCAAGGATGCCTTCCGGCGGACCTCGATCGGGGTCACTCCCCGCTCGCTCGATGAAGTCCAGGTCGCCGAACCGCGGCGTTCGCGCGTGGACGAAGTTCGCGCGGTCATCCTCGGCGGCTTGACCGCCGCGGCCTTCCCGCGTACGCCCGCCGAGGATCCGCTCCTCTCGGATCGGGAACGGGAACACCTGAGCGAACGCGGCTTCGCGCTCGTGCCCCACGCTGCGGTCCAGGCGGAAGAAGACCCCTACCTCTTCTACATCGCCTGTACGCGGGCCCGCGAGACCCTCTGGCTCACCTATCCGGCCATCACCGAGGACGGCACGAGCGTCGAGCCCTCCTGCTATCTCGAGGAGATTCAACGCCTCGTACCGGCCCCCTTGTCCCCGGGTGCGCCCGGCGGGCCGGCGGCGCGGCTGTCGGACTGCCACAACTCCGGGGAGCTGGCGGGAGCGCTGACGGGATCGCTGCGCCGTCTCGACGATCGCGGGGGCGCCGAGGTGGCCGCCACCCTGCGCCAAGCAGCCCCCGAAACCGAGGGGATCGTTGATCTCGCGCTCCGCCGTGCCGAGCGCCTTCGGGGCTCCGCGCCCGGGCGCCTGCCGGCCGACCTCTGCGAGGAACTCTATCCCGGCCGCACGCTGCATGCTTCTCCTTCGCGACTCGAGTCCTTCGGTCGCTGCCCCTTCCAGCATTTCGCGCGCTACCTGCTGCGCCTGGAAAAGAGGCCGGAAGCGACCCTGACGCCCCGTTCGACCGGCAGCGCCGTGCATGCGGCGCTCGAGCGTTTCTTCTCCACCCCCGGCCTCCCGCGCGATGAAAGCGATGCCGTGGCGCGCATCGGCGAGATCTTCCAGGCGCTCGCGCGCGAGGAGGCCTATCGCATCTTCCAGGTCGATCCGCCCAGCGCCTACCGCTGGCAGATCGCCGGACGCAACCTCGGTCTCTTCGTCCGCGCCGAGTTCGAGCGGCTGCGGCAAAGCCGCTTCCAACCCGCCGGCCTGGAACTGGGCTTCGGCGCCGGGGCCCCCTCCGAAACCGATGTCGCGGCCGAAGCGGCCCGCGCATCCGGCGGCCCCGCCGCGTCCGAACGCCGGCGGTGGCGCGAGGCTCTTGCGCAGGGCCTCCGGCTCAGCGGGCCGCTCCTGCCGCCCCTGGTCATTGCCGTATCGCCCGAGGCGCAAGCGCAAGGCCGCCTGTTGCTGCACGGGCGGATCGACCGTCTCGATATCGCCCGCGATGAAGGGGGCGCCCTGCTTGGACTGGTCCTCGACTACAAACAGCGGCGCGCGCAGAGAGCGCCGGCCGGTGAACTCGCGCGGGGCATCGATCTGCAGATCGCGATCTACTTGCTCGTCGTTGAAGAAATCCTGGGGATCGAACCGGCCGGCGGCCTCTACTACTCGACCTTCCCCGCCCCGCGCATCGCGGGAGAGCCCTTCCAGAGGGAGAACCCCCAGAAGCTGAGCATGCTCGGCTTCTACGTCCCGTCCATGCGTGCGGCCTTCGATCCCGCCGGTGCCTTCACGGGTCCCAAGGGCGGCGGCACGGACGATTTGAAGACAGTTCTCCATGAAGTCCGCGAACGCGTTCGCGCGCACGCCGGCGCCATTCTCCAGGGCGAGATCGGCCCCGCGCCGATCGCCGCCGGCGGGCGCCTGCCGTGCGAATACTGCGACTTCCTCGGCGTCTGTCGCTTCGATGAAGGGCTCTTCCGGCCGGCCGGAAACCGCGCGGAGGGTCTGCGATGACTCCCCCCGGGCTGCGCCTCACTCCTGAACAGAAGCTGGCCATCGCGGCGCGCGCGCCCTATCTGCTCGTCTCCGCCAGCGCGGGCACGGGCAAGACGAAGACCCTCGTCGACAAGGTGCTCGCGTCGCTGCACGAAGGCTTCGAACTTAAGCACCTGCTCATCATCACCTTCACTCAGAAAGCCGCCGGACAGCTCCAGGAGCGCCTTTTCGGCGCATTC
>JAZDGX010000006.1:0-6339 GCA_043806645.1 Candidatus Eiseniibacteriota bacterium | reverse complement strand
GACACGGTCCCCGGCGCGGCCCGCCTACTCGTAGCGCAAGGCCTCGATCGGATTGAGCGAGGCCGCCCGCCGGGCGGGGTAGTATCCAAAGAAGATGCCGACCACGGCGGCGAATCCGAGCGCGAGAAACACCGTGCCCGGAGCGATCATCGTGCGCCACCCGGTGATGGCGCCCAGCAGCGCCCCGCCGCCGAAGCCGACAGCGACGCCGATCAGCCCACCGGCTAGGCTCATCACCACGCTCTCGACCAGGAATTGCGTCAGCACGTCGCTGCCGCGCGCGCCCAGCGCGAGGCGCAGCCCGATCTCCCGCGTCCGCTCCGTCACGGATACGAGCATGATGTTCATGATGCCGATGCCGCCCACCAGCAGCGAGATGCTGGCGATCGCGGAAAGCAGCAGGGTCATGACCTTCGTCGTTTCCTGGGCCGCATCGGCCAGGTCGCCCTGATTGCGCACCGTGAAGTCATCGGACTCGCTGTCTCCCAGTTCGTGCGAGTCCCGCATGATCTGGCGGATCTCCTCCTGGGCCGCGGGGATCTCCTCGGGCGAGAAGGTGCTGGCCAAGATTTGCGCGATGAACATGTGCCCGGAAAGCCGCGCTTGCGCGGTCGTGTAAGGCACCAGGATCACATCGTCCTGATCGGTGCCCCCGGCCGTCTGCCCCTTGGGCGTCAGCACGCCGACGATCTGGAACGGAACATCGCGCAGTTGGATCTGCTGACCGATCGGGTCCTCGTCGGGAAAGAGGTTCTCCGCCACGGTGCTGCCGAGCACGGCGACCTTGCGCATGCTTCGCAAATCCTGCTGTTCGAAGAAGACGCCCGATTGCAGTTGCCAGTTGCGGATCGTCTGGTAGTCGGGATGCACGCCGAAGATGAAGGTGCGCCAGTTGCCAGCCCCGCCGATGGCTTGGGTGCGGGTCAGAATCACCGGCGAGATCCCGGAAAGCAGGAAGCTCTGCGAACGCATGCGATCCGCATCATCGATCGTGAGACGATTGAAGCTCTGCGCGCCTTGGCTCACGCCGCCCGCCGAGGTCGATCCTGCGGTGACCACGATCATGTTGGTGCCGAGCGTCAGGATGCGCTCCTGGATCTGCCGCTGCGCGCCCGATCCGATGGCCACCATCAGCATGACCGCCCCCACGCCGATGATGATCCCCAGCATGGTGAGGAGCGTGCGCATCTTGTTCTTGAGAATGCTCTTGCCCGCGACCCTGACGAGCGTTTTCGCTTTCATGACGTGCCTGCCGGCTGGTTGTTCCGGGACGGTTGCCCATCGCGCAACGCGCGGCGACGGTCCTTGACCGGTTCATCCCCGATGATCCCCCCGTCCCGCAGCGTCAAGATGCGGCGCGCGTACTGCGCGATATCCGGTTCATGGGTCACGATCAGCAGCGTGACCCCTTCGTCGTTCAGCTCCTGAAAGAGCGCCATGATCTCGATCGACATGTGCGTGTCGAGATTCCCGGTGGGCTCATCGGCGAGCAGCAGCGTCGGATTGGTCACCAGCGCCCGCGCGATCGCCACCCGCTGCTGCTCCCCGCCCGACAACTCGCCCGGCTCGTGCCCCGCGCGGTCGCCCAGACCGACGCGCTCGAGCGCGGCCGTGGCCATCTCGAGGGTCCGCATGTGCCGCCCGCTGCGGTCGTAGAGCAACGGCAGTTCGATGTTCTCGAGCGCGCTGGTCCTGGCAAGCAGATTGAAGGTCTGAAAGACGAAACCGATCTTGCGATTGCGGATGTCCGCCAGCGCGTTACGCCCGAGGGCCTCGACGTGGACTCCGTCCAGCCGATAGGTGCCCGCCGTGGGCTGGTCGAGGCAGCCGAGGATGTTCATCAACGTCGATTTGCCCGACCCCGAAGCGCCCATGATCGCAATCATCTCACCCGCCTCCACGACGAGCGAGACGCCGCGCAACGCGTGCACATCGTTCTTCCCCATCCGGTAGATCTTCGTGAGGTCCCGGGCTTCGATCACGGGCCCATTCATCGATGCGCCTTTCATCCTAAAAGACCCTGGGAGGTCCGGGAGGGCCCTGCTGTTGCTGTTGGAAGGGATTGGCCGCCGTGGAGGAGGTCGCTGCGGCCCCCACGGCCGCGATGACCTGCATGCCCTCTTTGACGGCCGGCCCGCTCACTTCCGTGTACTGCCCGTCGGTGATGCCGGACCTGACAAACGCCACGGCCGGCTTGCCCTGCTCGTTGACGTACCAGAGCATCGCGCGGTCGCTAGGGCCTGCCGCTGAATGCCCCGCACCCGCACCTGCCATCTGTCCCGGCAACTGCCCCGCCCCGTGGCTCGCGAGCCCTTCCGACGCCGCGCCGGGAGTCCCTTCCGCTCCGCGGCCCGCCCATCCTCCCGGCCCCCGCGCCGAATCCGCGCCCGCGCCTTCCCGCTGTTCCCGCCGTTCGCGGAGTTGCTCGCGCAGGATCGCCTGCATCTCCTCGGTCGGCCGGAAGCGCAGCGCCGCATTCGGCACCCGCAGCACATCCGTTGCGCGCGACACGATGAACTCCACCGTGGCTGTCATCCCCGGCAGCAGGCGGCCGTCGGGGTTGGAAACCGAGACGACCGCCGTGTAGTTCACGATGTTTTCCTGCGTGGTCGACTTCAGCCGGATCTGGCTGACCGTGCCGGTGAAGGTCTCGTCGGGATAGCCCTGGACGCTGAACTCCACCTCCTGGCCTTCGACGATCCGCCCGATGTCGCTCTCGTCGACGGCGGCGAGAATTTCCATCGCCGACAAGTCCTCAGCGATCAGAAAGAGCTGGGGGGCCGAGAAACTCGCGGCCACGGTCTGGCCGACATCCACCGTGCGGTCGATGACGACGCCGTTGATGGGAGCGCGGATCTCGGTGTAGCTCAGATTCTGGCGGGCGCGTTCCAGATTGATCTCCGAGGACTTCAACGAGGCCTGCGCCACTTCATGCTTGTACTGCGCGGTGTTGTATTCGGTCTCGGTCGTCACCTGGCGCTCGTAGAGCAGGGCAATCCGGTCCAGTTCGCGCTTCATCTGCGCCAGCTCGGCCTGGCTTCGTTCGAGGTCGGCCTCGGCCGCGCGGACCGACTGTTCCAGAAGCTGGGGATCGATGCGCGCGATCAACTGGTCCCTGACCACGTGATCGTTGAAGTCGACGTAGATCTCCGCGATCTTGCCCGACACCTGCGTGCCCACCTCGACGGTCGTGATCGCCTGGAGCGCCCCGGTGCTCGAGACGACCGACCTCACGTTGCCGCGCGTCACCTCGACCATGCGGTACTCGGTCGCGTTCCCGCGTCCGCGCGTGAGCCCCCAGACGAGAAAGGCAATCGCGACGAGCAGGCCGATCAGGATCCACTTCTTCATGACTCTTCCCCCTGGCCAAACCCGGGCATGTGTGACCTACGAACCGGATTCTACCGTGCAGGAACAGCAATTGGCAGACCATAACGTAACGTGCTTGATGCGAATAAGTTACACATTCTACCCGCCCCGCCATGCTGCGGAAAACGCACTTCGCGTGCGCAATCCGCAGACTCTCTGCTGACCGGCGTCCACAGGGTGGTATCCACGTTTTCGCTGTCGGCGTCGGCGACCATGCAGGACCGGATTGTCCGTTCCATCCTCCTAATCACCCTCGACATCCTCCGGGCCCGCCAGCCGGACCTTCATCCAGATCTCGAGCGGACTGGGCTCTCCCCCGCCCCGTTCCGCGCCCGGGCCCATTCCACCCGGTCCCGGCCCTCCTCCGGATCCCCCGGGGCCGCCCCTTCCTCCCCCGCCGCTCGGCGGTCCACCCGGGCGCCGGCCGCCGCCCCCGCTGGGCGGCCCGCCCTCACCGCCAGGCCGGTCGCCTTCGCCGCCGGGCTGTCCCTCCTCACCACCGGGTCCTCTCCGCCCGCCGCCAGGGCCGAAGGATTCCCGCAGGGCTCCCGCCTGCGTCTCGATACCCACGGTGAGGATCCCACCCGGCTCGGAGCCCAGCGCCATTGCGGCGAGATCGCTCTGCCCCAGCGGGACTTTGAGCTCGTAGTAGATCATGTTCTTGTCGACGCGCGCCGCGACATCGACCGGGCCCGCATCGCGTGCCATGCGCCGCGCCGAAAGCGGCCCCCGCCCCATGACCTCCATCGTGTCGCCGATCACGCCAAAGGTCTGCGCAAGCTCCTGCGCATCTCCACCGTCGAGCAGGGAGCGGACGAAACGCCCGCGATCCTTCTCCGCAGCTCCCAGCGGATAGCGCACACCGATCCCCTTCTCCTTCTTGCCCGAAGGATCGAGCCAGATCGTGAATCCGCCGGCGAGAAGCTGCGAGCGGGTGTTCTGGTTCTCGACCACGAGGCCGATGTAGAGATACTCCTGGTCGTTCATCAGACCGACACTCACCTGTTCGTCCTCGAAATCGGTGATTGCGCCCTCCCATTCGCCGTTCACCGCGTCGATCGCAACCTCGGCCCGGCGCCACTCGCTGACAAGCGTGTCATCGCCGCAACCCGCCTGCGCGCCAAGCATCAGAAGGAGCATGCCTGTCAGGATGAGCGCCCTGCTCCCCTTCCGTGCACGACTCCCGCTGCGCCGCTCCCGTCCCAAGCCGGCGCGCTCTTGCATGCCGGCCGTCCGCTTCGCTGCCATCCCGTTCATGGCCACCTCCCAATCTCCCGAAGACTGTTCGTGCATCACTCCTGTCCTGGACAGGTGGGTTCGATGCGGACTCCACCGCGGAGGTTGCACTGTCACGCACGATGCCAAAACGCAAGTGCCACATCCGTAACGTGTTGCCGAAGGCCCCCGCCCCCGGGAAGGTGCGAAAGCTGCATCCCGCCCTGCCGAATTCACACGAAGTCCGGCGGCCGACCCCCGACACGAGTCACGTCAAAGAAGGCTCCGCCGCCCTTGAGGGATCGCCCTCGCGGCCGATACATTGGACTGCGATTGCCAGGTCATCCACCCGACCACGCTCGGCCGCCGAGCGCGCAGAACACGCACCATGGAGACCCTCATGCATTTCGCACCCATCCCCGTGGCCTGTTTTCTGGATAGCCGTGCGTTCTTGTGCTTCATCTGCGTCTTGACGGCGTCCGGATGCTCCGGCGATCTGCGCGATACCGGGTATCTCGATGCGCCGGGCGATCCCAGGACCGGAATCGAGGCCGGGCCGGTCGTCTTGAACGAGGACTTCTCGGGGCGGCAGATCTTCCCGGCATCCAATTGGTGGAATCTCGATGTCTCTGCAGCGCCGCTCGACCCGCAGTCGCAGGCGATCGTCACGTGGATCGGAACGACGAAGCGCCTGCATCCCGACTTCGGCCCCCCGCCCTACGGCATGCCGTATATCGGTGTCTCAAGCGAGCAGCCGCTTCTTCCCATCACCTTCACCCTCTACGGCGACGAGAGCGACGCCGGCGCGCCCGGACGCCCACCCGGATATCCGGTTCCCGATGAGGCCTGGATGCTCCCCAACTACATCGAGGGCGGGGTCGCAGGCGGCGGCGACGATGGCGACCGCCACATGCTGATCATCGATCGCGACAATTGGCTGCTCTTCGAAACCTGGGCCACGCACTGGAACGATGATGTGCAGCGCTGGGAAGCGGGATCGGGAGCGGCATGGGACCTGTCGGCGAATGGCCGCCGGCCGGAAGGCTGGACCTCGGCGGACGCGGCCGGACTCGCCGTCTTCCCGGGGCTCATCCGGTACGAGGACGCCCACGGCGACGGAGAGATCTGCCACGCCTTTCGCTTCACCGTGCGCGCGACGAACGGACACGTGTGGCCCGCGTCCCACACGGCCGGCTCCACTTCAGGCGCACCGCCCATGGGCGCGCGGCTGCGCATGAAGGCGGGCACGGACATCTCCGGCTATCCCCTCGAGATTCGACGCCTGTTCCAGGCGATGAAGACCTATGGACTCATCCTCGCCGACAACGGCAGCGACATGTACATCCAGGGGACGATGGACGAGCGGTGGGACAACGATGTCCTGAATCCGGCGTTTCATTCGTTGCATGCGAGCGATTTCGAGGTCGTGGAGTTGGGGTGGAATCCGGTGCCGGCTGCGGTGGGACCGTAGGAAGGCGTAGGAAGCCCCGACTGGCCTTCCCCCCACACCCGGAGTATTCTCCCCGCCATGCAAACTCAATCCTCTCCCCCGGCGACTCCGGTCGGCCCCGGCGCCCCACCGCAGACCGGCCTGCGCCGCCACCTCCCGCCGATCGGAAGTCGCCGCTACCACATTCTTCTCGGCGCGATCGCGATCCTGATCCTCGGCCCGCTGGGCGGGATCGCGGCGGCCTACATGAACTTCTCGCTGGGTTTCTTCATCGGGGGCCAGGTGCTGGCGGGCATCCTCGGCAG
>JAZDGX010000005.1:0-8655 GCA_043806645.1 Candidatus Eiseniibacteriota bacterium | reverse complement strand
CAGGTCGCGCAGCTCGAGCGGGAAGGTGCTCTGCGAAAGGCGCGCCCGGGCACCCGCCTCGTCGATCACGTCGATCGCCTTGTCGGGCAGGTAGCGGTCGGTGATGTAGCGATCGCTCATGCGCACCGCGGCCACCAGGGCGTCATCCCGGTAATGCACGCGGTGGTGCGCCTCGTACTTGTCGCGCAGTCCGCGCAGGATCTGGATCGTCTCCTCGATCGTCGGCGGATCGACGATCACCGGCTGGAAGCGCCGGTCGAGCGCCCCATCCTTCTCGATGTGCTTGCGGTACTCGTCGAGCGTCGTCGCCCCGATGCACTGCAGCTCGCCCCGCGAAAGCGCGGGCTTGAGCATGTTGGAGGCGTCGATGGCCCCCTCCGCCCCCCCGGCGCCGACGATCGTGTGCAGCTCATCGATGAAGATGATCGCATCCTGGGACTCGCGCAGCTCGTTCATGATGCTCTTCAGGCGTTCCTCGAACTGCCCGCGGTATTTCGTCCCGGCGACGACGCTGGCCAGGTCCAGCGTCACCAGGCGGCGGCTGCGCAGCAGCTCGGGGACCTTGCCGTCGACGATGCGCTGCGCGAGGCCTTCGACGATGGCGGTCTTGCCTACGCCCGGTTCGCCGATCAGCACCGGGTTGTTCTTCTTGCGCCGGCAGAGGATCTGCACGATGCGCTCGATCTCCAGCTCGCGGCCGAAGATCGGGTCGAGCTTGCCCTCCCGGGCGAGCTGCGTCAGATCGCGCCCGAACTGATTGAGGCTCGGCGTCTCGGGCCGCTCCTCCGCCTCGGGCTGCTGCGCGGAGGGATGCCCGCCCAGCAGTTTCAGGGTCTCCTCACGCACCTTCTTGCGTTCGACGCCCATATCGAGCAGCACCTTGGCCGCCACGCCTTCGCCCTCGCGGATCAGGCCCAGCAGCAGATGCTCGGTCCCGACGTAGTTGTGGCCCATCTGGCGGGCCTCGTCGACCGCCAGCTCGAGCACCCGCTTGGCGTTGGAGGTGAAGGGGATCTCGCCAATGGTAAGCGTGCCGCCGGTGTGGGCGACCATGTTCTCGACCGACTGGCGGATGGCGTCCAGGTCGAGGCCCAGATTGGTGAGCACGGTGGCGGCGATGCCCTCGCCCTCGCGCAGCAAGCCGAGCAGGAGATGCTCGGTGCCGATGGAGTCGTGCTGCAGGCGGCTCGTCTCCTCGCGCGCCAGGAAGATCACCTTGCGGACACGTTCGGTGAACTTGTCATGCATGAACCAGCCCTCATTTCCCCGCGCGGGCGCCGACGCCCGCGTCAGCCCGCGTGGGCCAGGCGTTGCTGAATCCAACGGGCCCGCGCGCGGTTGCGTTCCTGGGAGCTCATCTCCCGCCCGGCCAGCATCTGCAGATGGCCGGGCTGCGTATAGAGCAGAATCTCATTGATCGTCCCCACTTCCGGCAGGCTCTCCAGCCCCAGCGTCGATCCCAGGCGGACCGCGGAAGCGAGTCCGATCACTTCTTCCGACGAGAGCAGGTGGGCATGGGTCAAGGCCCCGAGCGCGCGCGCGACCTTGTCGCGGATTTGATCGCCGGCGTCCTTGAGGAGCACGTCCCGCGCCTTCTGCTCGTAGTCGAGCACCTGGTGGATGACCCGCTCGAAACTGAGCAGGGTCTGCGACTCCTTCTCGCCCAGGGTGAGCTGATTGGAGATCTGGAAGAAGTTGCCGAGGACATCGGTGCCCTCGCCGTAGAATCCCCGCACGCTCAGCCCGACTTGATTAACCCCGGCCAGGACCTTCTTGATCCGGCGCGTCAGCACGAGCGCCGGCAGGTGGATCAGCACCGACGCGCGCATGCCCGTTCCCACGTTCGAGGGGCATGCGGTGAGATAGCCGAGGTCTTCCGAGAAGGCGTACTCCAGATCCGCCTCCAGCAAGTCGTCGATGCCGGAGATCTGGGTGAAGCACTCATCGAGCTGGTAGCCCGGTCGGAGCGCCTGCAGGCGCAGATGGTCCTCTTCGTTGACCATCACGCCCGCCCCCTCGTCGGCCGAAAAGATCAAACCGCGATGGCGCCCGTCGCGAGCGAGGTCATGCGTGACCAGGTGGCGCTCCAGAAGGAACTGGCGCTCGATCGCACTCAACTCCTCTACTTCATGAAAGGCCGCGCCCGCGAAGTCCGGGACGCGGGCCAGGCTGTCCGCCACGCGCTGGCGGATGCGGTTCAGTTCCTCCGGCAGAGCTCGCGACGGAAAACGGTGATCGCGCAGATTGCGCGCCAGGCGCACGCGCGTGCTCAGGATCGCGTCACCCAGCGGCCCCCCCCCGGAAAACCACTTGCCTTGGGTTTGCACCATGTCTGCCACGGGAAGCTTCTTCACGCCTTCCTCGATGCCTCCAACGGACGACCGCGCCGCGCGGGATCGTCTCAGGTCGCCTCGTCCGCCTTTTCCTGCGGGGCCTCCCCCGCCCCCTGCGCCGCGCCCTCGAGCAGGCGGATCTCGTCGCGGATCTCCGCGGCCCGCTCGTATTCTTCCCGTTCCACCGCCCGTTCCAGCTCCTCGTGCAGCTTCTGGGTCCTCTGCCTCCGCTCGAAAACCTCTCCGTCCTTGCCGGGGGATTTTCCCACATGGCGCACCGACCCGTGGACACGTCTGAGAATCTGCTTTAGCTGGGGGCCGAAATGCACATAACAGCTTGGACATCCAAGCCTTCCGCCCTGGACGAAATCGCTATAGGTCAAACCGCACTCGGCACACTGGATGCCCCCCACCTTCGATGCCGCGTCGGGATAGAGGTTCTCGGCCATCCAGATGAACTGGCTGGCGAGAGAGGCCTTGCCCTGGTCGAGCATCGAATGGAAGCCCTTTTCCCGCGCGCACTTCTCGCACAGGTGCAGCTCGTTCACCTTGTCGTTGCGCACTTCCTTGATATGGACGACCGCGTCCGTTTGATTGCAGACCTGACACTTCATGCCTCGGTATCCCTCCCGGGCGCCGCGCTGTTCGTCGACGGATTGCGGCCGGCGGGCCCCACGGGTCGAAGCACGCCATCTTCTAGTCTCCACCTAGTATCGGCCATTTCCGCCAGGTATTCATTGTGAGTTGCGACGACCCAACTCTGCTGCCCCTGGCGGGAGAGCGAATATAGCAGCCGGAACAAGGCCTCGCCAGTCGCCCGGTCCAGATTCCCGGTCGGCTCGTCGGCGAGCACCAGCGGCGGCCGATTCGCCAACGCGCGGGCAAGTGCCACGCGCTGCTGCTCCCCGCCGGAAAGCTGAGCCGGCCGATGGTGGCCTCGCTCTTCCAACCCTACGAGGGCGAGCAATTCCCTGGCCCGATCCCAGGCGGCCACGCGCCCCCAGCCGCCGATCAGCAGGGGAATCGCGACGTTTTCGCGTGCGGTGAACTCGGCCAGCAGGTGATGGTACTGGAAAATGAAACCCACGTACCGGTTCCGCAACGCCGCACGTCCCTCCTCGCTCGGCCCTGTCACGTCCTGCTCTCCATAGCGGACTGTTCCCCGATCGGGGCGGTCGAGGGCTCCGATCAGGTGCAGCAACGTCGTCTTCCCCGATCCGGATGCGCCCAGGATCGCGACCACCTCTCCGGGCTGCACCGTAAGGTCGACCCCGCGGAGCACCTCCAGGCGTTTGTCTCCTGAAGGAAAACCCTTCCAGAGATCTAGAACCTCTAGCGCGGTGGGCAAGTTTCCCATTCTCCTCTCGGGACGCGTCCCGGCCCCGGCGCGAGTCCGGCACATGGCGCAAGGGAGCCGGCCCGGCTATTCATCGCGGATCGCCTCGACCGGATCCATGCGCGCGGCCCTCCATGCGGGGTAGAGCGTCGAGAGCGCCGCGATGAGCAGCACCGAAACCACGATCGCGGCCAGGTCACCCCACACCACCTTCACCGGCAGGGTGTCGATGAAGTAGATATCCCCCGGCAGGCGGATGAGCTCGTAGCGTTCGAGGAGGTGGCAGATGCCGAGCCCTGCGCCCACTCCCAGCGCGGTTCCGGCGAAGGCCATCACCCACCCCTCGAGCACGAAAATACGCAGGATGGCCAGCGAGGTCGCGCCCATCGATTTCAAGATGCCGATCTCCCGGCGCTTTTCCGTCACCAGCATGATGAGCGAACTGGCGATATTGAAACCGGCCACGAGGATGATCATCGTCAGGATGACGAACATCGCCCGCTTCTCGGTGCGCATCCAGGCGAATAGGTTCTCGTTCAACTCGATCCAGTTGTTGGCCCGGTATGGGAAACCGCCGAGCATCTCGAGCATCTCGTCGGCCGCCGCGGGGGCGCGGTTCATCTCGTGCAGCCGCACTTCCAGTCCGGTCACCCGGTCTCCCAAACCGAAGAAGGACTGCGCTTCCCGCAGATCGATGTAGGCCATGCTCGCGTCGAAATCGTACATCCCCGAACGGAAGATGCTCTGCAGTTGGAAGCGGCGCATCCGCGGCACGAACCCGAGCGGCGTCCGCCGCGCCTCGGCCGGGCTGACCAGCACGATCTCATCCCCAGGATAGACGCCGAGATTCTCGGCGATGTAGCGGCCGAGGATGATCCCCGGCAAGCCGCCTTCCTCCCGCGCCAGGCCGGGGTCGGCGCCGCTGCCCCCCACGTAGCGCGCCAGGGCGGTCACGGCCGCCTCCTCGTCCCAGCGGATCCCTTTGATGACGGCGCCCTCCGCGGCCTGTCCCACGGACAGCATGGCCTTGCTGTAGACGAACGGTGCCACCGCAGCCGCCTGGGGATGCTGCCGCAGCACCGCGGCCAGGCTGTCAGGCTTGGCGATCCCCTGAGGTCCGTAGCGCAGGACGATCACATGGGCATTGGTGCCGACGATACGCTCGCGCACTTCTTGATCGAAGCCGCTCATGACCGCCAGCACCACGATGAGGGCACAGACCCCGAGGGCGATACCCCCGGCGGCGTAGTAGTTCGTCGCGGAGTGGAGGGCGGTTTCGCGCTGGCTGAAGAGGTAGCGCAGGCCCACGAAGGTGACGAGGCGCTCGTCGCCTCCCGCATCGCGTCGAAAGACGAAGCGCGAGAAATCGGGAAGCAGGATGCTCCAAAGCACCCAGCGTGCCAGCCACACTACAACCGCGATCGGGAGCCAGACGGGCAGCAAGAGCAGTCCACACCCCCCGGCGATCGCGCGCGCAAGCCTCGCTCCCCGGCTCCGCTTGCGCCGCAGGGATGCGGGAAGGAACCACCCGCCGAGCCCGTCCATGAGCGCGAGCAGTCCCCGCAGGCCGACCAGCAGCGGAAAGAGGGCCAAGCCGCAAAGGCCGACCGGCCAGCGCAGCAGCGGCGCCAGACGCACGGGGCGCCCCCGGACTTCCTCGCTGAACTGCAACAGCCCGGCCGCGCACAGGCGGATCGCCTGCACGAGGAGAAAGGGCCCGACCCAAAGAGGGGCGCTCAGGAGCAGCGCGACTCGCCCGCGCGCCGGCGCATGGGTCTCGCCCCGCGGGCGTGATTGCTGGCGGAAATCAGCCATGTTGTGTCGATTCCTGCGGAGTGGTCGCGTCGGAGGGGTCCGTTTCGCGGGCCCAGGGCGAAGCGAGCACCCGATCGAAGACCGGCTCGAGGTTCTTCAGGAACCTGGAAGCATCGCAGATGCCGTCCAATTCCGCCGGCGTCAATGCGGCCGGCCCCCGCGCGCGTTCGGCCAGCGCCTCCCGAAACGGCCGGCGGCCCCGCCACGCGTCCATGGCCGCCTCCTGGACCAGGGCGTAGGCATCCTCCCGCGATCCCATCCGTGCCGTCAGCGCGAGCAGCGCCGCCTGCGAGCCATACAGTCCGTGCGAAGCCTCGAGGTTCTCGCGCATCCGCGCGGCATCGACCTCGAGCCCGTCCAGGACCCGCGCGGTCAAATCCAGCTGATAGTCGAGAGCGATGCAGACATCGGGCAGCATCACCCGTTCGACGCTCGAATGACTGATGTCCCGTTCGTGCCACAAGGCGACATTCTCATAGGCGGCGGGCACGAAGCCGCGCAGCAGGCGCGCCAGTCCCGCGATGCGCTCGCAGAGGATCGGATTGCGCTTGTGGGGCATCGCCGAGGAGCCCTTCTGCCCGCGGCCGAAGGGTTCCCGCGCCTCGCCCACCTCGGTGCGCTGGAGATGGCGGATCTCGAGAGCGATCTTCTCGCAGCTCGTGCCGATCAGCGCCAGCACGGCAATCAGATGCGCGTGCCGGTCGCGTTGGATGATCTGCGTCGTCACGGGCGCCGGGCGCAGACCGAGCAGCGCGCAGGCGCGGGCCTCGATTTCCGGAGGCAGGTGAGCGAAGGTCCCGACGGCGCCGGAGAACTTCCCGACGCGAATGCCTTCGCGCGCCGAGCTCAACCGCGCAGCCTGCCGCTCGAATTCGGAGAACCAGACCAGCGCCTTGTGCCCGAAGGTGATGGGCTCGGCATGCACTCCGTGCGTGCGCCCCATCATGACCGTCCGCCGATGCTCGACCGCGAGCCGGCGCAACAGCCGGCCGATCCGCTCCACCTGCGCGGCCAGACGATCGATCGCGCGAAGCAGGATCAGGGCCAGGGCCGTGTCGAGGAGATCGGAGGAGGTCATGCCGTGATGCAGGTAACGCTTCTCCTCGCCCAGCGACTCCCCCACCTGAGTCAGGAAGGCGATCACATCGTGATGGACCACCGCCTCGACTTCCGCGATGCGCGGCGCGTCGATGCGGGCCCGGGCGGCGATCGCATCGGCGGTCCCGCGCGGAGCGATCCCCACCGCCTCCATCGCGCGTACCGCGGCCACCTCGACTTCCAACCATGCGCCGAACCGGCTGGCGTCGCTCCAGAGCCGCCCCATCTCGGGAAGCGTGTAGCGTTCGATCACCGCCGGCCCCTCCCTGGAATCGCCGCGTCCGTGCCGGTCCGCGAGCGCAGCATCCCCCGGCCGCCTTCGCCTCAGCCCGCGCGCGTTTCCTTCAGGACGATCGAGACCTCCTGGCGCTGCCCTTCCCGTTCGATCGTCAGCACGATGGTGTCGCCGATGGTCGCGCCGAAGATCAGGCGCTGCGCCTCGCTGGCCCGCGAGACCGGCTCGCCGCCGACCGCGCGAATGATGTCGCCCACGCGCACGCCGGCCTGATAGGCGGGACTGCCCTCTTCGATGCCCCACACGAGCAACCCGCGCCGATCGCGGATGCGGAAGTAATTGGCCACCATCTGGGTGATTTCCTGCACCCGGATGCCGATCCACACCTGCCGGACACGGCCGAACTCTAGAATCTCGCGGACCACGCGGATGACGGTGTTGATGGGAATGGCGAATCCGATGCCCAGGCTCCCGCCGCTCGTGCTGAGGATGAAGGTGTTGATCCCGATCACCTCGCCGAGCGCATTGACCAGCGGTCCGCCGCTGTTGCCGGGATTGATCGCGGCGTCGGTCTGAATCATCTCCTTGTAGATGGCGTTGGTTTCGTCGACCTGCACGTCGCGATTGGTCGCGCTGACCACGCCCACGGTGACGGTCGGCTGGTAGCTGTTGAGCAGGAAGCCGAAGGGATTCCCCAGGGCGATCGCCCACTCCCCGACGAGTAGGTCGTCCGAATTCCCTACCGGGGCGACCGGCAGGTCCTCGCCCTCGATGCGCAAGACCGCGAGGTCATACGTGGGATCGGAACTGACCAGGGTTCCGTCGAACGTGCGCCCGTCGGGCAGGCTGACCTTGATTTCCTTGGCGTCGCGGGTCACATGCTCGTTGGTGACGACGATGCCCCGCTCGTCGATCAACACGCCCGAGCCGAGATTGGAAACCTCCTCGCCGTAGATGCGTCCGGGAAAGAAACGGTTGAAGAAGCGGTCGAAAGGATCGGGGCTGAGGGCGAACGGACTTTCGCGCACGTAGCGGATCTGTGTCACGCTGATCGATACGACGGCGTGCCCGACGCGCTCGGCGGCGGCCACGATCGCGTTGCGCCGCTGGAACGACAAGGATGCTTCCGCCCCGGTTTCCGGCTGCGGCGCGTCCGTCCCCGGCGCCGGAAGGTGCGGCCCCGTGCCGGGGGAAGCCGTGGAATCCACCGCCGCCGGCCCGGCGCTCCCCTCGCGTGACCGCGTCTGGAAGAAATGCAGCGCCAGCGCCCCGAGGCCAAAGGCGATCAGGAAGAGGAGAAACACCGGAAGCGGGGAAGCTCCCGCGCGGGCGGCGCCGCGGGCGGTCGTTGGTTTCACGATTGGCTCCTTGAAACAGCGATCATGGGTGAACCCGCATCCCGGCGGCGCGCGCGTGGCTCACTCCTTGCGCACGTCGCGCCAGGCCTCGAGAAACTTGGCCTTGCCGACATCGGTCAAGGGATGCTGGAACATCGCCCGCAGCACCGTCGCAGGGACGGTGGCGATATCCGCCCCCAGCAGGCCCGCCTGTACCACATGCAGCGGATGGCGCACGCTGGCGACGATGACCTCCGTATCGAAATCGTAGTTCGCGTAGATCTCGAGGATCTCCTCGACGAGGTCCATTCCCGTTTGTCCGGCATCGTCCAGCCGGCCGATGAAGGGACTGACGAAGCGGGCCCCCGCCTTGGCGGCGAGCAGCGCCTGATTGGAGCTGAAAACCAGCGTGACATTGGTGTCGATGCCCGCCGCGCGCAGATCCCCCACCGCCCGCACGCCTTCGATCCCCATCGGAATCTTGACGACGATGTTCTTCGC
>JAZDGX010000004.1:0-18792 GCA_043806645.1 Candidatus Eiseniibacteriota bacterium | reverse complement strand
TCAGATCGAAGGTCGCGCCGTCGATGCCGAGGACGAGGACGCGGGGCGCGCCTGCCGCGGGGCGCCGATCCGCATGATGTCGCATGACCGGCGCCTCATCGTTGTGGATGCGCAAGGCCCGCGCACCCGGCAAGCGTGCCAGCTTGCGGCAGCGTGCCGGCGGTACTCAGTTCACGTGCTCGCCGGCAACGTGACGGAAGCCGGGGAGCATGCTGTGCCGACACCTCCGATTCTACAAGCCTCTGGTGGCCGCAGTCCATAGCGGGCCCGTCCCGCAAGCCCGCCTTCATGCCGCACCGGCCCCGGGCCCTCACCACGATGCCACCGCGACTGCGGGGGGACAATCAACGTCGCATTGCGCCTCATCCCAGCACGCCGGATCGCCCGCGCCGTAATCGGGACACTGCAGGCGGCCCGCTCCGGTCTCCTCGTCCCAGGTGATGTCGCACTCGGCGCCGGCGGAGGCATCGTGGAACTCGATCATGCGCAGACTCCCCTCGGCCTCGTAGGTGAGCACATCCCCAAAACCTTCATTGCCCTCCAGGATGTTCTCGAAGCGCAGCTCGCGATCCGCATCTCCCGCGAATTCGTAGTCGATGCGGACGGCCGCCGCCGACGGCACGCGGGCGATGTCGTGGAGGATCCAGTAGCCTTCACCGTAGCCGATGGGTGATCGGCCGAGGAACCACAGGGCATCGTCCAGCACCGGGATCGTATCCTCGCTGCGCGCCCGCATTTCCCACTCGACAGCGGAATCCGCGATCTCCCCCGTCAGCCTGACCTGGTATTCCCGGCCTGCCCCGTCGACCCACGTGTAGATCCAGAGCCATGTAAGATCGCCCAGATAGCTGGGAATCGTGTGGGTCGCGGCTTGGAAGGCGACCGTGGGCGGGGTCAGTCCGGCGTTGACGATCAGATTCACGACCGCCACCCGCACGAGTGCGTTCAGCCAGTTGGCTTTCGGACACGGATCGGGAGATTCCAGCTTCCATGCGGCCGGGGCGGAGATTCCGTCGAAGAAGCTCACGTCGAACTCCATGGTCCCGACCGACGGCAAGGCGGGCGCCTCCTCCTGCGGATCCGGATCGTTTCTGACCGGGTCGTCACTGCATCCCGCGACAAGCGCGAGACCGATGAGCAGAATCAAAACCATGGTTTTCATCCGATCCTCCTGCTTCTCGTCCCCTCCCGATGGCAACGCGCTCACTTCATCCCGGGGCCGCCCGAGGATCCGCGAGCCTGAGCGAGGGACCGCTCGGCGCTTCCCCCGCGCTTGGATGGGCAGGAGGAGTGCCAGGAAGCGAGGTTCGTCCTATCTGATTGTCGTTCTGCCAGATATGGCGCATGTCCTTCGGGCGCCTGAGCCATTTCCTGTGGCTTTTCTTCAACCTTGTGTGGCGCCGCCTCACGGATCGTCCATCGCCCGTCCATCCACCGGCCTATCCGAGACTCTCCCGTTTCGATGTTCGCCGGCCCGGCCGAGGTCCCCATCGCCGTCACCCGCTTGGCCGCGGTTCCCCCCACTTGCCGGAACGCCTCTGTGCATGGGGAAACCTCGGGTGGTACCTTGAGCGATTGGCCACAAACGAAAGCGGCCGGAATAGGCGGGAACATCCGGAGCATGCACACGGGCGAGATCGACAGGGGGGGCCGGACCCGCGCCACCGAAATCCGCGGCGCGCGGACGCACAACCTGCAGGGCATCGACTGCCGTATCCCGCTGGGGCGGATCACCGCGATCACCGGCGTGTCCGGCTCGGGCAAGTCCACGCTCGCTTTCGACATCCTCTACGCCGAGGGCCAGCGTCGCTTCGTCGAGTGTCTGAGCGCCTATGCCCGCCAATTCATGGAACGCCTCGATCGTCCCGACGTCGAACACATCGGCCACATCCAGCCGCCCATCGCGCTCAAGCAACGGGTCAGCATCAAGAATGCGCGCTCGACGGTCGGCAGCATCACCGAGTTGAGCGACTATCTGCGCCTGCTCTTCGCCCACGGCAGCGAGGTGCATTGCCTGGCGTGCGGCGGGCCGGTCGTGCGGATGGGCATCGAAGAGGCGATCGCGGCGGTGCATGCCTGGCCGTCCGGCACGGCGTTGGCCCTCGTCGCGCCTCTCACTCCCAAGCCCAGCGTGCAGGAGGCGCGGCGGCTGCGCGCCCAGGGATTCACACGCCTGCTCGTCGATGGCGAGATCCTCGAGATCGACCAGCCGGATCAGGACATCGCGAAGGCGTTGCTTGAGACGCAAAGCGTGGGATTGGTCGTCGATCGCTTCGTGGCGGGCAAGACCCGCCGCGCGCGGATGGCCGAGGCGTTCGAAGCGGCCTGGTCGCATGGGCAGGGCGCGTCCTTGATCCATCCGCTCGAGCGGAGTGCACGGGGGAACATCGCCCCGGAGACGGGCGCTGCAGGAAAAGGCGCATCCCGAGCGGACGCCCGGACGCCGCACTCCCCCCAAGTTCTGCGCGCAGGACTGGCCTGCACGCATTGCGGCGCGCCCGCGGGCGACATCAGCCCGGCGCTCTTTTCCTGGAACAGCCCGCTGGGCGCCTGTCCCACCTGCCAGGGCTTCGGGCGCGTGGTGACGATCGATCGCGACAAGGTCGTGCCCGACCCGCGGCGGAATCTGCGCAATCACGCGGTCGTGCCCTTCAGCGTGCCGTCCGCCCGCGGCTGGTATCGCAAGATGCTCAAGCTCGCCGGCGAACGCGGAATCGAAACCGACGTGCCGTTTGCCGATCTGCCTCCCGATCAGCAGGACTGGGTATTCGCAGGCGACCGGCACTTTCCGGGCGTCGCGGGATTGTTCCGCACGCTCGAGCGCAAGCGCTACAAGATGCACATCCGCATCTTCATTGCCCGCTTTCGCGGCTATGTCCCCTGCCCCACCTGCCGGGGCTCGCGCCTCAAACCCTCCGCGCTGGCGGCCACCTTCGGCGGCAAGAACATCCACGAGCTGCACGAGCTGCCCCTCGGCGAGCTGCAGGCGGTTCTCGATTCCGTCGCGCTGCCCGAGTCCGCGCGCGGGCGCGTCCAGTCGCTCCTGGAGAGCATCCGCACGCGGCTCGACTGCCTCGTCGGCGTCGGGGTCGGCTATCTGACGGCCGCCCGCACGGGCCGTACGCTGAGCGGCGGCGAGACGCAGCGCATCCGCATCGCGGCCGCCCTCGGCAATTCACTCACCGAAACGCTCTTCATCCTCGATGAACCCACCGTGGGGCTCCACGCGGTCGACACCGCGCGGATGCTGGGGGTCTTGAAGCGCCTGACGGAGATGGGCAACACGGTCGTCGTCGTCGAGCACGACCCGGGCATCATCCGGGGGGCCGATCACCTGATCGTGCTGGGCCCCGGAGGCGGGCGCGAGGGCGGGCGGCTGGTCTACGAGGGCGCGGTGCAACCATTCCTCGACCAGCATCCCGCATACTTCGAGACCCGCTGGTCGCATCCGACGACGGGATCCTCCCCGGCGGAAACGGCCCGCGCGGCGGGCGGCCCCGGGCAGACCCGGCCCGCGTTGCGGCGCGGCGGAGTGCGCGCGCTGGCTCGCCGCCGGCAAGTGCTGCAGCCATGGAACGTCGAGTCCTTCAGCCGCTGGCAGGCGGAAAAGAAAGTCGCCGCCGGCCGGGGCGCAGCCCGAGAGGTTTCCTTCGCCGCGCAGGGTCCGCAGTTGACGATCGTGGGCGCGACCGAGCACAACCTGCGCATTCAACGGCTCGATATCCCCCTCAGCGGGCTCGTGGTTCTGACCGGCGTCTCGGGATCGGGCAAGTCGACGCTGCTCGACGAGGTCATCTACCGCAACTGGCTCCGGCAGGCGGGGCGCACGGTGGAGGCGGTCGGGCGCGTGGAGAGCGTCTCCGGATGGAAGCCGGTTTCCGAGGTCCATCTGATCGGCCAAGACCTGCTCGGGCGCTCGAGCAGGTCGAATCCGCTCTCCTTCGTCAAAGCCTATGCGGAGATCCGCAAGCTCTTCGCCGGAACTCTGGCGGGCCGGCAGCGACGCCTGACCGCCGGGGCCTTCTCGTTCAATACCCCCGGCGGGCGCTGCGAAGCCTGCCGGGGAATGGGCACGCAGACGCTCGAGATGTACTTCCTGCCGGATGTCGAGGTGACCTGCGAAACCTGCGCCGGCCGGCGCTTTCAGACCCAGGTGCTGGAAGTGACCTGGCGCGGAAAGGACATCGCGCAGGTGCTCAATCTCACCGTGGACGAGGCGACCGAGTTCTTCGCCGGGGAATCGGCCATCGTCGAACGCCTGGCCCCCCTGCGCGAGGTCGGCCTCGGATACATCATTCTGGGGCAGAGCACGACGACATTGAGCGGCGGCGAGGCGCAGCGACTGAAGATCGCGGCGCATCTCGCGGCGGGCCGGACGGCCGAACGCCAGCTCTATCTCTTCGACGAACCCACGACCGGGCTTCATGCTCAGGACGTCGCCCGCTTGATCGGCGCATTGCGTTCTCTGATCGCCCGCGGCCACGGCGTCATCGCCGTCGAGCATCAGCTCGACTTCATCCTCGCCGCCGATTGGGTGGTCGACCTGGGACCCGGACCGGGACCGGACGGCGGCCGGGTGGTCTACGCGGGACCGGTGGCGGGATTGCTCGGGCATCCCGACAGCGTGACGGCCGCGGTGTTGCGCGAGCGACTGGGCGGATGACTTGAGCGACCATGAGGCGTGCGCACTCGCAGCGGGCGGGGCGGCGTGCCCAGGTACCGAGGAAGGTGGAGCCCGCGCCTAGGCCTCCAGCTCCACGTTCCAGTACTTCTCCGAGACGAACTGCTCCCAGGACGCGCGCCGCTTGGCGATCGGGATCGCGATGCAGGGGCTCCAGTGCGGCTCGACCGGCCACTGGAGCAGGCGCATGCCCGCCTCGGCCAGCGTCCGGTTGGCCTTGCGCCGGTTGCAGCGCAGACAGGCCAGCACGCAATTCTCCCAGGTCGATCGCCCGCCGACCGAGCGCGGCACGATGTGGTCGACCGTCAGATCGACCAGCGGCGGGTGCGCACCGCAGTACTGGCACCGGTAATGATCCCGCTTGTAGATGTTGCGGCGGGAAAAGGCAACCCGGCGAGCGGGAATCGCATCGTACTGCGTGAGGATGATGATCTCGGGAATCCGGATGCGCAACGCCACGCTGCGGACGCAGGGCTCGTCGCGGGCCACACCCAAGGAGGCCCAGGAATCGAAGTCGTGGACGCTGAAATCCTGGGGGTCGAGGGCCTTGGCCGCCTCGCGATAGACAAGGCAGATCGCTTCCCGCACGGTCGTCGTCCCGATCGGGAACCAACTCCTGTTCAGCACCAAGGATGGTTCGTTCAACATGGCCAAACCTCTGCTGACACACTGTACCATATTCCAAGATCGGCATGCAAAGGCGTCAGGATAAGGCACGGACGGGTTCGAATCGTCCGCCCTGCGCGGTGACGCGCGGGTGGACCGCGATCCGCCCGCATCGCCGCTCCTGTTCGTGACCGGCTAGGCGTAGTGGGAAGGAAGCCGGGCAAGGAGGCTTGCCGGGGCCAAGGGATGGCGTTATCCTGCCCCGGAATCGCTGCCGCGCGGGTGCCGCGACGCGGGGAATCCGGCGGGCACCGGTCCGGTCAATGGGTGGCGGTCCGGGGATTCAGGAACCCTCACGGCCCCCAGGGAAGGTTCGGCGATCGATGTATTTTCTTATCGATTTCATTCGCGAGACGATCGGGTTCTTCTACCGCGTCGCGCCCTACCTGTTGTTCGGATTCTTCCTCGCGGGCCTCTTGCGGGTCCTGGTCCCGGCGCGGTGGCTCGCCAGCATGTTCGGCCGCCCGAATCTGAAGTCGGTCCTGCTCGCCTCGATCGCGGGAGTCCCCCTACCCCTCTGTTCCTGCTCGGTCCTGCCCACCGCTGTGGCGATGCGCCGCAGTGGTGCGAGCAAGGGCGCCACCGTCTCGTTCCTCATCTCGACTCCGGAGACGGGAGTCGACTCGATCAGTATCACCTACGCTCTGCTCGGACCCCTGATGGCGGTGCTGCGCCCCCTGGTCGCCTTCGTGACCGCCGCGGCCGCGGGGATCGCGGTCAACCGGTTGGAGACACGGACGGAACGGGGACCGCGCGGCGATGGAACGGATGAGGCCGCCGCCATCGATGCCCCCGCTTGCGCAACTCCGGAAGCGTGCGCCGGAGCCGTCCTGTCCGGACACGCTGCAGATGGGGCGACACCGGGCGCTCCGGGGCGGCCGCGCGGCAGCCAGTTGATCCGGGAGATCGCGAAGGTCAGCTACACGGATCTGCTCGATGATATCGGCCCGTACCTTCTGATCGGCATCCTGTTGAGCGGACTGCTCTCCGCGTTGCTGCCCGCCGGCGCTTTGGCGGTTCCGGCGCTCCAGGGCCTGCCGTCGATGCTGATCATGCTGGCCGTGAGCATTCCGCTCTATGTCTGCGCCACCGGATCGACGCCGATCGCGGCGGCCCTGATCCTGAAGGGCCTGAATCCCGGTGCGGCGCTGGTGTTCCTTCTCGCGGGACCGGCCACGAACATCGCCGCCATGACCGTGCTGCTGAAGCTGCTCGGCCGCCGGGCATTGCTCGCCTATCTGCTTTCGATTGCGATCTTCAGCCTGCTCGCCGGGTTCCTGGTGAACAGCCTCTATGCGGCCAGCGGCATCGACGCGGCGGCCAGCGTCGGGCGCGCCGATTTCATCCCCCGCTGGATCGAAGCGCTCTCTGCGCTGGTGTTGATCGCACTCATGGTGCGCAGCTTGGCACGAGTACGCTTTCTCGCCACCTCACGGGAACGCCTGCGGCGGATCAGCCGCCCGCTGGGCGTCGATCTGGGAGGGCGCACTGGTCTCGCGCTCGTCGCCGGTCTGCTGATCATTCTCTATCTCCTGACCGGCTGTTCGACCGTCAAGCCGGGAGAGGTGGGCTGGGTGATGGAGTTCGGCCGGATCGCGCGCACGATCGAGCGGCCCGGCCTCGTGCTGCATGCGCCCTATCCCTTTCAGATCCTGCGCAAGGAACAACCCCTGCGGGTGCGCTCCATCGACCGGGGATTCCGCGAAGGCGAGACGCCCGGCTCCGTCTTCGACACCACGAGCACCGGCGTACCCGAGGCGGTTCTGGCGAAGGAAGCCGAGATCGCCACGGGCGAGGAAACACTGCTGTCGATCCGCTACAGCGTTCAATACCGCATCGCCGACGCGTATGCCTATCGCTTCGGCATGCTCGACCCGGATGAACTGGTAGCCGTGTTCAGCGAGTACGCCATGCGGCGGGTGATGGCCGAGCAGCAGACCGACAGCATCCTCGTCAATCACCGCCCTCGCCTCGAGAGTCGCGTGGCCGAAGAGCTGCGCGAGAATCTCGGCGGCATCCGCTCGGGTGTCGAGGTCGTGCGCGTCGACTTCGTGGATGTCCACGCCCCGGGACAGGTGCATTTCGCCTTCCGCGACGTGGCGAGCGCCATCGAGGACTACGAGCGGTTCATTCGGCAGGCTGAGAGCTACAGCAATCTGACAGTCGCCGCCGCGCGGGGGCGCTCGTACTCTTCGATCGCCAAGGCCTACGGCGACAAGGAACAGCAGATCGCCCGCAGCGCGGGAGACGCGAGTCATTTCACCGCCCTGGAAGGCGCGACCCGCCGGTCGCGGGAGGTGACGCGGCTGCGCATGTATCTCGAAACGGCCAGCCGCGTCCTGGCGGCTCCCCGGCTGGTGCTGGCGCTCGTGGACGTGCCCCTGGATCTCTGGCTGCGGCAGAAGACGGCCGTGCCCTGGTCCGAACCGCCGCAAATCGGCGGCGCCGGCTCGGGCGAGGCGAAGCGCGCTCCGGCCGCGCCCGCCGAGACCGGAGAGGAAGAAACCTGGCGCGACAAGCTCGACCGTCTCGAGGAGAGAACCCGATGAAGCGTCTGCTGACCACGCTGGGACTCGCCGCACTGGCGGTGGCCATCCTGCTCTCCTGCACCTTCGAGGTGCAGGAGAACGAGTACGCCATCGTGCTCTTCTTCGGCGATCCGGTCCGGATCCTGAAAACCCCCGGACTGGCCTGGAAGCTCCCCGCGCCCTTCGAGATGGTCGTGCGCATCGACAAACGCCTGCGGATCTTCGATCCCCCCGAGGCCGAATATCTCACGCTCGACAAGAAGAACGTGCTCGTCGACGCCTTCGCCGCCTGGCAGGTGGCCGATCCGCTCAAGTACCTCGTCACGGTCGTCGATCAGCGGACGGCCGAAGCCCAGCTCGGTGATCTCATCCGCTCCGAGATCGGCGCCGCCTTCGGCTCGCACGATCTTTCGGCGATTCTCTCGACCGAGGCCAGCAGCGTGCAGATGGACCTCATCGTCGAAACGCTGACCGCGAGCGCGGCGGCCAAGGCGCGCGACGGATACGGGATCGACGTACAGGCGGTGCGGATCAAGCGCCTGAACTTCCCCGAAGAGAACCGCCAGGCCGTCTTCCGCCGCATGGAGGCCGAGCGCGAACGGATCGCCCGCCAGTACCGCTCCGAGGGTGAGGAGCAAGCCGAGAAGGTGCGCGCGGACGCGGACCTCGAACAGGCCCGCATCCTGGCGGAAGCCGACCGGACGGCCAAGGAGATCCGCGGCGAGGCGGATGCCGAAGCGGCGCGCATCTACGCGCAGGCCTATTCCCGCGATCCGGAATTCTACGAGTTCGTGCGGACCCTGGAGGCCTATGAGAGCTTCATCGATGAAGACGCGACGATCGTGCTCCCGCCCGACTCGCGGCTGCTCAACCTGCTGAAGGAACCGCGCTAGGAGGACGGGGTGATGAACCGCGCGTGGACTGCGGCCTTGGCGACGGGCGGACGCGATGCCTGGCGGCGGAACTTCGACCGCCTGAGCTCGGCGCGCAACCTGCTGCTGGTCCTGGCCGCCCTCCTGCTCCTCGATTGGGCGCTGACCGGCGTGCGCGTGATCCGCGAAGATCAACAAGGGGTCATCGTGCGCTTCGGCCGGGTGACCCACGTGGTTCCGCCCGGGATCCTTTTCACCCTCCCCTGGCCCATCGATCGGACGATCGCGGTGCGCACGGCTGAGGTGCGTACGATGCCGGTCGGGTACAAGTTTACCGACGCCGTGCGCGGTGTCGCCCCCTCGACGCAGGAATCGGAATGGGTGACCGGCGACATCAACATCTTGATGCTCACCCTCACGATCAAGTATGTCGTCAGCGACCCGGTGGCGTATCTGTTCCACGTCGGCGCGGTGGATGCGGATTTCCTGATCCGGCGCTGTGCGGAGGCGAATCTGACCAAGCTGATCGCCACGCTGCCGGTCGACGAGCTGCTGACGAGCGGAAAGATCCGCGTGCAGGAGGAGACGCGCACGAGCACGCAGGCGGTCCTGGATGAGCTCGATGTCGGCCTGCGCCTGGTCTCCGTGAACATCGGCGAGGTCGTGCCGCCCGCCAATGTAATCGCCGCCTTCAACGACGTCTCCACCGCCAAGAGCGAGAAGGCCAAGCTGATCAACGAAGCGGACGGCTACCAGAAGGACCTGTTGCCGCGGGCGCGCGCCATGGCCAACCGGATGATCCAGGAAGCGGAGAGCTACCGGGCCGAACGGGTCAACGGCGCCCAGGGAGCGACGGCCGGCTTCTTGAAGCTACTCGTCGAGGCGAATCAGGCGCGCGGAATCACGGAGACGCGACTCTACCTGGAAGCGATGGAACGCATCCTGCCGCGGCCGCGCAAAGTCATCCTGGACGCCGAGCGGGGGAGTCAGATCCGACTGATCGAATGAGGGCGGGGGTGCGTTGCGGCCCAAGAAAGGCTTCAGGCGGCGAGCCACGGAGTGGCCCGGCCGCCTGAAGCGCTGAGGGATGTCTACGCACGGGCCAGCCCGGCGGTTATCTACACATCATCATCTTCATCGATTTCTCGAAACCCGGCGCCTGCAGTCTGTAGAAATAGACGCCGGTACCCGCCAGAAGGCCGCGCTCATCACGTCCGTTCCACTCGACCCGCTGCAGGCCGGGACTCTGAAGCCCGGGGGTCAGCGTCCGGACTACGTGGCCGGCGACGTCGAAGATCGTCACCTTCACGGAGCCGCGCTGGGGGGGCGCGTAGTACTCGATGGTCGTGACAGAGCTGAACGGGTTGGGCGTGTTCGCCAGAAGGATGAACCGCGAGGAGCCGGGGGCTTCCGCCAACTCGCTCGGGTAACTCCCCCCGGCCTGGAAGTGGCTGACGAGCGTGGTCGAACCGCTCATGCCCGCCAGGGGGCCGCCGGGCGCACCAATGAAGTCGATCCGGTAGGTGATGTCGAAGAAGCTGTCCACGGCCCAGTCCCCGCCGGGCAACTGTGTCAGCGTGGTGTGCCCGGGGCTGGGCAGGCCGTAGTTGGCGCCGGCTGTGACCCGCAGCAGATCGAAGTCCGGATCCCCGAGAACCTGTCCGAACATCTGGACCAGATCGAAGTCGAACGACTGCACGGGTTGCCAGGGAACGTTTGGCGCGGAGTGGGTCTCTCCCTGGACGCCGATCACGATGAAACGACTATACCCCGCCAACGTGCCCGTCCCGGTCATCGCCATCTCGAGCTGCGCCTGCCAGGTCTGGATCTCGCCTCCGAGTGAACCTCCGGGCGTGCGTACGACATTGAAGAAGTTGCGCAAGACCGCATCGCTCTCGATCGTTGTGCCGGGCGGCAGGCCATTGACGATGCTCATCTGCCCGATGTACCCGTGCGGGCAGTCGGGCGGCAGATCGATCGTCCCGGCGCCGTTGTCGGGAAGCTCGCAGACGGCCGCGTAGGCGGGGGCCACGAGGGGGAAAACGGCGAGCAGCATCAGTAGCATCTTGTTCCAGTTCATGGCGATTCCTCCGATCCAGGGAAGGCCCGATTCATGGCAACAACAACTCGTCTCACAGCAGCCGGGAAGCGGTGGGCTTTGCATCGAAGCCTTGACATGAGCCTTCAGCCTCGAAGTGCATTCACAGCACGATGTCCATCCATGCGGGATGATATCGCTGCTCCGACTCGTTGTCAATGTGTAACTTTACTATTCGCAGCACGTTAGCCGAATTCACCCCGACTCGGCCTGGGGCGGTACTCCCGACCCCGGCGTCGGAATCGTCCCTAGCCGTGGACGAGGTCCGGCGATTCGGCGCGGGCCACGCGCTGCTCGATCTCGGCCCAGATCTCCGCCGCCAGGGCATCGAGCAGCCGGACATGCTCGCGCGTGGTGCAGACCAGCACCATGCCGATCTTTCGCTCGGGCCAGAAGAAGGCCGCGCTCGACATCCGATGCCAGCCGCGCTGAATGCAGATCTGTTCGCCCGGCGACCGCAGAATCGACCAGGCCATCCCGATGCCCTTGCTGTCCTCGGGCCGCTCGTAGCTCCAGAAGAGCGGCTCTTGGGTCAGCGCCAGCGCATCGCCGAGGGGGCCGGCGGGGTTCATGCAGGCCTCGAGATATCGGAGGGTGTCGTCGATCGAGGCGGCCAGCCCGCCCGCTCCGTCGAGCCAGGTATCGCTCCAGAAGTCCAGTTCGGTCCCATCCACTTCATAGGCGTTGACGAGGCGCGCCCGCTTCACGGGATCCAGCATTGCATAGCCGCGCGTATCGCTCAGCCCCAGAGGATCGCAGATCCGCTCCCGCAACAGATCCGCGAGCGGCTTGCCCGCCACGCGCTCGATGATCATCCCGAGGACCACATACCCCACCTCCGACTGGCTCATCCGCTCGCCCGGAGGAACATGCCCTCCCGCTCCATCCTGCTCGCAGAAGGGAGTGGTCCCGGAGGCGAGGCTCTCGAGATAGTCATGAATCTGCTGCTCCGTGTAGGGGCCCTCGACAGTGCCCGGGAGAAGATTCGACAGACCCGCGGTGTGGGTGGCCAGATGCCGGATCCGGATGGGTTCGCCCTCGCAGGTGGGCACATCGACATCCCCGGGCAGGTGGGCCTCGATGGGATCGTCGAGTCCCAGCAGACCCTCCTGGATCATCTCCGCGAGCAGCGTCGCGGTGAACGTCTTGGTAATTGATGTGATCTCGAACAGACCATCGCGTCGGGGCAGCTCAAACCCCCGGCCGGCGTTCGCATACCGCAGGACCCGCCGCTCCCCTTCTGCGGTGATGCCGACCATCAGCCCGCTCGGCGAGCCGTATTCCATGAAGGGGCGGACGATCTCGTCGATCGCGCTTTCGAGCGTTGGCGTCCCGTGGGGGCCGAGTCGTTCAGACCCGCACGAGGAGAGCAGGGTCGGGACGGTGGCGAGGGCGATCCAGGTGGCTGCCAGCACCCCGGTGCGGGAGATCGGCACGCGAGCGGGAGTCGGGGAACACGACACATGACCCTCCTTACGTTTGGTACGCACCGACGGTATCCGTGGACCTCGGGCCGCCCGAAGCATAGGCCGGAAGGAAGGCACCCGAATCCATGGACTCGCCGGCCTGCTCATGGCTCGGGCGAGGCCGTCGATGCCGCGCGGGCAGAGCCGGGAATGCCGCCCCGCCCCGGCGGCTTCAGTTCTGCTTATGTTCTGGTGCAGGCCTTTCCGGGGCTTCCTCCCGCCCCGGCAGTTGACACCCGACCCTCCGGCCCCGGACAATACTACCTTCGCTTCGTTCCACGGCCAGGGAGAGCATGGATGAGCACACAGGCGCTGCGTCTGAATGAGTTCAGCACCGAGCTGCTCCGCTTCATTCAGGACTCCGGAATCTCGCCGCAGGATTGCTATCAGTGCGGCCGCTGCTCCTCGGGCTGTCCCATTCAGCCCCACTTCGACCTGAAGACGATGGAGGTCGTCAAGCTGGCCGCGCTCGGCATGGAGCAACCCCTGATGCGCAGCCACGCCATCTGGCTCTGCGCCGGATGTGAGACGTGCACCACGCGTTGTCCGAACGACATCGACATCGCGGGACTGATGGACGCGCTGCGCCAGTACAGTCTGCGCAAGGGCTACCGCCCCGCCGAGCCGCGCATCGCCGCCTTCCACAAGACCTACCTCGACGTCATCCGTCACTGGGGGCGGGTTTTCGAGGTGGAGCTTTTCGCGGTCTACAAACTGCGCAGCCGTGACTTCTTCGGCGATCTGGGCATGGGCCTGAAGATGTTCCTCCAGGGCAAGCTCGGGCTGCGCCCCCACCGCATTCGCAGGCGGGGCGAGATCGAGCGCATCTACCGCGCGGCGCGGACGGCCCGCGGCACCGGCGCATCTGCACAGCGGATGCGCGGCACCGGCCCGGGACAGGATGCGGCGCGCGGGGCGCAGAATCGCGACGGAGGGACGGGGCCAGCATGAAGTTCGCCTACTTCCCCGGCTGCACGATGAAGGGCACGGCGGCCGACTACGAAGCCTCCCTGCGCGAGACCCTCGCCCATCTCGACATCGAGCTCGAGGAGCTCGAGGACTGGAACTGCTGCGGCGCATCGTCGGCCCACATGACCGACCAGGCCGTGGACGTGGGGCTCACCTCGCGCAATCTGGATCTCGCGCAGCAAAGCGGGCACGCGGTCGTGGTGACCCCCTGTCCCGCCTGCTACCTGCGCCTGCGTCACGGCGATCATGAGCTGCGGGCCCATCCCGAACGCTACGGGCGGGAAAGCTATGCGCCCCGCTTCGAGATCAAGTACCTGACGTCGATTCTGGCGGGCGACGAGATGATCGCCAAAATCGTGGCGCGCATCCGGCGCCCATTGACGGGCTTTCGCCTGGCGGCCTACTACGGGTGCCTCTCGCAGCGTCCGCCCAAGATCACGGGCGCGCGGGATCACGAGCACCCCACCGATCTCGATCGCATCATCGCCGCGACGGGCGCGACCCCGGTGCGCTGGTCGCACAAGACCGAGTGCTGCGGAGGCAGCTTGACCGTGGCGCGGGCCGACATCGTGCGCGAGCTGATCCGGGACATCACGGTCGCCGCCAAGCGCGGCGGCGCCGAGGCCATCGTCACCGACTGCGCCATGTGCCAGGCGAACCTGGAATCGCGGCAGGCGGATCTGGCCCGCACCCTCGCGGACTTCCAACCCCTGCCCGTCTACTTCGCGACCGAGATCCTCGCCGCAGCGCTGGCGGGAGAGGGCGGCGCCACGTGGGCCAAGGGGCATCTGGTGGACGCGGGCCTGCTGGACGAGAAGCTGAAGGCCGCGCCCGTGCGCCCCGTCGCGGCGCGGGAGCCCGCAAACGCATCCCCGCCCACGCCGCCCGCGGCGTCGCGGGCGCAGACATCGACCGACTAGCCATCATCGGCGGACGAGGACGGGCATGGATCAGAAGGCAGGCACGCGCGAATCCGGCACCGGCAAGCCCGTGGGGGCGGTCCTCGTCGTGGGCGGCGGTGTCGCGGGCATGCAGGCCACGCTCGATCTGGTCAATTCCGGCTACCGGGTCTACCTCGTCGAGAAGGCGCCGGGCATCGGCGGCAAGATGGCCCAGCTCGACAAGACCTTCCCGACCAACGACTGCTCGATGTGCATCGTCTCGCCCAAGCTGGTCGAAGTGGGGCGCCACAAGGACGTCGAGCTGCTGACCCACACCGAAGTGACCTCGATCAGCGGCAAGGCGGGCGATTTCCGGGTCAAGATCCGGCGCCACGCGCGCTATGTGGACGAGGACAAGTGCACGGGCTGCGGCATGTGCGAGGAGTACTGCCCGGTCCTCTACAAACCCTACTTCCCCGCGGCCGACGCGCAGGGCAAGGCTCAGCCGGTGCTCGCGGAGCGTGAGACCCGCCGGCTCCCCTTCCGCGGCCCGCACTCCGGGCCGGCGCCTGAACCCTGGACCTACACGGTCGCCGCCGAGAAATGCGGGAAGTGCGGCGCGTGCTTCAAGGCGTGCCCCGCCGACGCGATCACGTGGGCCAAGGGCGAGCCCGCCGCCATCGATCAGAGCCGCTGCATCACTTGCGGAGCCTGTCATGTCGCCTGCCCGCCCAAGTTCGACGCGATCGTGCGCGGCGCGATCGCCGAGATCGAGCAGGGATTCGCCGGCGCGGTGGCCAAGCGCTCGCTGCGCCTGAAGGACGCATTCGCCGGGCAGCCGGACCACGACTGCGTCCGCTGCGGCCTGTGCGTGCAGACCTGTCACGAGCTGATGGGCGCCGGGGCGCTCAAGCTCAAGCGCGACGGCATCGAGGTCAGCCGGCACCTCTGCCGCGCCTGCGGCGCATGCGTCTCGATCTGCCCCGTCGGCTTCCTGAAGATCGAAGAGTTGACGCCGCTGGCGCCCCAGGTCATGCCCGACCCCTTCGACGAGGGACTGGGACGCAAGAAGCCGATCAAGATCTACTACCCGCAGGTCGTCCCGCGCATCCCGGTGATCGATCCGGAGAGCTGTGTCCATCTGCGCACCGGCGGCTGCGGCGTGTGCTCGCAGATCTGCGGGGTCAACGCCATCGACTACGCCGCGCAACCGCGGGAGATCGAGCTGCGTGTGGGCGCGGTCGTGCTCGCGCCGGGGGGCAAGGAGTTCGAGGCCCGGCTGCGCGGCGAGTACGGGTACGGCATCTACGACAACGTGGTCACCGCGATCCAGTTCGAGCGCATGCTCTCGGCCTCCGGGCCGACGACGGGGCACCTCTTCCGCCCCTCCGATCACCGGGACCCCAAGCGGATCGCCTGGATCCAGTGCGTCGGCTCGCGCGACCGCACCTGCGAGAAGGACTACTGCTCGTCGGTCTGCTGCATGTACGCCTCGAAAGAGGCGGTGATCGCCAAGGAGCACGATCCCGAGGTTGCGGCGACGATCTTCTTCATCGATCTGCGCGCCTTCGGCAAGGGCTTCGACGAGTACGTGACGCGCGCACAAGAGCAGCACGGCATCCGCTATGTGCGCTCGATGGTCAGCCGCATCTTCGAGGATCCCGTCACGCGCGATCTCACCCTGCGCTACATCGACGAGCAGGGCGAGCGGCGCGAGGAGACCTTCGATCTGGTCGTGCTATCCGTCGGCTTCCAGATCCCGGCGGCGACGCGCGAGATGGCCGCGCGCTTCGATCTCGCGCTCGATCGCTTCGGGTTTGCCGAGACTTCGACCTTCGAGCCGCTCGAGACGAGCCGCCCGGGCGTTTTCGCCTGCGGCATTATGAACGGGCCCAAGGACATTCCCGAGACGGTCATGGAGGCGGGCGGCGCGGCGGGCGCGGTAAGCCGCTACCTGGCCGGGGCACGGGGCACGCTGACGCGCGAGGCGGTGAGCACCCCGGAAGCGGAGATCCCCGGCGATGCCGGCATCCGTATCGGGGTCTTCGTCTGCCACTGCGGGCGCAACATCGGCGGGGTGGTCGATGTCCCCGGCGCGGCCGAGTACGCTCTGACGCTGCCCAACGTCGTGCACGCGGCCGACACGCTCTACGCGTGTTCGATGGACGCGCAGGAGCTGCTGGCCAAGGCGATCACGCAACACCGGCTCAATCGCGTCGTCGTGGCGGCTTGCTCGCCCAAAACCCACGAGCCGCTGTTCCAGGAGACGATGGAGGCCGCCGGCCTCAACAAGTACCTCTTCGAGTTCGCCAACATCCGCAACCACGTGAGCTGGGTGCACAAGGACGAACCGGCCCGGGCGACCGAGAAGGCGAAGGATCTGATCCGCATGGCGGTGGCCAAGGTCAGCCGGGCCGAAGCGCTGGAGGAGGCGCGCCTCGACATCGAGCAGAACGCGCTCGTGATCGGAGGCGGGATCGCCGGCATGACCGCGGCCCGGACGCTGGCCGCCCAGGGCTACCCGGTGCATCTGGTCGAACGCGAATCGCAATTGGGGGGCCAGGCCAACCGGCTGCATCGCACCTGGCGGGGCGAGGACATCCCGGCGGCTTTGGCGCGGATGAAGGCCGACATCGCGGCCGATCCGCGGATCACGGTATATACCGGCACCGAACTGACCGCGGTGGACGGCTTCGTCGGCAACTTCTCCTCGACCCTCACCACCGGCGGCCGGCAAACGCAGATCCGTCATGGCGTGGCCGTGGTCGCCACCGGCGCCGGCGCGCACGTGCCCAACGAGTATCTCTACGGCGAACACCCCGCCGTGCTGACGCACCAGGAGCTCGATCAGCGACTGATCGCGAGGGACCCCGGACTTGCGAATATCCGCGCGGCCGCCTTCATCCAGTGCGTCGGCTCGCGCGAACCGCAGCGCACCTATTGCTCCCGCGTCTGCTGCACGCATTCGCTCGAGGCGGCGCTGGCGCTCAAAGAGCTCAACCCGGACATGGATGTTTACGTCCTCTATCGGGACATCCGCAGCTACGGCCTGCGCGAGATGGTCTACGAGAAGGCCCGGCGTGCGGGGGTGAAGTTCATCCGCTTCGACGTCGCCGCCAAGCCGCAGGTCACGGCGGACAGCGAGGGCCTGCTGATCCGCGTGCCGGATCCGGCGCTGCGCCAGACCTGGGAGATCCGCGCCGATCTGCTGACCCTGGCCGCCGCGATCGTGCCCTACGGGGACGAGAAGCTGGCGCAGATGTTCAAGGTCCCGCTGACCGAGCAGGGCTTCTTCCTGGAAGCGCACGTCAAGCTGGGGCCTTCGGAGTTCGCCACCGACGGCGTCTTTCTGTGCGGGCTGGCGCACTATCCCAAGGGAATCGACGAAAGCATCACCCAGGCCCGCGCCGCCGCCTCGCGGGCGACCACCCTGCTCGCGCGCCGCAGCATCAACATCTCCGGCACGGTCGCCTATGTCGACCCCCGCCACTGCTCGAGCTGCGGGGTGTGCGTGGAGGTTTGCCCCTACAGCGCCCCCGGCTTCCTCGAGTCGGGCCCGTGGGCGGGCAAGTCGCAGATCAACCCGATCCTCTGCAAGGGCTGCGGGCTGTGCGTGGCCGCCTGCCGTTCGAACGCCATCTTCGCGCGCGGATTCTCCGAGGAGCAGATCATCGCCCAGATCGAGGAGGCCTTCATCTGATGCCCCACGACACGCCGGCCTGGGAACCGAAGATCGTCACGATCCTGTGCAACTGGTGCACCTATGGTGCGGCCGACCTGGCCGGCGTCAACCGCCTGCAGTACCCGACGAACTTCAAGGTGATCCGCGTGCCGTGCACCGGCCGCATCAGCCCCAAGCTGATCCTGGCCGCCTTCCGCTCGGGGGCCGACGGCGTGTGGGTCTCCGGATGCCATCCGGGCGACTGCCACTACATTTCCGGAAACTTCTACGCGCGGCGGCGCTTCACCATGCTGCGCGCGCTGTTCGACCATATCGGCATCGATGAGAACCGCTTGCACTTTTCCTGGATCTCCGCCGCCGAGGGGCCGAAGTTCGCGGCGACGGCGAGGGAAGTGATCGACGCGGTGCGCCGGGCGGGTCCGGCCCACCAGCTCATCAAGACCAAGGAACAGGTGATCTAGTGACCGGCTATACCGACAAGCTGCGCGCCGTCGCCCGGCGCTTGCTGAGTGAAGGCCAGGTGGATGTCTTCATCGGCTATCGTGAGGGGTCGCGGCCGCTCGTGCATCACCCGGTCGTGATCACGCGGGCCGCGCAGGCCGACACGCTCGTGTGGGACGCCCACTGCGCGTTGAATCTGGCCAACTATGTGGTCGGCCGCCCCGAGCGCGTCGGCATCGTGGCGACCGGTTGCGTTTCGCGCAACTTGGTCCCGCTGATCCAGGAGCATCAGATCGCGCGCGAGCGGCTCTACATCGTCGGCGTCCCGTGCACCGGGATGCTCGACCGCAGCGCGATCCTGCAGCGCTTCGCCGACCGCGAGGTGACCGGCGTCACGCAGGCCGGCGACCGCCTCGCGATCGAGCTGGCCGACGGCCGGGAGGAACTCGCGGCAGGCGAGTTCAGGGCCCGCAACTGCCGGACCTGCGCCCATCCCAATCCGGTCATC
>JAZDGX010000003.1:0-10659 GCA_043806645.1 Candidatus Eiseniibacteriota bacterium | reverse complement strand
GGCGGCCTCATTGCCCGCCAGGATGCACTCGATCAGCTCCGGCGACGAAGCGTTCACGCAAAGCACCGCGCCCCCTTCATCTCCCGGCGCCGTCCCCGCGTGCCCATTGCGCAGCGTCAGCCCTTCCAACCGCGAGGCTGCCGTCTCCCCCGACTGGAACAGGAACGCACGATGCGGCTCCGCCGCAGAGCCTCCGCAATCGATCACGCAACGCAGCGGATTGCCGCAGACGGAGCGCACGACGAGATCCTTGCCCTGAAAATCGATGTCGCGATTGCCGAGACCGGAGAAGGGCTGATCGCAGCAAAGCTCGATCACCTCTCCGCTCTGCGCCGCGTCGACCGCTGCCTGCAGGGTCTGGAAATCGGCCCCGCTCCAGCAGACCTTGTGATCCGAAAGCGGATGGGAAGCGGCGAGCGCGTAGGCCTGCGGCTGCGCCAGGGATCCCTTGTGCGTGATCCGTACGATGTAGTCGCCTTCCGCCGGGGCGGCCACGTAGATCTGCTCCACATTGTCGAGCACGTTGTCCCCCGTCGCGGCCGGCGCTTCCGGAACGGCGGGATCGAGGACATAGGGTTCGTGGATCCCGGGTCCGGCGAGGCTCTCGACGCGCAGGTCGAGATCGTTCACCAGCATCGGATCGGCAGGATCGAGGGCATCGAACGGCGGCGTCCCCGGAGGGTCGGTCCAGGCGATCGTGAAACGCAGGGGCGCCAGTCCATCGCTGTGGAAGTAATAGCGGTCGGTTTCAGCATCGGCCAGAACGCCCTCGACGATGCGGCGCGGATCGAGAGGATGCGCGGAGATGAGCTCGACCGCGCGCGCCGTGTTCAGCAGCCCCCACCCGTGCTGATAGTCGGGTCCCGCCGACGGACCGGCCTCATCGCAGGTCTGGACGAGAATCGCCTTCACCGTGCTCGCCAGCGGAACTTCGCCCATGACCGCGCTGAAGTGTTCGGCGATGAGCACGAGCGAGCCCGACAGATTCGGCGAAGACATCGATGTGCCGCTCAAGGAGCGGTACTGATCGGTGCCCGAATCGGTGGTGCTGTAGAGACCGATGCCGTTGGCCACCAGATCCGGCTTGATCCGCCCGTCGTCGGTCGGGCCCCAGCTGCTGAAGCCGGACATGACGACATCGCCCGGATCCGCGTACCCGCCCGGAATATCATCGACCGCGCCGATGGTGAGGATGTTCTTGGCGGCGCCGTGGGTCGGCAGGCAGTCATAGCCGCCGTCGAAGCCGTCGGCATTGCGCGTGTCGGTACTCCAGGTCCAGCCTTCATCCGGATCCCAGTAGTAGTGGCCGCCGCCGGGCCCCGGACCCGCGTCGTCGCGGTCGTTGCCCGCCGACTTGACGATCGTGTAGTAGGGCGCATCGTAAGCGATCTGATCATATTCGGCGGCGTATACCGAATAGAGCCCGAAGTAATGGTCCTCCACCGGGCTGACCAGCACGTCGCCGTACCAGTACCACGCCTGCGCCGAGGACGACCAGGTCCACCCCGTCGCAAAGCCGTAGGAGTGGTTGGAGATCAGCATGCCGTCGGCCGCCGCCAGCGCCATCTCATACTCGGCGTCATTCCAATCGTACGCCGCCAACAGCGCCTGATGCGCCATGCCGTGCGCGGCCGGATCGACGCCCGCGCCGATCATCGTGCCGGCCACATGGGTCGAGTGATAATGCGTGGCCGCGGGGCTGTCCATCTGCGTGGCCCGTCCGCCAAACTCCTGATGCGCCACCAGCACCCCGCCCGCGTCCCACACCGCGAGCGCGCCGGCGGGCAGACCGCTACCGGTCAAGGCGGTGCCGCCCGTTCCTCCCGGCCAGACCCGATCGGTGCCGACGCTCTGGGCGGCGATCAGATTCTCGACGCGATAGTAGAGTGGACGGTCCCGGCGATCGATGTGGATGAGCTGGATATCAGGATCTGCAGCCAGCCGCTGCTGGGCCGGGCTGGCGTCGTTCAGTATGCGCAGCAACTCGGGTTGCTCGCGCAGGGCCTGCTGGTGCAGGCGCCCGGCCAGGCTTTCCAGCGCGGCGCGGTCGGTCGCCGGCCGGTCATGACTCTGGGCGCCGGCGGAGGGCGGAAGGCCGAAGGCCGCCAGGACCGCGACCGCGATGAAGATGATGAAGAAACGGGGCAGGCCGCAGTCGGACGAGCGAGGCATGGTTCCTCCGAGGCAGGAGATGGAGTGCACGTTGCCGCATCTTGGGGGATTCTAGCATGGAGGGCGCCGGCACGGCGTGGCCAATCCGCCCGGAAAAGCCATCCGATCGGGGCGTTCGGACACTTCAGGGGTGATCATTCACCGCGCGGGCAATCAGTCCCCTCGCGTCTCCGCAGAACGGTTGTCCTCGTCCGCGCGACGCCTCTCCCCTGATCCGCCCGCGGAGCCACGCTCCGGCGCGGAGGTCTCGGGAGTGCCTGGAGTGCCCAGGTGGCGGTAGACGCGCCGGGTTTCCCGTGGGCGGAACAGTGCGCCCGAGAAGGAGCGCCGCCCCTTCTTGGGCCGCCGTCCCGCCCGGATGGGCTCGCTCTCTCCCGGAGTCACGATCCGCACCGCGCTGCTCCGCGGCGGAGGGCCCTCGACCGGGCCGAGCCTGCTCTCGCGATCCTCGGGCGGATGCACTGCCGGGGGCGGGAGCGGGGGCGCCTCGGGTGGAGGCGGCGCTTCGCGGGATCGTTCGGACTCCTGCCTCTCCGGGGGGCGAACGGACCGGCCCGACCGGGATCGCCCGGCGCCGCCGCGCCGACCGCGGGATCTGCCTCGCGGAGATTCCGTGCCCGAAGCGCGGCCCTCATCCCGCTCGCGCATGGGCGGGGCCTCCGGCTCCACATCCGTCCGGGAGATCGCCGGCCGACGCTCGACCGTTTCGCGACGCGGTTCGCGGTCGATCCCGCGCCCCGCCTCGGACTCCCTTGCACCCTCTGCGGGGACCTCCCCGCGTCTGTCTCGCGAGCCGCGTCTGGAGCGGCCGCCACGAGATTGGCGCTGAGAGCGGGCCGACTCCCGATCCCCATCCCTCTCGGACTCGACCGCGACGGGTGCAGTCCCGGGCTGCGCGCGCCTGGGCGCGGGACGCCCGCCACGCCCTGCCCCGCGGGCCGGTGCCGTGCGCGTTCGTCTTTCGCCACGCCCGGTTCCGCCTCGAGAGAAGCGGCCGGAGAACGAGCCCGCACCGGAACGGGAGGATTCTTGCCGGGAGATCGCAGGCAGGCGGAGTTCTCTCAAGGTGTTGGGGGTGAACCGCACCGCGTTTCCCACCGTCACGAGGAGCGCGCCGCGTAGCGAGAGGATGACGATCGGCACCCAGGTCGGGAAGCGGCCTTGGAGGCCTTCGGAGCCGCCGAGGAATGCCAGGAGAAGCGCCCCGCCGGCCAGGATCGCGTAGCCGCCGTAGAGATTGATGATCGCGTAGGCTTCATCGCGCTCCTGCATGAGCCAGTACAGAATCAAGACATGCAGCGCCGCCCCCAGGAAGCAGACCAGCCCCAGAAAGACCGACAGAAACACCAGGGATTGGGGCTGGGGCGCCCCGGCCAGGCCGGTCCCCTGCCCGATGATCCCCACCACGAAGGCGTTCTTGGCGCTGGTGGCGACGAACCAGACCCCCGCAAGGGCGTCCACCAGACCGGAAACGATGATAACGATCCGTAGAATCGACATTCTGAGTTATTGCTCCCCGGGAGCGCTCGAAGCGGTCCCTTGAAAATCCCCGCTGAATCTAGGGCAGTCGGGGGGCCGGGTCAACGATGCGGCCGCGGCGTGCGTGGGCCCCGTCCCTAATGCCGGCGCTGAATCAGGTAGTCGGCCAGCCCGGTCAGGATGCCGCGCCAGCGCTCCTCATGGGCGATGGCCGGAATGTGGACCTTGCCCCGGCCGACCAGTTGGCGGGCAAGAGCCTCGGATCGTTCCAGCGCGCCGGTCTCTCGAACGATGCGCCGGACTTCCTCCAGTTCTCCCCGGCCGATGTTCTCATTGCCATGCGTCCGCTCGAGAAAGCGGCGTTCCGCCGGACTCGCCTCTTGATAGGCGTGCACGATCAGCAACGTCTTCTTTCCCTCGCGGACATCCGAATCGACCGGCTTGCCGAGCACCCGCTCCTCGCCGAAAAGCCCCAAGATGTCGTCTTGGACCTGGAACGCGATCCCGACGGGAATCGCATAGCTGTGTATCGCGGGCAGGGTCGCCGGCGGCGCGGCCGCCAGGACCGCACCCATCTGCAGCGGAAGCATGACGGTGTAATGCGCAGTCTTGTACTCGTGGATCTGCAAGACGTGTTCTTCGGTCAGCGCGGGCAGGGGAACATGGGCGACGTCGAGGAGTTGCCCGGCCACCGTATCGGCCGTGATGCGGCTCAAGAGACCGATCGCTGCCAGAAGGACCTCACCCCCAAAGCTCGAAGAGAGGAGCAGCTCCTGGGCGAGCGCCTGCCCCTTGTCGCCGAAATTGAGCGCCACGGCCCGGCCGTAGGCGAGGGCCTCCTCTTCGCGCGGGAAGTCAGCCCGATGCGCGTCGGCGTACCGGCGGTGGACGGTGGCCACGCTGCGGCGCACATCGCTGCGATCGACGATGTCGTCGTGGATCAAGAATGCGTTGTGCAGAATCTCGACGGCGCCCGCGGCGCGGTAGATGCCGTCCACCCGCGGCGAGGCCACGGTGCCGGCATGCCGGCAGATGTCGTGGCCGAGCACCACGAGACCGGCGCGGATTTTCTTGCCCGAGCAGGTCATCTGATCGTAGGCCTCGAAGGCGCCATGGATGATCTCGGGAAAGCCGTTCCAGTCCCGGCGCTTCTGTTCCCAAAACTCCCCCAGCACCCGGTTGGCCCGCTCGGCGCTCGCCTCCAGATAGGCCCGGGCCTCTTGAATCGGCGCGCCCTGGACCCGCGCCGCGGACGGAGCCTGGCCTTCCATCATTCCACCGTCCCTTTCTCCACGCTCGAGACCGGGCGCGTTCCGAAACGGCGATCGCGCGCGGCGAATTCGCGAAACGCCTCTTGGAAATCAAGCGCCTTCATCTCGGGCAGGAACCGCGGGATGAAGATGAGTTCGGCATAGATGGACTGCAGAGGCAGAATCCCCGACAGACGGCGTTCGCCCGAGGTCCGGATGATGAGATCCGGGTCGGGCTGGCCGGCGGTGTCCAGACTCCGCTCGAGGTCCTTCCAGGTGATATCCGCGAGAGGCCCTCTCTCATTCGCAAGTCGGGCAATGGCCCGCAGAACTTCATCCCGGCCGCCGTAGTCGAGGGCCAGATTGAGCGCGTAGCGCTCGTGCTCCCGAGTCTCCTCCTCCAGCTCCGTGATCAACCCCGAGAGGCGGGGGAAGCGCGCAGCGATCCGGTCGCGGCGCCCGAGGTGTCGGAAACGCATCTGCTCCCGCTTGAAGCGACCCCGGTTCTTCCGCAGGTATAGATCCACGAGGCGCATGATCGCGGTGACCTCGGCCTCGTTGCGGCCCCAGTTCTCGGTCGAAAAGGCCCAGATCGTCGCGACCGGGATGTTCCAATCCCGGCAAACGCGCAGGAAGCTCTCGACCGCGCGGGCCCCCTGCAGGTGGCCCTCCGCAACCGGCCGGCCCTGCCCCTCCGCCCAGCGCCCGTTCCCATCCGGAATGAGCACCACATGCCGCGGCAGTCGATCGGGCGGACCCGGAGTCTCTCCCCGGACCATCTTCACCTCCCCATCCAGCAGCGAACCATCTCAGCCCCGCGCGCGAGAGAAACGAGGTCGGCAGCGAGAAAGGCACCCGCGAACGTGTCTTCCATCCCGCACGCGCGAGAGAAGAGACGACGCGTAGTCTATCGGAGAGATGGAGTCGACGGCAACGATTGAGGTCGCGGATCGAGGTCGGGCGCGCGATCGGGGGTAGAGAACGGGCCTGGCCCCTCGGGGGAGATGGGACCAGGCCCCTATTCCGCGGATCGCGCGTTGGTCCCCGGGAAGAGTTTGGGGGTGCACTGACCCACCGCACGGCCGGAGTCCAAACAGCTGATCCATCGGGATTGATCGGCCTGGGGCGGGCGGTCCGAAAGACACATTCGGCGCCCACAACGCCGGCAGGCCGAATCCTGGCGGGGATCGGCCAGCGGTGGAACGCGAGGAGCGTCAATCATTCCGCATCGGCCAGCCGATGAGTACTTGCGAAGGGGCTTCCGCTCATTAAACTGAGCCCGGTCGTCTTGGGGCTCCTGATTCGGGGAAACCTCGCGGAGGAAGTGTGAAGAGGGACTGTCCGCCCGTGGCCGCCGGCGACACATCCCAGGGGAGACCCGGACCAAGCCCCGCGCGCCGCCGTCCATGCGGAGGGCTTCTTCCCGCCTGGTTGCTCGCGGCTCTCCTGCTCGCACCGACGCCGTTGCGTTCGGCGCTCGCGGGCCCCCCGGCGGCCGAGGAGCCCGATTCCACCGCGAGATTCCAGGCCGGCCGGGGAGAGCTGCTCTCCCAGGCCCTCCCCGCGGAAAATCCTCCGGCGCCGCCTCTCGCCCCGGCCGCGGCCCCCCCGACGCCCTGGGGCGCCCGGGGCCTTGCGGAGCCGCCGCGGGAGCGGGGCGAGGGCCTGCTCTTCGTGCCGCGGCTCGCCTTGCTGCCGGTCCGCGCGGCGCTCCATGCCGGCACTCTTCCCGTGCGGCTTGCGGGAGCGCTCCTTTCGCCCACGGGCCTCCTGCAACGCTGGGCGCGCGGCGTGCGGGGCGAGGGGTCCTACATCATCCCCCTGGTCGGGGTGGATCCATCTTGGGGCGCGAACATCGCGGTGCGGGCGGGCCATGAGAGTCCGCTTCACGCGGGGGACTGCATCGCCTACCGGCTTGCATTCGGCGGAACCCGCGAACAGATCTACTCCGTCACGCTGCGATCGCGCGACCCGTTCTTGCTGCCCTATACCGAGGGCTGGAGCTATCGGCTGACCGCCAGATACGCGATCCTGCCCGACAGACACTATTTCGGGCGCGGCAATTTCAGCGACCGGGACAACCTGGCCTTCTATACCCTCGAGCAGTATCTCTTCCTGGGCAGCCTGCGCTATGCGCCGACATCGAGGATGCGTTGGGATCTCACCTTCTCGTCGCATCGCAACCAGATCCGCAACGGATCCGCTCTGGATGAAGATGACCGCGGCATCGAACAGCTCTTCGGCCACGAGTCGGTCGCCCCGGGACTCACCTTCGATCCGCAGAACGTCCAGGCCGAAATCGCGCTCGTGCTCGACGGACGCGACAGCCGCGGACGGCCCGCGGATGGAGTGAGCGCCGAGGGCTACCTCGCCTATGCCTGGGGAACGGGATCGGACATCGTGGACTTCGTGCGTTACGGCGGGGAGCTGCAGCTCTGCCGCTCCTTCGGACCGCGTCACGTGCTCGTCATGCGCCTCGCGGGGGAGGAGGCCCGCACCGACACACGGGACCCGCGCACGGGCGGCTATCTTCCCATCAAGTTCACGGAAATCCCCAGCCTGGGAGGTCCCGGCAGCCTGCGCGGCTATCTCCGGGACCGGTACATGGACAACGCCGCCGTGCTGACGAATATCGAATACCGCTACCGAGTCAGCCCAGTCGTGGAAGCGACGCTCTTCGCCGACTTCGGCAAGGTCATGCCGCGGCTGCTCGAATTCACGGCGATCGACGTCCATCGCTCCTGGGGCGCGGGCGTGCGCCTGGCGACGGATGAGTGGATGTACCTGCGGCTGCAGGCCGCGGCAAGCGACGAAGACGTGGTTTTCAGCGCCACTCTCGAGCCGGTCTTCGACCGCTGGGACAGGAGGGAACGCAGATGATCGCGCCGGCGGCGACGATGATCCGTTCCGCATGCCTGATCCTCGCGGCCCTGCTCATCCCGGCGGCGATGGCGACCGCGACCGACGTGACCTTCGACGCGGAGGCGACGACGGTCTGGCAGGTGGCGGATCAGGCCCCGATTCCGCCTCCCGCGCCCGATCCCTGGAGCGAGGTGCCTGCCTACATCGACACCTACTGGCTCCACCCTCTGGACGATCTGTTTGCCATCCGCGGCGCTTCCCCTGCGCTGGATGTCAATGCTCTCGACCATGTCCCCGGTTCGAGCTGGTTTCTTCCCGGCCGGACCGGGTTTCCGCCCGAACTGTCCGGATCGCGCTCTATCGCGGCGCCCATCGTTCCGGTCGCCGCGGAAGCGCTCGACCGCGGCGGCCCGCTGGTTGTGCTGGCCGCCCGCCTCGAAGGAAACCTGCCCCATCTTCTCGTACGCGACGCAGCGGGCGCACGCTTCTGGTTGGATTTCGACGATCCCCTGGTGCCCGAATTGCGCACGGCGGCCGTCGTCGTCGCGAGCCGCCTTCTGCATGCGGCGGGCTATTTCGTCTGCCCCTCGTTCATCGACGTCCTTCGCCCCGAGGAATTGACGATCTCCCCCGGCGCGGAGGAAGTCGGCGAACACGGGGGAAGCGACCCGTTGACCGCGCAACGCCTGGAGCGCTTCTTCGCGCGCTACCGGCCCGCGCAGGATTCGACTCGCGCAACGCTCGTCCCCCCGGCGTCCGCCGGCGCGGACACTGCAATCCGCGTGGCGGCCAGCCGTACGCCCGAGGGCCTCTTCCTGGGGGGGTTCGCCCCGCGCGGGCGGCGCTCCGATGACCCCAACGATCTCATCCCCCACGAGGCACGCCGCAGCCTGCGCGGGTTCGCGATTCTGGCTGCTTGGCTCGACCATTGGAGCATCCGCGAGGATCGCACGCTCGATTTGTACCTGCAGCCCCAAAGCTACGTGCGCCACTATCTCATGGGGCTTGCGCTCACGCTCGGCAACGGGCACGTCGATCCCGCCGGCGGCCGTTTCGAAAGCCTGCATGCATTCCATCCCCGGCTCCTCGATCCGAGGGCCTGGAAGCCCGCCTGGACCTATGCGCCCTTCACGGCGATGCAGTGGGCGGATGCTCTCTGGGGAATCCGCCTGCTCCTCTCGTTCACGGACACGGAGATCGCCGCGGCCGTCGCCGGCGGCGCATACAGCGACCCGCAGGTCGCGCAATACGTCTCCGGAACGCTGCGCGAGCGCCGGGACCTGATCGGCAGGGCTTGGCTGGAGACGCTCAATTCGAGCGACCGTTTCACGATCACCGGTTCTCCCGCGGGTCGCTGGATGCTGGGATGCGAGGATCTGGGCGTGTCACGGGGGCTGCGGCGGCCGGAAGACGTCGTGTACCTGATGACCATGCGGCAGCCGCAGACGGGCAGGATTCTCGGGTATCAATCGCGCGCCGGCGGCCAACTCCAGTTCGATCTGACGTCCTTCATGCCGCCCGAGTGGTCGCACCGCCTCGATCCCAGCCGGTATGCGATCGCCGAATTCCTGGCCTGGGATCATCGCGGCCGCCTGCTGACCGGCTGCACGCAAGTGCATCTCTACTTCGACCGTTCCTCGGGCCCCCGCGTCATCGGCATCATCAGGGACTGAACGGCCTCGCGTTCCTCCTCGACCATCCGCGAAAAGGCTGCGACCAGCGCGGGATCGAACTGCCGGCCGGCGCGATCGCGGATGATCAGCAACGCCTCCTCCGCCGTGTAGGCGGGACGGTGCGGCCGGGGATGGCCGAGGGCATCGAAGGCATTGGCAATCGCCACCATGCGCGAGGAAAGTGGAATCGCCTCGCCCGCGATGCCGTCGGGCATCCCCGCTCCGTCCCAGCGTTCGTTCAAGTGACATACGCCTTCGGCCACGCGCGCCATGTGCGCGCGCTCCAGCTGCCGGCGTACTCCCTCCGCGGCCAGACGCCGAATGCGCGTGCGCTCTTCGTCGCTGAAGAGTCGGCTCTCGGCATAGAGGTGCTCGTACTGATCGAGGCTCCCGAGGTCGTGCAGCCGGGCGACGTGGCACAGGGTCGTGCGCTCCTCCTCGGTCAGGCCGAGCGCGGCGGCCAGTCGCAGCGCCAGTTCGGTCACGCGGTCCGAGTGGCCGGCCAACTCCGGGTAGCGCGCCTCGACACCGGCCACCAGCCGGCCGGTCGTGCACATGAAGGATTCGCGGGCTCCGGCAAAGACCTCGGCGCTCGCGAGCGCCATGCCGGCGGAGCGGGCAAGGATCTCGAGCAGGTGCAGGTCGAAACGATCGAGGCCCTCCCCGCCCGTCTTGTCGCCCCCGGCCAGGATGGCGGCCAGTTCCCCGCTGCCTCTCTGCACGGGCGTCAGATGGCTGAGACCCAAGGCGGCCAGGGCCTGGAGATCCTCGGACGTCGAGGGATAGCCGGAGAACTCGTCGACCGTCATGGTGCGGCCCTCGAGCGCCAGGGTCTGGCAGAGGAAGCCCTCCGCGCCCAGCCGCAGGCCGCGAAGCGCATGGTCATCCAATCCGTGCCCGGCCTGCGGAATGAATACCGCGGGGCCGTCGGGATCATCGTTCCCTTCCCGTTTCAGCAGGCAGACGCGTGAAATCCCCAGGTCGCGCACGCAGGATTGAATCAGCCCGGAGAGGACCTCCTGCAGATCCTGAAGACGGCTCGCCTCCTCCACATGTCGCAGCAACGATCCGATGCGCTCGAGGTAATGCTGCATCTCGGCATGCGATCGTCTCAGATCGTCGCGATACTGGCGCGCTTCTTCCTCCAGGACGTCGGACTTCATCTTGAGCAACCGCAGGTCGGAGGCCCGATCCAGAATCGTGCGGATCTTGATGAGCAGCTC
>JAZDGX010000002.1:0-7904 GCA_043806645.1 Candidatus Eiseniibacteriota bacterium | reverse complement strand
CAGCGATTCGGGCGGCCTCCTCGAGTGGTCTTTGGGCCTGCGCGAATCGAATCTGCTCGGGTTGGGCAAGGAGGTGCTGGTCGAAGCGGGACGCGAGGAACGGGACGACTTCTGGGGGTGCGGATACAGCGATCCGCGGCTCTTCGGTGCGCGTCTCTCCCTTGTCTTGCGCGCAGCGTTCGGCGCCCGCCTGGATCTCCAGGAACTGAATCTGCGACGCGCCTTCGAATCGGCCGCCTACCCGTGGGGTTTCACGATCGATGCCCGGCGCTTCTCGGGGCCGGTCGTCGATCATCGCGGGGGGATCGATGGACCCGAGTGGAGCGCGGAGACCCGGTATCTCTCGGGTACGATCGGCTTGCGCGTCAGGGGCAACGAGTACGGCGCGCTGCGGCTGTCGCCCTTGGTGTATCTGCTCAGCGAACGCTATGAGGAGCCGCCCGACAGCTTGCGTACGCTCGGGGGCAGCGGTTCGGCCGCCGAGCCTTTTCGCGACCGCGAGATCCGGGCGGTCGGGGTTGGCGTGGAGATGCTTCGGGAGCGCTTCCGCCAGCTCTCGCGCATCGACGGACTGGGGCGGTGGGAGGACATCGATCTGGGCGGAAACGTCGAGGCCGGCATCGGTCCCTCGCTCCGTCGCTGGGGGGCGCGGCGCGACGCCCTCTTCATCACGCTGCGCGCGCAGCAGGGTGTCGATCTCGGGCCGGGACGCCTGCTGCTCGCCTCCCTGCAGGGCCTGGGCCAGGTGCGCTCCGGACGAACGGATGACGCCTGGCTCGAAGTGCGCGCCCGTTACTACGATCAGGTCTTCGAGCGGCATACCCTGGCCGCGGGCCTGCGCGGGACCTTCGGGGGGGATCTCGCGCCTCAGGATCTTCCGACGCTGGGGGCTCACACCGGATTGCGGGGCTTCAAGGCCCATCGTTTCTGGGGCGACCATGCCGTGGTCGCCAATCTGGAAGACCGGTTGCTCGTGGTCGAGGATCTGTTCGGGCTTGTCTCGATCGGTCTCGCGGGATTCGTCGATGCAGGGACCACCTGGCAGGCCGGGCAGCACCAGCGGGCCCGGCCGCGCATATGCGCAGGCTTGGGGCTGCGTCTGCAGAGCAGGCGCGCAGGTGGGCCGCTGGTCACCCGCGTAGATGTGGCCCATCCGCTCGAGGGGGGGGACGGGGATGATGGGTGGGTGCTTTCCTTCGCCACGGGGCAGGCATTCTGAGCTTGCGCCGGCGCGCCCGCGCACAAACCCCCATGGTAGGATCCGGCCCAGAGCAGGCTCGGGTCTACGGGGAGCGGCTGTCGAAATGTTTGACACTGCAGCCACCGTTAATGATACAATTCGCTCGCTGTACATGAGCCAGCGGTGGGGGGTACGGGCATTCTGGGAGGTTTCGTTCCTGGGGTGAGGGTCCCGAGAACCGGCCTCTCGCGGTCTCCTGCGGCCGCACTGCTTCTGAAAACCACTGCTAGCTCGCACGCCCCCGTGGCGGCTCATTCGTCACGGGGGTTTTCTTGGCACCTGGATCCGCCCTCTCTTGCTCGGTGTGTTCCTCGCCTTCGACCTGGCGCCTTCCTCCGTCGGTCCGCGCCCTTCTCTTGATCCGTCTCCGGCCAGGACCTAGTCTTGCAAGCGAGCGCGCCCATGCGGGCGCCGGGCGGGTTCGGGCGCCAGCGCTCGGCCCTGGGTCGCAACCTGATGCCGGATATGGAGACGGATGCCTGCCAACCTCACTCCCGAATACCTCCGCCTGGACGCCAAGCTGCATGAGGCGAAGGACCCCCAGGAGAAGCTCACCATCCTGCGCGAAATGCTGGCCGTCATTCCCAAGCACAAGGGGACCGATCGTCTCCAGGGGGATCTGAAGCGGCGCATCTCGAAGTTGGAAGAGGTGACGCAGCAGAAGGCCAAGCGGGGCACGCGCGACATCTTTCACGTTTCCCGCGAAGGGATCGCGCAGGTGCTGCTCGCCGGATCGCCGAATTCGGGAAAATCGAGTCTGCTGGCCGGACTGACCAATGCGACGCCCCTGATCGGGGACTATCCCTTCACGACGCAACAACCCTATCCGGGCATGCTGCATTTCGAGGATGTCCAGATCCAACTGATCGACATGCCCCCGCTTTCACGGGATTTCAGCGAGGCCGGCTTCTACAATGCCTATCGGATCTGTGACATGATCCTGATCGTCGTCGACTTGGACGCGGCGGATCCATCCCGGGATCTGCAGGAGGACTTGGCCCTTTTCGATGAGCATCTGATCAAGATCGTCCCGCACTCCGTCGATCGCCGCCCCGGCAGCCTCTCCACTGTCGAAAAGCAGGGGCTGATTCTGGCGAACAAGGCGGACCTTGCCGGCCCGGCCGCCCTCGAACGCGTGGCCGAGGGCGCGGGGAGCGGGTTCCGCGTGCTGGCTTGCGCGGCGGATGGCCAAGGTCTGGACGAACTTCCGCGGCTGCTCTTCGCCGAGCTCAAACTCGTGCGCGTCTACACCAAGAAACCCGGAAAGCGATTCGAGAAGGATGCCCCCTTCGTCATGCCCGCCGGATCCACCGTGATCGACGTGGCGCGCGCCATTCACAAGGACATCGCCGAGAATCTCAAGTTCGTGCGCCTCTGGGGTTCCGGGAAGCACGAGGGCATCTCCGCCCCCCGCGACCACGTCATCGCGGATGGCGACATCCTCGAGATCCACGCGCGCTAGCCCGGCTTCCGCAGTTCGCACCGCCGCCGGGCCCTTTTCCGGGGGGGCTGCGGCGCTCACCTGCCGGGCCGCGGTGCGCGAGACGATGCCGGCATGTCCCTCGGGCGCGCCGGTCAGTCCCCCAGCAGCCCGGTGCCGCGGTAGGTGAGATCCTCACCCGGCTCCAGAATGCGCGGCGTGATGAGCGTGATCAACTCGCTCCGCTGGACGGAGCGGGTCGTCCTTCCGAAGAGGTGTCCCAGCAGAGGCAGCCGGACCAAGAGCGGGATGCCCTGGCGGATCGTTTCCTCCCGTTCGCGGATCAGGCCCCCGATCATGAGCGTGTGTCCATCCTTGACCAGCACCTGTGTCGTTACCTGCGACGTGTTCTTCGAAGGCAATCCGTTCTCGATCACCCCGTCCGACAGTTCCGGGCGGATCTTCATCAACACGTAGCCATCGCCGGTGATCGTCGGCGTGATGCGGAGCTGGGCCCCCGTGTCGAGGAATTCGACCGACTGGATGACCGTGTTGTCGACCGTGGTCAGCACCGAGAAGCCGAGTTGACCGCCGATGATGATTTCCGCCTCGGTCCCATCGATGGCGAGCACGCGCGGAGCCGCCAGGGTGCGCAGATCCTCGATGCCTTCGAAGCTCTCGAGTACCGAGGTGAAATCGCCTTCGCCCCAGGAGACGAAGAGCCCCTGGGCCCCGGCCTCGGCCGGCGAGGCGAACCCGGCCACGTCGATGGCCCCGCTGCCCGCGCCCGCGGAGAAGACGAGGGACCAGTCGATGCCGAAGCGCAGATCGTCGGAGATGCGCGCCTCGATGATCTGGGCCTCGATGAGCACCTGGCGCGGGGCGATGTCCAGCGCGTCGACGAGGATGGCGAGCCGATCGAGCACATCCGGACGGTCCTCGACGACCAGGGTGCGCAACGGGGGATAGGCGACCGCCTTCCCTTGCGGGGAGAGCGAAGGCTGCAGCGCCTGCAGAATCGCGTCGGGTTGGGCGTAGTCGAGGCGGAAGGTGCGCGCCTCGCGCAGCAGGGCCTCGCGCGGATCGCGGTTCGAGTCACGCTGCACGAAGTAGATGTTGCCCCGGCGGACGACATCGAAGCCGGCCATGCCGACGACCGCGCGCAGCGCCTCCGGAAAGGGCACCTCGTGGAGGTCGATCGAGACGCGCCCCTCGACCTCGCTTCCGCAGACCAGATTCATGGGACGGGAATCCGAGAGCAGCGCCAGGACCTCCCGGATCTCCATGTTCTGAACCGCGAGAGTGACCGGGGCGGGCTCGGGCACGCCGGCTCCCGCTTCGGCCGGGGCGCCGGCCGGGGCTTCCACGATTTCGATCGCCCCCCGGTCCGCCTGCGGCGAATCGGCCGCGGCCGCGATTGCGCATCCGGCGCTCAGCATGACGAGCAGCCAGAAGACGGGCGCCCCACGAACGGCGCTCGAAATCGAAGCGGCGTTCGAGCCGCAGGTCTCACGGCCCTTCCCGGCGATGCATGTATCCATCCTGCTCATGGTTTCCCCCGCAATCCGTCCTGCATTACCTGTTCTGCACCTCGATCGTGAAGTCGCTCTCTCCATGGCGTACGCGTACCCGGCCCGCTTCGATCGAGACGATCCGGTATTCTCCGATCGCGTCTCCGATCGAGAGCCTCCGCCCGTTCAGCACGGCCTGCCGCGACGGCCCGTCGATCAGGATGCCGGTCAGACGTGGCAGGGGCGGCCGCGCGGGGCCCCGTGGCGCGGGTGTCGTGCGCACCTCGCGGGGCGGGGCGGACTGCGGCGCGGGGGAGAAGAGATCGCGCACGAGGTGCGCGTCTCCTTGCTCCCACGTCCCGGCGGGCGCGGCATGGACGGCGCTGTCCGCCGGCGCGCCTTCCCCGGTTCCTTCCGCCTGCCCGCCGTCGGCGGGTCCCGCAGGCGGCTGCGGCGATCCCACGCGTGCCAGGAGCGCATGGTAGGCGGCCTCGGCATCCGCCGCCGGATTGCCCGGCGGTTCCTTCCGCGACGAAAGCATCGGCAGGCCGATCACCGACAGCAGGGCGATCGCGACTCCGGCGACCAGCAGCCCGGTCCCGTCGCCCCGTCGAAACCAGGACGGCCACCGCTCGGCCATGGCTACTCCCTTCCCTGCGGCGCGCAGTAGAGGGCCAGTCGCACATCCGCGGCGCAGGGGCCGCCGCTCTCTCCGCCCGCAATGCGCAGCTGTTCGACGCGCGAGAGCTGATCGGACTCTTCCAGGCGATCGAGCAGGCGGTAGATATGCGGGAAAGAGCCGGTCACGCGCACGTCGACCTGCTGTTCGCGAAAGAGCCCGTGATCGCTGATCTCCTGCGGCGTAAGCAGTTCGACGTGCACCCTCGTCTCGCGCGCCGAAACCTCCAACCGCTCGAGGAAGCGGTCCAGATCGGCGTCGCGCGGCAGCCGCGCTTCGCTGGCGCGGATCTCCTGCGACAGGCGGCTCACATCGCCGTGCAACTGGTTGAGAGTTCCCTGAGCGTCGGTCAGGATGCGGGCGGCCTCGCGGAAGGAGCCCAGGTCGGCGCGCGCGCGCAGAAAGGGACGCACACCGCGCTGGACGAGCAGCAGGATGAAGGCGGCCACGCACAACGTGAACGCCCAGCGACCGATGATATCGACTTGCTTCGGCTTCACTGCTGGAACCCCGTTCCTCACGCGCCCCCGCTCTCCGACTGGAGAGCGCAAACCACTTCGAATGTCGCCTCGCCGGTCGCCTCCGGTCCGGCCGGTTCCGTGATCCCGATCAGATGGACCTCCGTGAAAATCCCCGCGTCGCGCAGCCCGCGCAGGATCTCGCCCACGTCGCGATGTCCGGCCGCGTACCCGCGTAGGCGCAGCGTTCCCGAGCAGCCGCCGGAGGCGGCCGCCGGCAGGGGAGGGCAACGTTCGATGGACAGGTAGGTAAGATGACTCGTCGGCGTCAGCACTGCGGAGAGTCTTCTCAGCAGTTCACTCGTCGGCTCGCTGCCGTGGATCGCCTGGATCGCCGCGTGGCGGGAGAGGAGATCGTCGCGTTGCAGGATCAGGGTCTCCGCCGCGCGAAGGTCCCGCTTCAACGCCTCGTATCTGCCGTTTACGCGCGCGAATTCTCCATGGCTGCCGATCGCGATGCGCGCGAGCGTTCCGTAGAGGGCCGCGACGGCGGCCAGCGTGAAGGCGATGCGCGCGGTCCAGTAACGCAGCCGCGTGCGGGCACGGCGCGCCTCGAGAACATCGTGCGGGATCAGGTTGATCGACGTCATGGGTTCGCCTCGCGATGGGTCTCCCCCGGCCACAGCGCGCAACAGCCCGCGATCTCGTGGGTCGGCGCGCAGGGGGCGGCGGGCGGCGTGGCGATCCCGGACAGCCCGATGCGGACCGCCAGGCCCAGATCCTGCTCCAAGAGCAGACGTAGGGCGGGCAGGTGCGCGACCGCTCCCAGCACGGTGACGTCGGCCGCGGGCACCGGCTGCAGGAAGGAGTCGCAGTATCCGAGGCAGGCCGAAGCCTCCTGTACGAGTTCCTGCAAGGCCGGCCCCAGGATCTGCTGCATCGCCGCTTCGAGGGGGTCTTCCTGCGCCCGGTCCTCTCGAGCCCGGCCTTCCGGCGCGCAAGCGCCGGCGGCATCGACCGGCTCCTCGTCGCCTGCCGCGTCCGGCGCGGTCCCGGCCTCGTGGATCTGTTCCGCGGTCTTGCGGTCCGGCCGGACGAGCAGCTCGCGCGACTGCTCGATCGGCAGAGACAGCTCCGCGGCGAGAGACTCTGCGAGACGCTGGAGACCCCAGGGGAGGATCCGCTCGAGCAGGACCGTGCCCTGTTCGATGACCGCGACCGAGGTCGCCTCGTCTCCGGAGCAGATCGCCAGGCGGCGCGGTTTCGCTTCCGATGCGCCGAGGCTGGCTGCGAGCGCGCAGGCGGGGGTGATCAAGCGTGCGGGCGCGAGGTCCAGGGCGTCCAGCCTGGCGAGCAGGTCGTCGACCAGCCGGCGCGGGCAGGCGAAAACCAGAACGGTCGTGCCCGCGCACCCCGGACGGCGCAGTCCGCCGGAGAGCACCATGTAGTCGAGAACGGCGTCGGTCAGGGCGTAGCTGAGTTGTTCGCCGGCGCGCGCGACGATCTGCCCCTCCAGCGATTCGCCGCTGCAGCCCTCCAGGGTGAGCGGGAAGACATCGAGGTGCGGGAGATTCAGCGCACACACGACTCGCTGCTTGCGAAAGCCCGCCGTGCGGAGCAGGTGCCGCCCGGTGGATGCGCTCCTTTCCCCGCGTGACTGCAGGGAGAGCGTCCGCCAGAGATCCTGACGGCCCTTCCTCTGAAGTTGGGAGAGACGGATCCACGTCTCGCCCGCCTCGATCCCCAGCCCGCCGCGCGTGCCGCGGGCGAAGCGCCGCCCCCGCGCGGGGCCCGCGCGCCGTCCCAGAAGCACGCTAGCCGTCGAAATCGACATCGCGACCTCCCTGCGCGCGCACCGTGACGAACGTCCCGAGCAGCTCGCCGCCCATGTAGACCGACACGGCGATGCGCTTGTAGTCGGTGGGCGCCGCTGAGATCGATTCGAAGTCGTCGCCATCGACATAATCGATCGTGACCGCCCGGGCGTAGCCGGGCGCCTGGATCGGCGTGCCGTCCTTGGACTGCAGCGCGTTGCCGAGGGTCCAGACGGTGTAGTCGTCGACGTCATCGAAGAGTGCGCGCGAGCCGCCCGGACTCCATTCTCCGGTTTCGGGCCCCGGAGTGCCCGCGCCGAGCTGCGGGTCGTCGAAGGGCAGGCTGCTGATCTCGGAGAGCAGCGCGGTGCCGAGCTCGGTCACCGTCCAGGCGCGGTCCCCCTCGCGCAGGGTCGAGAGGATCAGGTGACCCGAGCTGGCCGTGCCGCCGGCCAGCAACGCGACGATCATCGTCGCCACCATCGTCTCGACCAGCGTGATACCGGCTCTCGTTTCGCGCGGCGCAATGCGTGTTCTGCCCATGCCTACGGCTCCCGTGTGCGTCCGGCCAACAAGCGCAGACCCGGCCGGGTCATCTCCGCCAGCGGCAGCGAATTGAAGGCGGGATCGTGACGGATGCGCGTGAGCGGGCCCACGAGCACGATCTTGTCGGCGATCAGCGTCCCCTCGACGTCGATCGGGTTTTCCGCGTACTGCTGGGGCCCGTAGAGATCGCCCGTACAGAGAAAGGCCCCCGTCAACTCGCTCGTGATGACGATCGT
>JAZDGX010000001.1:0-7994 GCA_043806645.1 Candidatus Eiseniibacteriota bacterium | reverse complement strand
CAGTCTAGCATGCCGCCGCGCAGTCGCGGCTCATTCGCCCCGGCCCGGCCCCGGCCCAGCATCGGGCTCCCGTGCGGACGCATCGACAAGAAGCTGCGATCGTGCGCTTCATTAGTCGATTTACGAATCGGGAATCGCCCGCATCCTCTATAGTCGTATGGAGTTGCGCGCGGCAAAGCCCCGGCGGGGGCAGGGAGGCCATCGCGATGTCCCGGAACTACACCCTTTCGGCGTTTCTCGAACAGGCGGCCCTTCGTTTTCCCGATCGTCCCTCGATCGTCTTCGAGGACCGGCGCATCTCCTACGCGGAGTTGGACGAACTCGCCAGTCGCTTCGCCTCCGGGCTTCTCGCCCACGGGCTCGCTCCGGGAGATCGCGTGGGCCTCTACATGACCAACTATCCCGAGTGGGTCATCGCATTCTTCGGCATCGCCCGCATGGGGGGCGTGATCGTGCCGATGAACTCGCGCTACCGCTCGCAGGAAGTCGCGTACATCCTGAACAACTGTGAGGCGGCCGGCCTCGTGATCGCATCGGCGTTTCTGAAGAGCGACTACGTCGCCATCGTCGATGCGGTATGGAACGAGATTCCGAGCCTGCGGCAGGTCATCGTGCGCGGGGACCGGAAGACGCCGCGCATGTCCTTCCTGGCGGACATCCTGAAAGCGGGCGAGGGTCACGCGCGCGATGAGCGCCTCAGTACCGTCCGCCGCGCCATCGAGCCCGACGACGTCGTGTTCATTCTCTATACCTCGGGGACGACGGGAGAGCCGAAGGGTGCGATGTTGACCAATCTCAACATCGCCAGGAACGGCGAGCAGATCGCCCAGGTAATGCGCCAGGACGAGAACGACCTCACCCTGATCGCCGTGCCCTTCTTTCACTGTTTCGGGTGCGTGATCGGGATCACGGCCAGCGTCTCGGCGGCCAGCGGGATCCTGCCGCTCCCGTCGTTCGAACGCCATGAGGCCTTGCGCGCGATCGAGCGGCATCGCGCAACCGTCGTGCACGGGGTGCCCACGATGTTCATCGAGTACCTCGAGGGGCTGAAGGAGAAGTCCTACGATGTGCGCAGCGTGCGCACCGGCGTGATGGCCGGAGCGCCCTGCCCGATCGAAGTGATGCGGGCGGCGTACGATCGGATGGGTGCCAACATCGTCATCGCCTACGGACTGACCGAGGCTTCCCCGGTCATCACCATGACGCAGCTCGACGACTCGTTCGAGGACCGCGTAGCCACCGTCGGGCGCGCCCTTCCCGAGCAGGAGGTGCGCATCGTTGACGACCACCGCCGCCCGCTTCCTGGCAACTCGACCGGCGAGTTGGCCGTGCGCGGCTACAACGTGATGAAGGGCTACTACGGCAACGGCGCGGCGACGGCCGAGACCATCGATGCCGCGGGCTGGCTCTACAGCGGCGACCTGGCGACCATGGACGAACGGGGCTACATCCGCATCGTCGGCCGCAAGAAGGAGATGTACATCACCGGGGGATTCAACGTCTACCCGCGCGAGATCGAGGAGTATCTCTTCACGCATCCCGAGGTCGCGAACGTCGCGGTGATCGGTGTTCCCGATCCGCGCTTCGGCGAAGTCGGTTGGGCCATCGTCAAGCTGGCCCAGGGCGGCCAGGCGACCGAGGAAGAGCTGATTGCCTTCTGCCGCGACAAGATCGCCAACTTCAAGGTCCCCAAGCGCGTCGTCTTCGTCGACAGCTTCCCGATGACGCAGTCGGGCAAGATCCAGAAGTTTCGCTTGAGAGAGATGGCCGGCAACGGCGAACTGGCGGCCTGCTGAGCGGGTCTGCGCGGGCGCGACGACGGCCGTCCCCTGAATCGCCGCATCCGACGTGGCGGAGTTTCCGGAGAGCAGTTCAAACGCATTGACGATCGGCCCCGCGACCATCCGGTGCGCCCGAACACCGGCCGTGGCACTGGGTTGTCAAATCACCCCCCAGCCCCTACTATCCGAGACTCTTGAAGCAGGGGGGGAAGCGTTGCCCGGGCCACTCCGGATGGCCATCCTCCCGAACCCCGGTTGGCGGGCGCTCCAGCAGTCGCCCAGGGGAGGATCCGTATGAATCATGGCAGACGGTCCGTCACGAGCGGGTCTGCGAAGGGCGCACGCGTCTCCTGGACGGCGCTCCTGCTTTCGGCCGGTCTGTGCGGTGCGGTCGCCGCCGCCGCGGGCGGTTCGGGCATGGGATCTTCCATGGGAGAGACGGTGGTCGCCACGCGGACCGGCGGCCCGATCTATCGACCCGCCGTGAAGGACTCGGTCATGGCCGTGATGAAGCGCGAGCGCCGGGCGCGGCAGGCGCTGAGCGATTCCCTGCGCGATCAGGCCGATCAGCGTTACGCGGAGCTGGCCGAAAAGCAGAGGAGTGAGCGGCTCGACCTGTGCGTCGACTGGTCGGGTATCGACAGGCCTTCCGGCCTCGAGGTCTTCAACGCCGCCTTCCATTTTCCGCCCCAGGCGCAGTACGACACCGGAACGTGTTGGTGCTTCTGCGGCACGTCGTTCTTTGAGGCGGAGGTCTGTCGCCTCACCGGCCGTCGCGTCAAGCTCTCCGAGATGTGGACCGTCTACTGGGAATTCGTGGAGCAGGCCCGCCGCTTCGTTCGCGAATACGGCCACTCGCAGATCACCTCGGGTTCGGAGGACCAGGCGGTGCGCGACATCTACCGCCGGTACGGGGCGGTGCCCGCCGAGGCCTACGCCGGGGTTCCGGACCCGCAGGGCCGCCACGACCATTCGCGTCTGTCCGACGAGTTGGAGGCCTATCTCTTGTGGGTCGAGGAGCATGACTACTGGGACGAGGGCCTGGTGCTGGCCCATGTCCGAGCGCTCCTCGATCGGGAAATGGGCCGGCCGCCCGAGACCTTCGTCTACGAGGGCCGCTCCTGGACGCCCCAGGGCTTCCTGGCGGAGGTGCTCCAGCTGCAGCCGGACGACTACGTGAGCGTGATCTCGACGCTGAAACAACCCTTCGGAAGGCGGGTACTCTTCGATGTGCCCGACAATTGGCGCCGCCAGGAGGACTTCCTCAATCTGCGGCTCGATGATTTCTACGGGCTGATGGTCGCGGCCGCGCAGGCGGGCTACACGGCATCCATCGGAGGCGATACAAGCGAACCGGGGATCGACGGCCTGGAAGATGCGGCGATCGTGCCGAGTTGGGACATCCCCGCGGAGTTTATCGATCAGGCGAGTCGGGAGATGCGGATCGACAACGGCGCGACCACCGACGACCATGGCGTCCACTTGGTGGGTTATGCCCGGCACGGCGGACGCGACTGGTTCCTGGTCAAGGACAGCAATCGCAGTTCGCGCTGGGGTCGCTTCAAGGGCTACTACTTCTATTCAGGCGACTACGTCCGCTTGAAGATGCTCTCATGCATGGTGCACCGGGACCTTCTCGCGGGACGGCAGATCGAGGGTTAGTTGCCGCAGGGACGGGCGGGCAGATTCCGGGAGAGGTATGGGCGTCAGGCTTCACGGGGCGGCGAAACGAGCCGATCCATGGCAGGGGGTGATGATGATGTGGACGAATCCTCTTCTTCCTTTTTCTCTTCCGCACCGGTTTCTTGTCGCCGCGTCTCCGGCTGGGCGGATTCGCGCGGGGGTCGTCGGGGTGATCCTCGCCCTCGTCCTGGTTGCGCTTCTCGCTCCCGCGGCGGGCGCCGAGGGCATCCGCTGGAGCGATGCCACCTACGACGAGGCACTCGCGCTGGCGCAGAAGAAGAACACCCTGATCTTGATCGACCTCTACAGCGACCATTGCATGCAGTGCAAAGATGTAGAGGAGGAGATCTGGCAGGCTGCCGAGGGGGCGGAATTGGGCGAGGATCTGATCGCCCTGCAAATCAGCATGGACTCACCCGCGGGTGTGCAATTCAGCCGCCGTGTCCCGGTGCTGGGGCTGCCGGCGGTGGTCTTCCTGCTCCCCGGCGGCGAAGAGGTCGGCCGGGTCCAGGGCTATCGCGGCAAGATGAAGTTCATGATCGAGGCGCGCGACCTGAAGAGCGGCATCGACCCGCTGCCGGCGATGGAGTCCGATCTCGCTGCGCATCCGGAGTCCATGGCGATCATGGTGGATGGGATGGAGCAGTCTCTCTTTCGCAAGCGCCAGGCCGAGGCGCAGAAACTTCTCGACCGTGTCCTGGCGCTCGATGCGGCGCACGAGTCCTCCTCGGCGACCAAGGGGTTGACCCTGATGGCCAAGTACCACGAGTACTTCCGCGGCGATACGAAGACGAGCCTCAGCCTGTGGAAATCGCTGGTCGAGCTCTATCCGACCAGCCCGGGAGTGACCTCCGGAATCAACGGATCGTGCAAGATCGCCGTGACCTGGGGCCAGACCGCCGAGTGGATCGATTGGATCTGCAAGATCGGCGCCCAGCACCCCGAGGACGGACGCCTGCACTACAACATCGCGATCATCCCCTACCATCAGGGGCTGCGTCATCCCTGCCTGGCCGCATCGGCCCGCAAGGCGAAGGCCAAGGGGGTGGGGCCGGCGAACATGGATGAGATTGCGGCGGAGCTCGAAGGCGCCTCCACCGGGAAGTGATGGCAGCGTGCGCGGCGCGTCCGGGGCGCACCGAAGCCCGGCGCGGGAACCGGCGACGAGGGATCAAGACGACGGGCGGCCGCCGGAACTCGGCGACCGCCCGTTTGCAACTGGCTGCGACCGTGTCTACTTGACGACGATCGTGACCTTCTCCATGACGAGCTTTTCGGATGTCTTGCCCGAGGAACTGCCGGCCGCCTCGAACTTCTTCAGTGTCTCCAATCCCTCGACGACCTCGCCGAAGATGGTGTGCTTGCCGTCCAGATACTGAACGGGCACGAACGTGATGAAGAACTGGCTGCCGTCGGTGCCGGGCTGAGCCGCGTTGGCCATGGAGAGCAGGCCCGGCCGATCGTGGCTGACCTCGGGATCGAACTCGCCGGCGTACTTGTATCCCGGCCCCCCGCTCCCGAGACCCAGCGGGCAGCCCCCCTGCGCCATGAACTTCGGGATGACGCGATGGAAGATCAGGCCGTCATAGAATCCCAGACGTGTGAGATAGATAAAGCTCGTGACGTGCATCGGGGCCACTTCGGGCATGAACTTGATCAGGATCGGGCCCTTGGTCGTCTCCATGCGCACGAAGTAAGAGTGCTGCGGATCGAACACGGCCGGCGCAGGCTTGGGGAGGCTCGTGCGCCAGTCGGACTTGCTCTTGTCCACGGCGGCTTTCGTGATCATCGCGTCGATCTGCTCGATGGCCTTGTCGCTCACGGAAGCCTCCTTGACGACGAGTTGCTGGGCCTTCTTCTCCGCTTGCGTCTTGCCGGCGGCAGGGTCTTCGCTGGACGCGTTTGGGGTTTGCGCCCAGGCTGGGCCGCTCAGGGCCAGGATCAGGATGCCAAGGCATACCGACTTCATGCGCATCGCCTCCTTGGTTGAATGGATCCACGGATCATGGGCGGGCCATCCACCGCCCGGATTCCAACTCGGGGAAAGCGGATCGGAGTCTACCCGATGCGAACCCTCCGGGCAACCTCGTCGATCCGGCCTGCCGATCCTGCCCTCATAACCCTCGATGCCGCCGGGGTTCCGCGTTCGATGCGGTGATTCGAGGCTGGGAGGGCCCGGCGGGTCCTGATAATGTGCCAGCCAGTGAACCCACGCGGCGACAGAAAGGGAGGAACCTCCATGTCGAAGCCGATTCGCGTCCTCGGGATGATCGTCCTCTGCCTGCCGGGACTTCTGCCCGGTCTCCCGGGCTCGCCCGCACCGGCTTTCGCCGCCACGTACTGTGTGGATGGCGATCACCTCTACGCCGATGATGCCAACCCGGGGACCCTGGAGCTGCCCTGGAGGACGATCGGCCACGCCGCCGGGCTTCTGTTCGCCGGCGACTCCGTGTTGATCCGTGACGCCATCTATCAGGAGAGCGTCGTGACCGGCCACGGCGGCAACGCGGGGGCGGCGATCGTCTTCGCCGCCTTTCCCGGCGAGCATCCGGTGCTCGACGGGACCGGCCTTGAATCGGGAACCGGATTCCGGATGGAAGATTCGCACGTCGAGCTTCAGGGTCTCGAGATCCGGCATTTCGCGCAGACCGGGATCTGGATGACCGGCGTGCACGACGTCGTGCTGCGCGATTGCGAGGTGCATCACGTCATCTTCGGAATCGGCGCCTGTTGCGGTACGCACGATTTCCTGCTGGAGAGAGTCGAGATCCACCACTTCACCCTCTACGGTTTCGACGCCTCGCCCTCGGGCGGTGCCGATTGCTACAACGGTACGTTCAATGACTGCGTGGCCCACACCTGTAACGACCCCGAGCAGAACGTCGACGGCTTCGCTCTAGGCCACGGCGGACAGCACGACTTCGTCTTCAATCGTTGTGAGGCCTACGATCTCTACGACGGATTCGACATCAGCGCCCGCAACACGACGCTCAACCGCTGCGCGGCACACGATTGCGTCTATCGCGGCATTGCGGGTTGGCAGGACGGCCTGCGGGCGGTCAACTGCCTCTTCTATCGCAACCAGGTCTGCCATGCCTGTCTGGTGCGGGGCGGACAGCTGCCCCACACGTACGTCTTCCAGAACTGCACATTCATGGACGCGGATGTCTATACGATCTATGTCGACAGCACCGGGGCCGGGATCCAACTGGATCTGCGCAACTGCATCCTGGCGGGCGGGGACAATGTCGGGTTGTGGATCGAGCAACTGGAAGGATTCACCTACGAAGGCGACTACAACGTCTTTCACAACGACAACGCCCCGCGGGCGATCTGGGGGGGCGGACAGCGGGAGTTCAGCCTGGAGGAGATCGACGCTGGCGAGTGGTCGGATTTCTGCGGCTGCGATGAGAGCTCTCTGGTCGCCTACGAGGACACCGACCTCTTCGTGTCGCCTTCCGGGTTCGATCTGCGCCTGTTCGAGAACAGCCTCGCCGTCGATCAAGGGTCCGGGACCGGCGCGCCGTCCGAAGACTTCGCGGGCTGCCTCCGGCCGGCGGGGCAGGGGGTCGATATCGGCGCCTACGAGTACTTGCCTTACGGCGATGCCGGCGACGGGCGGAGCGCCGCAGCGATTCCCCGGCTCTCGATTTGCCCGGACCCGGTGGCGGGAAGCGCGACGATCCGCTATTGCCTGGAGGGGCCGTCCCATGTGACGCTGGCCGTCTTCGATGTCACCGGCCGCCGCGCGGTGGAACTGCTCTCGACGTGGCAGCCGGCGGGGGCGCAAGCCTGCGGGTGGCGGAGCGCGGGTCTGCCGGCGGGCATCTTCTTCGTGCGCCTCTCCCGCGATGGGCGGGTGCTCGCCCAGGAGCGGGTGGTGATCGTGCGTTGAGGCCGTCCCGATCCGGCCGTCTGCGACAGGGGGGCGGGCGAGGGGGCGCCACGCGCGAGCGGGCGCCACAGGCATCTTGACGCACCGGCGCGGTGGGTCTTGCTTTCGGGGGAATGGTCAAGACCGAGGAGTGCCGTCAACCGTGCTGATGCGTGGTGTGCACGTGGGTCTGCTTCTCGGCGCGCTCTGGGCGGCCTTCGGCTGTTCCGGACCGACCCGCCCTCCTTCCGAGATCAAGGCCGGATTGGTCTGCTCCCGACCCTACGTGACCCGCGGCGATTCCGCGCGCATCACGCTCCGGCTCGATGAACTGGATCTCGCGGGCATCCCCCCCTCCGGCCTGCACTGGTCGGTCAACTTCGGAACGCTGCGCGGGGAGGGAACGGAGGTCACCTATGTCGCCCCGGACACTACCGGGGCCGCCGTCTTCAAGGTGCTCGTCGAGACGCCGCTTCTTCCACGCCGAGAGGTGACGCTGGAGGTGCCCGTCTTCTGCCAGATCATCGTCATCAAGGCGGATGATCTGGTCTTCTCTCCCTACACCCCGAGCGGGTTCCCTCCCGGGTGGCAAGACTTTCTGGCCTACATCGAGGAGCACGATCTCAAGGCCGCCGTCGGTGTGATCGGAGACCGGG